>CAMYNC010000112.1 GCA_947259685.1 uncultured Desulfuromonadales bacterium | reverse complement strand
TGCTTTTTTTGCCAAATTTCCGCTTCACCTTGAGCTTTATGACAATATGAAACATGTGAAACACCGGCCTGACGAGGTCCCTATCATTTTGAAAGATCTTGGCGAGATATGTAAAAAATGGTACGAAAAATCTGGAGGGAAAACAGCGCTTCTGGATGATTATGACAAACATTCATGACTTTCACAGAGTAAACTGGAATGCTCTGAATAGTATTACTGAGATGAACAAACCCAGATGGTCAATCGCAAGCGCAACATAAAAATTTGCATATCCTGTTCAGCGGGCGGTCATCTTTCTGAGGCGTTAAAGGCCACCGAACAACTCAAATATGATAGATACTATGTTACCTATAGAAGTTCCGCTTTAGAGGAATTTTCTTTAAGTAATAAAGTGTACTTCGTTACTCATCCCAGACATTGCAACATTATTCTGAGGACATTCCTTTTCTTGAAGAATTGTATAGAATCCCTGCTTATTTTAATAAGAGAAAAGCCGGATCTTATTATATCAACAGGTGCAGATGTTGCAGTTGCTACATGTATATTTGGAAAGCTCCTGAGAAAAAAACTTATTTAAGCGCTTGCTCCAGATCTTCCAGGTCAGATCTTCATTTTTTCGCACCGCAGCAGACGCATAGCGCTCTGCCGGACCGTTCTTTAATCTTAAATGCCCTAATTCGGTATTGGGGTAAAGTTTGCCATCAATAAAAAATGCTGAACCGAGCCCGGTGCCAATGGTGATAATAATCACTGCCCCGGTTCGGCCCTTGCCACTGCCGAAGCGCATCTCCGCCAAGCCTGCAGCATCCGCATCGTTGATCACCAGGCACGGGCAGCCGGTGGTCTCCTGCAAAATCTGCGCAACATCGATATCGATCCAGCTGGGGTCGATATTTGCGGCCGATTTAGCGACACCAGCCCGAATAATAGCCGGGAAGCCGCAACCGATCGGGCCATGCCAGTCAAGCTGTTTAACTAATTCAGCCACGGCAGCAGCAACCGCCTCCGGGGTAGAGGGGGTCGGGGTGGTAATTCGCAAACGCTCTGATTGCAGTTCCCCAGTGTCAACATCAACGATCGCTCCCTTAATCCCGCTACCACCAATATCGATTCCTAGCGCTTGCATCCATTATCCTCCCGTGTCAGTAGATTGCCGGCACCATTATAACGATTATTCATCGAATCGCCAGACTCATTTAACCAACTAGTGTCCCGTGCGGTTAATCCTGCCTGTTAATTCAGGCCCTTTTGCCCGCTGTCCGCGTTGCGCCTCCTTGGTTTAACTATGGCTAGGCCTGCGTCGGCGCGCCTTGACATCGACCAAAATGACTCAGAATTATATGACACCATTAACCGCACTGGACACTAGACTTTTCCTTAACGGGGATGGTTGAGATTGCAACTGCCCGAGGTACAGTCAGGTTTGCGTTTTGGTAGCAAATGTCGATATCGCGCGAACAGAACATAACCACAGCGCGTCAGGAAATTGAGGCCCGGTAGCCCGACCAGTCTAGAAAAAAGCCGATAAACCGAGCCAGCGGGATAGGCTTGCCAGATCAGCGTAAAAGCGTCAACCCCGGCGAAAAACTTCCCTGTGCTGTCGCGGACATGCATTTGGGCCATAAAATCAGCCTGTTCCTTGCCATAAGCACAAGCACTGAAAGCCTCACTGCTGATATCGATAAATAGCAACCGATCCTGCGGGTTCTGCTTACGGTAGACCTCAATCTCGGTGGAACAAACGACACAGGAACCATCGTAGAAGATTTCCAGGGGAAAAGCCGTTGTCATAGCGAGAGTCCTTTCTATCTTGACTCGGATAGCCGGTTTCCCATTGTAGCAAAGGCGATCATGCAGGGACAGTAACGCCAGGGCAAAAACTGACGCTTGAATTGTCATTATGAGGAATCCTGCATTTATGCTAGTCTAGGAGATTATCGGATTTATCATGAATCGCCTGAAGAATCGACTGATCGGCCCAACGAGAGAAGCTCTAAGTATAACGATGACTATCAATAACGAACAGAACAAGGGACATTTTAGTGGTGTGTTCCTTGGCTATTTTGTCCTGCTGCTCCACATCCTGTTAATTCTCGGCCTTGGCGCTGCAGTAGTCTTCATCAAAGGCCTCTACGATTTCAGATACCTGCTGACAGCACTGGGAATCGTCTTGGTTGGCGGGTCGGCTTACCTTTTTTTCCGCCGTTTCCAGGAGAACAAACGCAAGCTGACTGATCTGATGAACGATCCTGCTTTTCAGGGTCGCACCTTGGAGATCAGTCTGCTCGGCGGTATGGCCTCGGTAAAATTGGGGCACAACGACAATCAACCGCAGCTGATTGAAATTGGCCCGTCTCAGGAGATCAAGCAGCTCGAAGCGCCAAGGAATCCCCAGGTCGCAGAGCTGAGCCAGCTGGCGAAGATGCTGGAAGACGAGCTGATCACCAGGGAAGAATTTCAACAACTGAAGCAAAAGATCGTCAGCCAGCAATAGTCCCCACCGGTGCCCCTGGCGCCGCAACCAATTAAATCTCAACGAGGCTTTAGCACCGCTATATAATGATCTATCTGCTTGTTGACAGGAGGTAAGGATGGCAACACCTGTAATCAATCTGGGTGCCAGCAACGGTCGCTTGATCCAACAGCTGGCCTGCATGAGCAACCGCCACGGACTGGTCGCCGGTGCCACCGGCACCGGTAAAACTGTCACCCTGCAAGTGCTCAGTGAAGGTTTCTCGCGTCTCGGCGTGCCGGTATTTGCCGCCGACATCAAGGGTGACCTCTCCGGCCTGGCCGCCAGTGGCAAACCGCATCCGAAGATCGACGAACGGCTGGCCAAGATCCCGCTCCCAGATTACCGCCTGCAACCCTGCCCCAGCCTGTTCTGGAGTATCGACAACGACCAGGGGCATCCGGTGCGCACCACCATCTCCGAGATGGGGCCGCTGCTACTGTCGAACCTGCTCGATCTCAACGAAACCCAATCGGGCATCCTCTATGCGGCTTTTGAGATCGCTGACGATGATGGCCTGTTGCTGCTCGATCTAAAAGATCTGCGTTCTTTGCTGAACTGGATGGGTGAAAACGCCAAGGACCTGCGCAGCGAATACGGCAACATCACCTCCAGCAGCGTCGGCGCGATCCAACGTCGTTTGCTGGTGCTCGAAGAACAGGGCGCCGATCTCTTTTTCGGCGAACCGGCCCTGCAGCTAAAAGATCTGATGCACTGCGATTTTTCCGGACGCGGGGTTATCAGTCTACTCGATGCCAGCACCCTGATCCACCGTTCGCCACGGGTCTACGCCGCCTTTCTGCTCTGGCTTCTGGCCGAACTGTTTGAACAGCTGCCCGAAGCCGGCGATGCCGAACTGCCGAAGCTGGTGCTGTTTTTCGACGAAGCTCACCTGCTGTTTGATGGCGCGCCGAAAAGCCTGCTCGATAAAATCGAGCAGGTGGTCCGCCTGATCCGTTCCAAGGGGGTCGGCATTTACTTCGTCACCCAGAGCCCACTGGACATCCCGGAAGACATCCTCGGCCAGCTCGGCATGAAGATCCAGCATGCCCTGCGTGCCTTCACTCCCAAGGACCGCAAAACCGTCAAGGCGGTCGCCAATTCATTCCGCCCGAACCCGAACCTCGATACCGAAGCGGTGGTCACCCAGCTTGGCATCGGTGAAGCGTTGGTCTCGGTGTTGGATGATGATGGCAGCCCGACGCCAGTCGAACAGACCCTGATCTCACCGCCGGAAGGAAAGATCGGCCCAATCACCGCCAGCGAACGCGCCACCATGATGCAGCGTTCGCCGGTGGGCGGCAGCTATCGACAGGCTATCGATCGCGAATCGGCCTATGAATTATTGAAGAAAAAAGCGAATGAATCCGCCCTGCAGGAGGAGGCAGAGCGCGCTCGCTTGGAAGCGGAAAAAGCCGAGCGACAGGCCGCCAGGCGCAGTGGCGGTTCCAGACGACAGACGGCCGCCGAGGCGATGATGAAAAGCGCCGCCCGCTCCATCGGCAGTCAGATCGGTCGGCAGATTATCCGTGGCGTGCTCGGCTCGATTTTCGGCCGCCGTTGAAAATCTTGCCTGAAGTTAAAATATCTATTGCAGATCCGCCAGGGATGGTGTAGATTTCGCTCCGCTTCAAACAACAACCACTAGGGGGTTGTAGCTCAGTTGGTTAGAGCGCCGGCCTGTCACGCCGGAGGTCGCGAGTTCGAGTCTCGTCAGCCCCGCCATCAATAGAAAAAACTGCGGTCCACATTTGGACCGCAGTTTTTTTATGCCGCTAAAATCTCCGCCAGCTTCAATGCAAAGGTCAATTCACACCCCGCCAGTGAATGATTCCCATCTAAAACAACTTCACTCTCATCTACTGCGACAAGCAGCATGACTCGTTCCTGGCCATCCTTGAACTGCAGACTCAATTTTTGACCGACACGTAATTCTTTTTCCGCAGGGAACATCTCACGCCTTAACTTGAGAATATTTTCTTCCAGACGTGGACCATAGGCCGCATCAGGAGGGATAACGATATTTTTCACATCTCCCGGCTTCATCCCGACAATCTCCTGTTCCAGGGCTGGAAAAACCTCTCCCCTGCCGAGGATGATTTCCAATTGATCCTCCCCATCGCGGCTGTCGAAAATCCGGCCATTGTCCAAGGTCCCGATATACTGAACAACAACCCGATCACCTAGTTTTGCAGATTGCATTTTTATCCCCTTATTTAGTAAACTTTTATCTGTTCAATTTCTTTCGCTAAAATCCTCAGCCACAGGCCCGCAAATGCTCGATGCCCATTTCGATGAGAAGATCTGCCAGCAGTGCCGAGGCCGGTGCTGCCAAGGGCATCCCGGTGTCTGAAAAATCCGCAACGCTTCTTCACGATTTTCTTCGCCGGCGACATCCCATTGGCCGAGCAGCTGGCTACGACCCTTAGAAAACGTTTCCTGGCCTTACGCGACTTGGGCGGCGTCTTGATACCGGCCCCTCAGGAGACGGAGCACGGCTGCCGGTTTCTGCTTGAAAACGGCTGTTCCTTATCGATTCAGCAACGTCCCTGCCAATGCCTGGCACTCACCCCGCAACTCGACACCTTGCTCAACGATCAAATTCACGGTCAGACGCCCGCCGATTATAGTTTAGGGGTGGCAAGGGAAAACTGGCGCCCGTTTCAAACCTTGCTGAAACAGGTTCACTGCTGCTGAAGGCCCAAATGCGCGAATTTTTCCTGCATCACGTGGTAGAGATAGTCATAGGCCTCTTCCCAGCTGCGCAAAAATGAGGGCAGTTCCTTGACCAGAACCTCTTCCATTTCTTCAAGCACCTCGCCATCGCGAGAATTCAACCCATCCATCACCACTTCAAACATATTCAGGACCTCCCAAAGATTGTCCCGGTCGAAGGGTCGTGGATCCGGCTTGCCGGTAAACCGCGGCTGATCACGAAATTCCTTGTTACGCAGATATTTATATTGCAGGTCAGACGGCTTGATTTCAATTCCCATGAGATCCCCCTAGGCGCTCTTCGAACCACAGCCGTGCTTGCAGTGACTTTTGCAAATACTGCCATTGCTGCCGCGACTCGGATCATCCAGGAAACTGGCCAGCGAATCGACCAGCACATACCAGTCGCCATCGACCTCTTCGCCACTGAGCAGGCCGCGCTTGATATGCATCATGACGTTTACCGCTGTGGTATTCATCGCTTCCGCAGCTTCTGCCAACGGCAGTTTTTCGATTTCTTTTTTCATGGTTTGCTCCTTTCCAGATAAAAATCCCGCATAAAGATCGCTCATCTCCACACGGGCGTCATTGCTCGTGAACATACCCGGCACAGTCATTGTGCCCAACTCGCTCCCTTGTTCTTTGTCAGCGAAATGCAGGGCTCTGCGGCTCAAACTCAACACCACAGATAATGCTTTTCACCCTATCCCACCGGTGCCTTGATGATTCTGAACCGCTCATCAAAATAGGGCACCAGCAGTGGCCGCACATCCCCCCAGCTCAGCCCACCCCCACCGCACCCTGGCCTCGGGACAACGACCTTTTCCCAGCCATTGCGATCAACCAGTTGACGCAACTCTTCACCGGATTGCTTGATCAACTGCAGGTCAGGAACCTCCCAGGGGGTATGCTCTACCGGAAAGCTGACCAGTCGCTGGCCCAGATCAAACACATGGTTGCCAAACTGATTGATTTTGTCTCCCAGCAGTTGCGGCAAATCCGGGAAGCGTTGCGCAGCTTGCTTGGCAGTTCCGCGTGCCATTACGTTGTTGCCACTGCGGGCCACCTTGCCATTGGTCGTGATCGCGACCACGTAGCCTTGGTTATAATATTCCCAGAGATTCCCTGACAGTTCCTGAATCTGAATGCCGTTGGCGACCCAGGGAGAGAGATCAAGCAGTTCTACTGCGCTTTGGTTGATCTCATCCTGCACCTGCCGATCGAGTTTGCGCAGCCACTGCCGCGGCGCCTCGTCCAGGCCATAAAAAGCGCCGGCCAGCATCCCGGCGATCGCCCCGGTGGTGTCGGCATCGCCACCCTGGTTGACCACCCCGACCAGGCACTCCTCAAAGCTGCCGGTGGAGAAAAAATAGTGAAACACCGTCTGCAGGGTATCGACCACGTAACCGGAGGCCTGCCCTTTATAGTTGTTGAACTTGAAGTTCGGATACGCGGCGATCAGCTCACGGGCCATGCCATGCAGCTGAAAGCGGTCGGCACCGAGCATCGCTGCCTGGACCATCCGCCCCAAAGTGATGCAGCCAGCATCGGAGAGCGGATGATTATGGGTCAGGTGCGCCTGTTCCAGGGTGCAGCGCTCCAACAAACGGTCATCGCCGAGAGTAAACAGGATTACCGGGGCCATCCGCATCGCCGCACCGTTCCCGGCATCCCAATCGTTGCGCGGCATTTCCAGGGTGCCGTCACGCATATAGCTGCGGATCCCCTTGCGGACAGTCGCGCCGATATCGATCGGCTTGGAACGCATCCAGGCGAGAAACTGGTCGGCAATCTTCTGCCTATCCCAAGCACCTTTGGCCAATAGCGCCCTTGAAATTGCCAGCGACATCTCGGTATCGTCGGTCACCTGCCCAGGCTTCACTCCCAGCCAGCCGCCGCCACGCATTTTTTTGTGGACCTTGTACTGAGCCTGGATCTCGCCAGGAGTCATAAACTCGGTAGTCGCCCCGAGAGCATCGCCGAGGGCCACGCCTAAAAATACCGCCCGAGCCTTTTTATCAAGTTCTTCGCGCAGCATCATCAGCCTCCGATCAACACCTGTACTTCATATTCACCACCGATCACCAACAGCTCCCCTTCCCCCTTCAGCAACGACTTCGGCAAGAGTCCGCCGCAGAAAAATATTTTGGTCAGCGGCACCTCGGCCTTGATCACCCGGCTGCCAAACTCCCAAGCCTTCTCAAAATCATCGGTGAATGAATTGAGATTATTCAGCCGCAACAGGTATTCATATTTACCGCTTTGCTCCAGGATCTGATGTTCGGAAAAATCGTTGATACCGCGATACAGGGTCAGATGGGTCTCATCCGGATGCCGCCTGCGCAGCTCATACTGGACAAACTCGTAAAGCAGGTCGAGCTGCCGCAGGATGGCGCTGGTGCGGGCCGAACCTTTCATCCGTTCAACTGTATAGAGGAAATAGGCCTCGGAATGAATATCATCGATCGGTTCATTGTGGAACAACGGCGGCAAGCCGAGCCGCGATTCAACCCAACCTTTGAGGACCGCTCCTTCAATTGAATTGCTATCGAACAACCAGCCACGCAAAAACCGCAAGTAACTGTTTTTCAACGCCTTGCGGCTGCTGCGCGAGGCTTGATTCTCCCACTGGTGCAATTGAAAGCGGACATCCATGAAGTCGTGGAAAATCTGCCCTCTCTCCATCTGATCGAAAACCGTCTCCAGCTTGGCGAACAGCGGCTTGCCGTTACACTGTACCCCTTGAATCTCCAGCGGCTGTGGATTGCGATTGTAGAGCCGTGAGGCGATGGCCCAGGGGGGCAGGTTGCAAAGGTTGAGAGAGATTGCGTTCATAAAGTGATGGCGGTTCTTTCCGCAGCAGAGAGTGCACTTTTTTTGGGCAGAAAAACTTGAGCAATGGCCTGAGACCAGCGAAAAATAAGGTTTTCTGCACTTTTTAAAAGATATTGCAGGGGACCACTGCATATCGGATGCCGAAATGAATATTTATCCACTCCGCAGTGACAGGAAAACCGCTCTCGCAGATTTCGAAGATCTGGATGAGTATTGGAAAAACGCAGTTTTCAAAAAAAAATGCTACCATTAGTGTCACCAAGCAAAATCACAACTCCAAATAGCCGGAGGCAGACATGCAACAGCTGGAGCTGCGCAACACCCGCGCCACCATCCTCAACCAGGGGAAAGCCGAACAAAAGCGCGAGGAAATCCGTGATTATTTCCATAAAACCTTCAGTATCGATGAACAACTCTACGCCAGCCTGGTCGATGATGCGGCCTTTTACCTGCGTGCCGAGCCCTTGCGCCATCCACCGATCTTTTATCTTGGTCACACCGCGACCTTCTATATCAATAAGTTGATTATCGCCAAAATAATCACCGACCGGATCAACCCGCGCTTCGAAGCGATGTTTGCGGTCGGGGTTGATGAAATGTCCTGGGATGATCTAAATGAAGCCAACTACGACTGGCCGAGCGTCGCCGAGCTGAAAGCTTACCGTGATCAGGTGCGCAGCCTGGTCGATGGGGTGATCAGCGAACTACCATTACAGTTGCCGATCACCTGGGAGAGCCCGTTCTGGGCGATCATGATGGGGATTGAACATCAGCGCATCCATCTGGAAACCTCCTCGGTAATCATCCGCCGGATGCCACTGGCGAAGGTCCGCCAGTTGCCGCTCTGGGAGATCTGCAACGAAACCGGCAGCGCACCGCAAAATGAGCTCTTACCGGTGAAAGGCGCAGTGGTCGAATTAGGAAAAAACAAAGACCATCCCCTCTACGGCTGGGACAACGAATTCGGCCAGCACCGCTTTGCTGTCGAGGACTTTCAGGCCAGCAAGTTTCTGGTCTCAAATCAGGAATTCCTGGAATTTGTCGAGGCCGGTGGCTACCGCAAACAGGATTTCTGGACCGACGAGGGCTGGCGCTGGGTCGGCTTCAGCAAAGCCAAGCAGCCGCTGTTCTGGATCAAGGAGGGCGAGAATTATAGCTTCCGCACCATGGCGCAAGAGATCGATATGCCCTGGGACTGGCCGGTTGAAGTTAATTACCTGGAAGCCAAAGCGTTCTGCAACTGGAAGGCGAAGCAGACGGAGCTACCGATTCGCCTGCCGACCGAGGATGAATGGTACTGTTTACGTAATCAACTGGAACTGCCCGATCAGCCTTCCTGGGAAAAGGCGCCGGGAAACATCAATCTAGAGCACTGGGCTTCTTCCTGTCCGGTAAACCGTTTTCGCCAGGGGGATTTTTTTGATGTCGTCGGCAACGTCTGGCAGTGGACAGAAACCCCGATCAGCGGCTTTGGCGGTTTTGAAGTCCACCCCTACTACGATGATTTCTCAACCCCGACCTTTGATACCCAACATAACCTGATTAAGGGCGGCTCCTGGATTTCAACCGGAAACGCAGCGACCCGCGACAGCCGCTATGCCTTCCGCCGGCATTTTTTCCAACACGCAGGCTTTCGTTACGTCGCCTCCGAACAACCACTGGAAGAATCTGAAGCGATGTACGAAACCGACGATATAGTCGCCCAGTACTGCGATGCACATTTTGGCCCTGACAAATTCAACATCGGCAACTTTCCAAAACGGCTGGCAGACCTCTGCCTCAAGGCGATGGGCAACCGGCCGAAACAGCGCGCCCTTGATCTCGGCTGCGCCGTCGGTCGGGGTAGCTTTGAATTGGCGAGACATTTCGCCTTCGTCTCCGGCATCGACTTCTCCGCCCGGTTTATCCGCATTGCTCATCAGTTTCAGGAAAAAGGGGTAATTCACTACCAGCTGCCGGAAGAGGGTGAAATCATCTCCTACCACGAAAAACGTCTCAGCGACTTCGATTTGCATGTAACTGGCGAACGGATTGAATTCTTCCAGGGGGATGCCCACAATTTGAAGCCACAGTTCACTGACTATGATCTGATCCTGGCTGGCAATCTGCTCGACCGCCTCTATGAGCCGGCGCGCTTTTTATCCAGCATCCATCAGCGACTTAATGTTGGCGGGCTACTGGTGCTCGCCTCGCCGTACACCTGGTTGGATGAATACACCAAGCCGGAGAACTGGCTTGGCGGCATCCGTAAGGCGGGAGAGCCCTACACCACTCTGGAAGGCTTGCACGACCTGCTTGAGCCGCACTTCGAGCGCCAGGGAGAACCCCGGGATGTCGAATTCGTCATCCGTGAAACCGCCCGTAAATATCAGCATACGATTTCGCAACTGACCATCTGGGAACGGACAGGATGACCCCGGCTAGCTTCGACATCAACCGCGCTCGGCGTGACACCCGAGGCTGCGGCAATGTCATCCACTTTAACAATGCCGGGGCGGCGCTCATTCCGGTCCCGGTCAGTGATGCGGTGCATGATTATCTGAGACAGGAAGAACTGCATGGCGGCTATGAAGTGATGGAAAAACAGGCTGGGGCGTTGGAGAACTTCTACACCGCCGCAGCCAAACTACTGAACTGCAACAGCGAAGAAATCGCCTTTGTCGACAGCGCGACCCGCGGCTGGTCGATGGCTTTTTACGCCTTTGATTTCCAGCCCGGCGATCGGATTCTGACCGGCAGCACCGAATACGGCAGCAACCTGGTCGCCATGCTGCAGCAGGCCCAGAACAAAGGAGTGGAGATTGTTTTTGTGCCGGACGATGAACATGGGCAAATAGATGTCGGCGCCTTGCAAAGCCTGATTGACGAACGGGTCAAGCTGATCGCCCTGACTCAGGTTCCCTCTGGCGGGGGCCTGGTCAACCCGGCAGCCGAAGTCGGCAAGCTGGCCAGTGCCGCCGGCATTCCCTATTTACTCGACGCCTGCCAGTCTTTGGGGCAGCTGCCGATCAACGTCGACGAAATCTGCTGCGATATCCTGTGCGGCACCGGTCGCAAGTTTCTGCGTGGCCCACGCGGTACCGGCCTTCTATATGTACGAAAGAAATGGCTTGAGAAACTTGAACCACCGTTGCTCAATCATCACTCCGCCACCCTGCTGTCAACCAGCAGCTACCAACTGCGCGCTGACGCCAAACGCTTTGAATGCTGGGAACGCAGTTGCGCCGGGCAAGTCGGTTTAGGGGTAGCAATCGATTACGCACTGCACTGGGGGTTAGAGGCAATTGCCGAACGGATCAATTCATTGGCCAGGGATTTACGCACAGAGCTGGTGAAAATCCCCGGTGTCAGGGTCACCGATCAGGGAGTCAAGCAATCTGGGATCGTCACCTTTACCGCCGAAAAGTTGAGCGTTAGCGAACTGCAAAAATGCTTGGCGGAAAAGCGGATCAACATTTCCATCGTCCCCTTCTCGGCCAATCCGCTGTTGTTTGAGCAACGGCAGCTGCCTGAACTGGCTCGTGCTTCCCTACATTACTATAACAGTGAAGAGGAAATGGCTTATTTTATTGAGGTTCTGCGAGAACTTTTGAACAATGCATAAATGCAGTTTGCTCTAGATCATGGCGATTCATCAAAGACCGATCCGCTTGCCTAACGACTGGCTGATGGACCTGGCCAGCCACGTGCAGCGGATGGTCGCCGGCGGTCGGCGGGCGCTGATTCATTTTACGATTTTTCCTATAAAGGAATTATTCTTATTTACTTTTCAAAAAAAAGCCCTCACGATTCTTCAAGGCATTTGAAACAAGTTCCATAAGCAACGACATTCCTTCGTTCAACCCGCCCCCACTTGTGTACCTCTTCCGGCAAAGACGCCTCATCAATAAATTGCCAGTGAAAATCAATGATCTCTTTGCACATTTTGCAGATAAGATGATGGTGAAGGATCTGAGCCACTTCAAAGTGGGCTTGGCTCTCAACCGTTTCTACCTTATTGATTAGTCCGTGGCTAGCAAAGGTCCCAAGGGTACGATAAACAGTATCGAGTGACAGGGTCGGCATCTGTTCCATCAGCCGCTGATGCAGCGCTTCAGCCGAAGGATGATCTTCTGCTTTGGCCAGTTCACGAAAAATTTCCAGCCGCTGTGGTGTCAACCGCAAACCTGCTTTACGGCAAGCGTCTTGAAATGCTGCCTGCTGTTCTTTCAGCGAATGCGTCATAAGACCCCATCATCACAAGTAAGAATAATTCCTAAGTATAAATACCCTGACATCCACCCTCTGTCAAGCAGACTAAAAAGAAATTTTCACCACTTGCAAACCATCTGCTTATCCGGATATAAAGATCGAATGAAAGTAACCGCCCAACTTTTTAAAGCACTTTCCGAAGAGATCCGCCTGCGGATCATCAATCTGCTCTCTAGCGGAGAACTCTGTGTCTGCGATCTGGTGGAGCTTCTTGACCTGCCGCAATCGACCGTTTCGCGGCATCTGGCTTATCTGCGAAATTGCGGGCTGATCAGTGACCGACGGGAAGGGGTTTGGATGTATTACCAATTGCAGAAAGATCTGGACGATTTTCAGCAGCTGCTGCTCGAGCTGCTCCAGCAGCAACTTGCGGCCCTACCACAGTGCCTGCGGGACCGTGCAGTGTTGGAACGCCGCACTACGCAAAAGACAAAAACCTGTTGAATGCCACGTCAACTCAAGGAGCAATAAATGATCCGGGTAGGAATAAATGGCTTCGGCCGCATGGGACGTTTAGCACTGCGCGCGGCCTGGGACTGGTCTGAATTTGAGATTGTCCACATCAACGAAATCAAAGGGGGCGCAGAATGTGCCGCTCACTTGCTGGAATTCGACTCAGTTCACGGTCGCTGGGATCATTCGATCGAGCAGGATGGGAAGTCGCTGTCGATCGACGGCAAAACTATCAGCTTCAGCGAGCATGCCAGCCCCGACGAGGTCCCCTGGACTGAATTGGGCATTGATATCGTCATCGAGTCATCCGGGAAGTTCCGCACCACCGAGCGGTTGCAGCCCTACTTCGAGCGTGGCGTGAAAAAGGTGATCGTCGCTGCGCCGGTCAAACAGGGAGCATTGAATATCGTCATGGGGGTCAATGATCACCGGTACAATCCGAATCAACATCATCTGCTGACGGCAGCAAGCTGCACCACCAACTGCCTGGCCCCGGTGGTTAAAGTCCTGCACGAAAAGATCGGCATCGAACATGGCGTGATTACCACTATTCACGACGCCACCAATACTCAGGTGGTCATCGATGCCCCCCACAATGACCTGCGCCGTTCAAGAGCGGCGAGTATGTCGCTGATCCCCACCACCACTGGCAGTGCGACCGCCATCACCCTAATCTATCCGGAACTGAAAGGAAAATTGAACGGCCACGCGGTACGGGTGCCGCTGCTGACCGGTTCGCTGACCGATGCCGTCTTCGAAATGCAGCGCGAGGTCACCGCCGCAGAGGTCAACCAGCTGTTCCATAGCGCAGCGGAGACATATCTGCAAGGGATTCTCGGTATCGAGGAACGGCCGCTGGTGTCCATCGACTTCAAAAGCGATCCCCGCTCGGCGATTGTCGATGCCCCTAGCACCATGGTCGTCGATGGCAAACAATTGAAGCTGTTTATCTGGTACGACAATGAAATGGGCTATGCCAACCGGATGATGGAATTGTGCCAAAAGGTGGCCTTGAGCTTATAGGGACGAACCTATCAGTTCGTCCGGCTTTAACCCTCTGACAACAAGGGCGAACACAAGGTTCCCCCCTAAGCATGACAATATGACTGGCATCAAAAACTACACCCTTGTTACCGCGGCCTACTGGGGCTTCACCCTCACCGACGGAGCCCTGCGGATGCTGGTGCTGCTGCACTTCCATCAACTCGGCTATTCACCGGTGCAGATCGCTTTTCTATTTCTGCTCTACGAATTCTTCGGAATCGTCACCAACCTGATCGGCGGTTGGGTTGGCTCGCAGCTGGGGCTGAAAGTCACCCTATTCAACGGTTTAGCGCTGCAGGTGCTGGCACTTGCAGCTCTGCTACGTCATGGGCCTACAGGCATTGTCAGGGATCGCCAAAGACCTGCCAAAAATGAGCAGCAAAAGCGCCATTCAGGTATTAATCCCAGCACAGGCGGACGGTGCTCTGTTTAAATGGGTGGCCCTGCTGACTGGATCGAAAAACGCCCTCAAGGGAATTGGCTTTTTCCTTGGCGGCCTGCTGCTGTCAACGCTGGGCTTCCGCGCTGCACTGTTGTTGATGGCCAGTGGGCTGGCTCTGGTGCTGCTGGCAACGTTGCTTTCCCTGCCACGCGAAATCGGCATAGCCCAGAAAAAAACCAAGTTCAGCGCCATCCTCTCGAAAAGTCGCGCGATCAATCTGCTTGCGGCAGCCAGGTTGTTTCTGTTCGGCTCGCGGGATATCTGGTTTGTGGTCGGCCTGCCGGTTTTTCTTTCGGCCAATCTTGGTTGGAGCCACACCCGGGTCGGCGGTTTTCTGGCCCTCTGGGTGATCGGCTATGGCGGAGTACAGGCGCTGGCGCCAGGCTTGCTGAACAAACTGCTGGCCGGTACCCCAGGTGGCGGAACGGCTAGCATTGGAGCCTTTAGCCTGGCCGGAATCACCGCCCTGATCGCCATCGGTGTGGCTTTGGGTGCCCCCCCCTGGCTAACCGTCGTTGCCGGGCTAGCGCTATTCGGGGTGATCTTCGCAATCAATTCATCGCTTCATTCCTACCTAATTCTGGCTTACTCGGAAGCCGACCAGACCGCCTTGAATGTAGGCTTTTACTATATGGCCAATGCGGCAGGACGGCTGGTTGGGACCTTAATCTCCGGAATCGTTTTTCAACTGGCCGGGCTGGTGGGCTGCCTCTGGGTATCGGTCGGCTTTGTGCTGTTGGCTGGCGGTTTTTCGCTGCTTTTGCCCCGCGGCAGCAAGTCAGCTGAGACCGCCTCCTAAAGTTATTTCTTAGTAAGTTGCGCGGCTGAGCACAATCTGGCCGAACAGTCCGGTAGCATGATTGGTAAAGCTGCCGTTCATCTGCTGGCCATTAGCGACAACCTGCAGGGTCGATTCTCCGTAGCTCCCATCAGCTAAAGAATATTCGAACTGGACCCTGTCAGTGCTGGTAAAAACGCCCTGGCCGGTCATCACCTGCGCTCCAAAGGTGTTCAGCCCTAAGACACTGACCTGGCGGCCACGCTGTTGAATGATATAGATCATGCCGTCACTTCCCTGCCAGTTGCCGCCGATCGGAGCATACTGCTTTGCCGGTGTTGCCGGCGGGGGGGCGCTGGTCGCAGTCGGCGGCTTGACACTGGCAGCCGGCTGGTCCTTTACGGTGCCTTCGCCACTCCCTTGGGCCATTATCGGTTCTGACAGCGTTGAATGAATCGCCACCGGTTCCGAAGGCAACTGCCCGACCAGCATCAGGGTCACCAGCACCGAGGCAACGATACTGCTGATCGCCAGTCCACGCCCCCCGGCTTTTTTCATTTTCACATCGTAAAGCCCG
Source organism: uncultured Desulfuromonadales bacterium (assembly GCA_947259685.1). The sequence continues at coordinate 4,776 of CAMYNC010000112.1, read as the reverse complement.
ACCACTCCGAGGATCAACGCCACCACCACCAAGGCGATCGCCCCGACCAAGGCATCGCTGTCTTCAATCCCTTCAGTCGCCAGACCAAAGATCGCCAGGGCGGAAAGGGCCAAGCTGATAATCGCTTTGATATTCTTTTTTCCTGAGCTGGTTTTTTGTTCCTCAGTCTCATCCGGTTTTGGCTGCAACGCAGGTCCGACGATGGTTTCAAGCACCTGGAGCAGTTCATTGCAATCGAATTCCCAGCGCTGATCGCTCAGCTCATGGGCGTTACGTCGTGCCAGTTTTGCCATATCGACCGGCAAGTCTGCGGCCGTGGGCATTTCCGCCCCCTTGACCAGAATCGGAAAAACCCGCACATCCCTCTTCAAGGCAGTACTGGTTTCTATACGGATAAAATCATCCGGGTTGTCCAGCCGGCGCTCCCCCTTGGCATCGCGACAATCGAGCCAGTTCCTGCCGATCAACACCAGAAACGCATCACAGGTACCGAGCGCTTTTTCGATCGAATCGACAAAGTCTGTGCCCGGCTCGATATTGGAAATATCCATAAAAACCCGATCTTCGCCAAAATGATTCTTGATATGATCGAATAAGCGGCCAGCATAGCCGGAACTGTCTTCACGGCGATAACTGAGGAAAATACGCCCTTGTGCAACAGGTTTTTTCATGGCCGTCACCTCAAATCAGAAAAACTAAACGAGCTGCCCCCGGCACAGATCTACAGTGCAATGGACAGCTCGCGGAAAACAGGTTACCCAGGGACATGGCGACCTCCTCCATTAAAGATAACAGCTATTTACCCAGGGGCAAGGGCTCCGCTGTCGATACCCTATGGGAGTCAGTTGCAGTCGCAGCAGAGCCATCCTCGGCTTGCGGTTGACGAATGGAGTTAACCGTTTAGCAGAGCGGCTTGAACTTGGTGATATGCCGAGACTTCTGATTGACTCGTCAAAAAATTTAAGGTAAATATTCAAGCCTCTTCGCCGCTGTAGCTCATTTGGTAGAGCAGTTCACTCGTAATGATCAGGTAGTCGGTTCAACTCCGATCAGCGGCTCCATAATCCACAAGGGCTTGTAGAGGTATCTACAAGCCCTCATTGTTTGTCCGCTGTCTGTGCATCGCCTTCCAGGGCAGATATAAACTGTCCTAAATTAGCAGTAAAATATTAAATTCGACCTGATCTGCAGTGGCCCATACCTAATCTGTTATTTCCAGCTACCTGGCTCCGCTTTCCCACCTCAACTTTTGGCTTTATTGTCCTTAAATACGACAAATACCCACATTATCTCTGCGCTTTAGTCTCCCATTCAGGGAAAAAATAATGTATACTGCATTCCGCTTGCAATCTGCCATAAATATGCTTTTCTTTCTAAATCCATATTGTTCAGAAAGGAGATGGGGTCGATGATTCGGGTCATTTACAAAGATGGAACTGAGGATCTGGTAACACAAAAATTTCTCGACATTCTGTTGCACATGGGTGAAGTGCAGATGTTTCAACGCAACAATGATTGGGCCGTGGTCGGTGTTGATCCGGTACGGCACCTGAGACGCGCTGGCTTTAATGGCCAGGATCGGCGGATGCACCAGCAAACCCCTCTGCCAAATTTTGCCCACTCCTTCTAGAACAAAAGCAATTGAAAATTTAAGGCCGGAAAGCAACTCTGCTTTCCGGCCTTTTTTGTGTCAATTCAATTCAATTTGCCGCCGTTCTCCGGAAGTTCGGGAAAGGAGTCGGGCAATTTCAACCTTGGTGGTGCCGGTGGCCCCTTACGGCCACCTGAGAAAAAGTTGACCAGAGCTGTGAAAACCAGCTTGACGCCCCGCCAGATCTTCGGCAGCACCCAAACCATCAAGACAACGAAGACCGCGAGCAAAACCAAAAAGAGCAGCGGATAATGCAGGGCCGTCAAGAGGCCAGCGACAACCACAACGTCTTCGGTTATTGAGGCCATCCAATTACTGAACGGCTCTGGCGATGTATTGATTAAAACCCGGGTGCCGGCCTTGGTCGCATGGGCACCAGCGGCAAGACTTCCACCGACCAGCGCTGCCGCCAGGGAAACCGCCGGATCCATCTCGCCAACGGCCCCAGCCGCCAGAGCTGCCCCGGCCGGAATTCTTATAAAAGTATGCAGCGTATCCCAGGAGTTGTCCACGCCCGGGACCTTGTCCGCAGTAAATTCAACTAGATACATGGCGCCGGCAGCAAACAGAACCAGGGGGTTCATAAGAATCTGCAGGTCGGGCGGCAGGACCATATTCCCAGATGCTCCGAGCAGTCCCAACACCAGAATGGCAGCATACAGATTAATGCCGCTTGCCCAGGCCACGCCCATACTCAAAGCGATAATCGTGGTGATCTGATCCAATTGTTCCATAGCGCACCTTTCATTCAGGAGCCTGAAATGACCAGTTTCTTGACAAATCCTGTTTCAGTATACCCCCAGAAGGGTCGGGACCACAAATTTAGTTGCAAAGGTAGCGCATTCAGGGCACATGAGGGGATCAGATCAGGGGCCGTTTCTGCTTCTTTCAGGTGCGTTTTGAGGCATTCGCGATCTGGGCTGGGGGCACCAGCTTGAATTTAGCAATCTTTTGCCGCAGATCCTCCGCCAGTCCAACCAAACCGGCCACCTGATCACCGATATCGTGCATCTGTTCGCTGGTCAGAGAGGAGATCTGATGAATGTCCTCGATGCGCGCAGCGATGGCCGGAAAGGCCTTATCCTGCTCTCGGGTTCCAGTGGCAATTTCTGCCGCCTGTTGAATCAAGGAGGTCATTGCCAGACTGATTTCAGAGAGCTGAGATGACACCTGCCCGGTTTTTTGCCGTTCTAGGTTCGATTTCTCGCTGCAGCTCTTAACTTCGAGGACCGTTGGTTCGATGCGCTGCTGCAGATTGCTGATCAGATCGGCGACCCGGTCGGTAGACTGAGCCGTTTTGGTGGCCAGATTACGGACCTCATCAGCGACCACGGCAAAACCACGCCCATGCTGACCGGCGCGCGCCGCCTCAACGGCCGCATTGATCGCCAGCAGGTTGGTCTGATCGGCGATCTCCTTGATGATATTCATCACCGCATCAACCTTCTTTGAATCTTCCGCCAGCATACGAATCTCATTGGTCGCACCATCAAGCGATAAGGAGATTTCCTCTGAGAGACCATGCAGCTCTGACACCACCTGCCCGCCGGAAGTCACCAGCAGGGCTGCTTTGTCGGCCTGTTCCTTCGATTGTTCCGAGTTGACGGCAATGGTGTGGGTGGTCGCAGTCAATTCGTTGGTGGCTGTCGCGATGTCGGTTGCATGGTTGCGCTGTGCCTCGACCATGGTCGCCAGGTCTTGGGCAATCTCATCCAGCCGCTGGGCACTGACAAAGACCCGGTCGGCCAGCTGGTTCATCCCCCCGACGCTACCGCCGAAGGTCTGGATCAGATTATTCATCCCTTCGATCAGTGCACGCAGCTCGCCGCTGGTGCCCTTGGCGCTGATCTGCACGGTCAGGTCGTTGCTGGCTGCCCGGTGCAGGCCGTTGGTGAAACGGACCAGGGGAACGACCAGCCCCCGCTGAACCAGAATAGTGATGCCGAGACCGATCAGAACGGCCAAAGCGCAGACCGAAAGCATCAACATTTTCAGCTGATTGCTGGCGGTGACAGACTCATCCGCCTGGGCCATCGCCGCGTTGACCACCTGCATCGATTTGCGCACTCCGCCAAGCGATTCGGTGGCTCCGGAAATCGCCTTGGGGACCTCGGCAAGGCTCTTATCGACCCCCTGGATCGCCGTCGTCAGACCGATCGTCAGTTCGCCGATCTGGCCGCTGGCGTCACGCGCCAGGGTCACCGAATAATTTAACACCTCGCCGGCTGCTGCGCTCGCGGCTACCGCCTGCTCAACCTCTGTTTCGGCCTCGCCGGCAGCGGTCAGGGCCTTCTGCGTCTGCTCTCCGGCGATCGCCCAGGCCCGTTCCCGCAGCAGCTGGGCATCGGCCATGATCTGCCCCCCCCAATCGATCAGCGGCACTTTTAATTCGGTGATCTGGGTAGTGCTGGTGGTTTCCCCCAGGTCGCGCATATAACGACCGTAGCGGCGCAGGGCCTTGCTGATCCGCTTGACCAGCGCGGCATCCTCCGCAACCTGCTCCCCCAGCACCTCACTGACGGTCGCCAGGCGCTGTTTGATCTCGTCGATCTGCGTTAGCGCCCGGTCGACATCGGCGACATATTCGTTGAGGTAGTTGAAAAATCCGATATAGGTCTGCAGCACCAGAGCGTTGATCGCCTCGGCATTCTGAATCAGCTGCTGGGTCTCCCCGGAGACCGAGCGCAGGCCGGCGCTGATCGTCGCCACATTGGCACCGACACCATTGAGTGCCGCACTTTGACCGGCAAAGCTGGTTTCGATCTCGCCAAGGCCGATACCGATATTCTCCGTCGCCTGGCGGCTCTGCTGCAAGTCCTGCTGCATGTCACGCAGCTTGGCAAACTCAGCCTCACTCTTTTGCAGAATTTCGACGCTGTCCTCCAGACCGCTCATCTGCTCGGTGGCGCTTTGCAGGTCGCTGCGCACCGCGTTCATACCAGCATTCAGCTCAACCATACTGTCGGTCATGGAACTGACGGCATACAGAGACAGGCCACCCAGCACCAGAAGGAGAACGATCAGCGCCAGGAAACCACCGTTAATGCGGAAAGCGATTGAGTTGAGCTTCATCTGCGACCCTGTAGAGAAGACCTCGGGCCGGGGAGAAACATTCTCCCCGGCCG
>CAMYNC010000111.1 GCA_947259685.1 uncultured Desulfuromonadales bacterium | reverse complement strand
CGGGTTTACGCACCAGAGTGATCCCTGTACCAAGTTTATAAGCCAAGGCCGAGCCGAGACTAAAACCACGCGCCTCAATACCGACAATCTGATCGATCTTCTCACCAAGATAACGGTGGGCGAGCAGATCTACCATGCGGTGGAAACTTTTGGCATCGGATAAAAGGGTGGTGATATCCTTAAAGACAATGCCCTTTTTCGGAAAATCGGGAATATCGCGAATAATCTCTTTTAACCTATCCATAACGGCTCTGCCGCCTCCTCAGTCTTCATCCGGCGGATCACTTACGACCCGCTCTTCCAGGGTTTTGCGTAATTTGGTCAGGCTTTTCGCTTCAATCTGCCGAATCCGCTCCCGGGTCACGCCAAATTTCTGGCCAATGGTATCCAGCGTCTGTGGTTCGCGATCATCCAGGCCGAAGCGTAGAGCGAGGATTTCACGTTCATTTTCAGTCAGCTCATCCATCCACCCAAGCACGTGGTTAAAGCGATCGAGATCTTCAATCATGGTGCCCGGATCGACCAGATTTTTATCCTCGATGGTATCGATCAGACTATAATCGTTATTGTCACCCATCGGATGTTCAATCGAGTAGGTCTTCTTCAGCAGAATCATCATCCGCCGCACATAGGCGACCTCGACGCCCATGGCTACCGCGATTTCTTCAATTTCAGGATCGCGCTTGAGTCGTTGCACTAATTCCCGGCTAACCTTGACCAGCTTATTGATATCGTCAGCAACATGGACCGGCAGACGGATAGTACGACTTTGATTGACCAGCGCCCGCTCAATCGATTGTCGAACCCACCAGGTCGCATAAGTGGAAAAACGACAGCCTTTACTGACTTTGAATTTCTCCACCGCTTTGATCAGCCCCATATTCCCTTCTTCGATCAGATCAAGAAAGGGCAAGCCACGGTTCATGTAGCGTTTGGCGATCTTCACCACCAGTCGCAGGTTCGATTCTATCATCCGGGCCCGGGCGGCCTCATCACCTTTGGCGATCAGCCCGGCCAGTTCCCGCTCTTCTGCCGCCGTCAGCAGGTTGCTCCGCTGAATCTCTTTTAAGTAAAGCTTGATCGCATCGGCAGAAACGTACTCATCATCTTCTGCCGAGTATTGAGGTTTTTTTTCGCTGTCGCTGTCGTTCTGAATTTCGGCTGACGGATCGATCGCCGTGAAACCATCCATTTCTTCTTCAGCGCCTTTATCTGAACCGTGACTGTCATATTCTGAAATGAATTCGTCCATCATTTTCTCCTCCAACAACCGCCAACATTAAAAGAAATCAAAAGCAGTCTAGTGTTCGCGCAGGCTCAAGGCAAGTACAAAATCGGGTTCACCGCCGCCTTCCCCTTGCGAACTTCAAAGTGCAGGCGCGCCTTGCCACCGGAAGGCGGAACCCCTGACATAGCCACCTTTTCCCCCTGGCTGACAAACTCCCCCTGGCTGACCAGATTACGGCTATTGAAACCGTAAACCGTAAACAGTTCATTCTCATGCTGCAGGATGATCAAATGGCCGTAGCCTTTGACCCCATCACCGCTGTAAATGACCTTACCCGCTTCAGCGGCACGAACTTCACTCCCAGCGCGCACGGCAATTTCGATCCCCTTACCACGGCCAGCCTTGGCTTTGGGACTGTAGGTCCGGACAATCTTCCCTCGCACCGGCCATTGTAGCTTTTTTTGCTTGCCTGCTTGGTTAGTTTTAGGTTTGGAATACTTTTTCGGGATAACTTTGGCGACCGCCTTGGGCGTCGGCGATTTTTTCACCGGCGGTTTTTTCCTGACTTGCTTGACCGGCCTCGCTGGAGGCCTGGTCTGCTTGACCACGGAGGGTTGTTTTATGACCGGAACATGTTTGACGCGGTCTGCACCAGGAATAAACAGGCGAGTCCCCACGCTCAATCGAGCAGGGTCCTTGATTCCATTCATACGCGCGAGAGTCGCCTCATCAACCTGATACACCCGGCTAATCCGGTAGAGGGTCTGGCCAGGTTTGACGGTATGGTAGGTACCACCACAGGCAAACAAGGACAACAAACAGGCAACGCAAACCAGTCCGCCAAGCAGTTTCAGCCCGGATAAAACGACCTGATGTGTCATCGCGCTTGCGTGCATCAAATTTTACCCTGAAAAATGAATTTGCAGAAAATGGCACTTTCGAAACATAAAATCAATGCAGGTATTTTAGCAGCACAAAGCCTCCGATCAACAGGAATAAAAACAGGATCGTCAGCAGGTTAAAGTACTTTTCGATCAATTCCCTTGCTGGCCGGCCTAGATAATAAAACAGGGCCGCGACCAGAAAGAAGCGCAGCCCACGACTGATCACCGAGGCCAGCACAAAAACCGGAAAATTGATATTAAAAACACCGGACGCAATGGTGAATATCTTATACGGAATCGGCGTGAATCCCGCCGCAAACACAGTCCAGAAATCGTACTCAGCAAACAATCCCTGAACCCGCTCAAAACCATGTGGGGTGAAACCGGGAATATACAGAAAAAAATATCCGCTGACCGACTCCCAGAGTCCCCAACCGATGGCATAACCGCCGATTCCACCGGCAACCGAGCCGATAGTCGCGACCAGGGCAAAACGATATGCCCCGCTCGGCAGAGCCAGGCAGAGTGCCATCAATAAAACATCCGGTGGCACAGGAAAGAAGCAGGCTTCAGCAAAAGCCAGCAAGCCAAGGGCTGGCAACCCATAGGGTGTTTCTGCCCAGGACAGCACCCAATCATAAAGACGTCGGACCAATTTCATCGCATCATCATTTCAGCAGAGCGCAATGGTTATCCTGCCAATTCGGATTGCCAGCCCTGCTCGCCAATCAGCGGCACAAACCGACAGCCCATCAGTTGTTCTCTTTTAAAACCACCGTTTTCCAACCGGGTCAGCCGCAACAACACCTGCTGAAAACGATCACCAACCGGCAGCACTAACTTCCCACCAATTTCGAGCTGCTGGAGATATTCCATCGGCACCTCGGGTGCCCCGGCGGCAACCAGAATGCCATCAAAGGGAGCCTGATCACGCCAGCCGATGGTCCCATCGCCAACCTTGATATTCACGTTGCTCATGCCAAGCTGATCAAGCACCTTTCGGGCTCGACCAGCCAACACAGAGATCCGCTCGATCGAATATACCCGATTAGCCAACAGCGACAAAATGGCACTTTGATAGCCGGAGCCGGTGCCGATTTCCAGGATCCGTTCCTGCCCGGTCAGCTCCAATGCTGCCGACATCGCTGCGACCATATAGGGTTGAGAGATGGTTTGTTTTTCACCGATCGGCAAAGAGGCATCGTTGTAGGCATGACTTTGCAATCCGGGCTCGACAAACAGGTGCCGGGGAACCTTGAGCAGCGCTGCTAACACCCGTTGATCAGAGACACCACGGGCCTTGATCTGCTGATCTACCATGCGCCGGCGGGCAACAGAGAAATCCATCAATGGGTATCCGCAAAGCTATCAAATGACCAGTCTGCCAAACAGGGCAGAGAAGCGTCATTGGTCAGATTGGCATGGAGGGGGGTTATCGAGATCAGGCCATCCTGCAAGGCATTACAATCGCTACCGGGCAGGTTTTCAAAACCGACCTCCCCGCCACCGATCCAATAATAATTACGCCCTCGCGGGTCCTGCTTGCAGATAACCGCCTCACCATACTTACGTTTTCCCTGGCGGGTCAATTGCACCCCCCGGCACTCCCCGGTCGGAACATTCACATTCAAAAATGTATCGGCCGGGAGACCGGATTTAAGGATTTTCTCGGCCAGAGCTCTTGCAAAACTTGCCGCCAGAAGCAGATCGTCAACCAGAAAATCATGGGTATCAAGGGAAACGGCAAAGGCCGGCAAACCCATCAAAGATGCTTCCATAGCTGCACAGACAGTCCCGGAATAAGTAATATCGTCGCCGACATTGCTGCCGCAGTTGATTCCTGAAACGACCAGATCGGGACGTTCCTGCAACAGCCCATGAATGCCAAGATTGACGCAATCGGTCGGGGTACCGTCCACGGCAAACACATCGGGTTTAATCTCCATGGCCCGCAGCGGGCGTTCCAAGGTCAGAGCATGGCCGACAGCACTGCGATTGCGATCAGGGGCCACCACAACGACCCGTCCCAAATCATGCAAGGCTTCGGCAAGTGACCTGATACCCGGAGAACGCACACCATCATCGTTGGTGACAAGGATTAACACGTAGAATTCAATCTTTCGAATGATCAGTTAACAACTGCGAGCGAATTCGCTGCAAGTCGTTTCTGATCTCTTTCAGAAGTTGCTGAGGAGAGAGTTGTTGCGAGGCTGCCAGCAAAGTTTGGGGCTCATCTTCGCGTAATTTCTTACGGGCACCGGCAATTGTAAAGCCCTGCCGATAAAGCAGATCCTTTATCAACAGGGCCGTTTCGACATCTTTTCGCCGATAAAGACGCTGATTGGTACGGCTTTTAACCGGTTGCAAGGCCTTAAACTCGGTTTCCCAGTAACGGAGAACGTGAGTTTTCACATCCAGCAGGCTTGCCACCTCGCCGATTTTAAAAAAGAGCTTTTCAGGTATTTCGACCGTCATCTAGCTCGATGCTTTAGGCGTCTTCGCCATTGATCGAGGCTTTCAGCACCTGGCTCGGTTTGAAAGTGAGAATCTTGCGCGCTGAAATCTCAATCTCGTTGCCGGTCTGGGGATTGCGCCCCCGCCGGGAAGCCTTTTCTTTGACGACAAAATTACCGAAACCGGCAATCTTGATCTTTTCACCATCCTGCAGGGTGGTCTTCATCAGGTCGAAAACCATCTCAACAATAGCGGCCGATTCCTTCTTGGAAAAGCCGGTGGTGAGATAAATACTTTCAATTAAATCTGCCTTGGTCATAATCCCTCCCGCGGAAGTTCAGCAGGTTGCGTTATGGAAATGTACTATCTATTTGATATTTCAGGTTTTATATCATACAGCCGGGGAGTTCGCAATATCAATCAGCGAATTTCTGCCCCAAGTTGCTGACAAAGTGACTTAATCAGCTTGTTGTGGGCCTTGCTGACCTCATCTTCGGTCAAGGTTTTTTCCTGAGCGCGGTAGCGAATCCGTACCGCCAGACTCTTCTTCCCGACCGGGATCCCCTGTCCGGTGTAAAGATCAAACAGGACCGCAGCCTCCATGTTCTTGATCTTGGTCCGCTGAATAATCTCCATCACTTCAGCAGCGGCAATGCCTTCATCCAGCAACAAAGCGCTATCGCGCAGAACATCCGGAAAACGGGACAGTGGTTTGAAGCCGGGATGCGAACCGGCTAGCTGCAACAACGCTTCCATATCGAAATCAAGCAGATAAACCGGTGAATCGATATCGAAGGCAGCGAGGACCTGCGGATGAACTTCGCCGATAGTGCCGAGAACCTGCTGCTGGCAGGTCAGGGAACAAGATTTTCCAGGATGCAGATAGGGCTCGCTACGGCTGACATCAAATTCAACCGGTTCGACAGCTAAACCCCCTAACAACTCTTCGGCAATCCCTTTCAGGTCGTAAAAATCTACCGCTGCAGCAGTCTGTGACCAACCCTCCGGTTGCTGGCGACCGCAAAGCACGGCACAAAGGCGCAACTCTTCGCGGCTGCCTTGTCCGCCGGCTTTTGGCAGAAAAACCGGCCGCATTTCAAACAATCGCAGATCGGCACTGCGATAGGCCAGATTGCGTGCCACCGAATCAAGCAGGCTGGGAACCAGACTGGTGCGCATGACGGCCTGATCTTCACTTAACGGATTGAGCAGTTTGACCTGAACGCGCCGCGGGTCATCACCTGCAATCCCAAGTTTGGCAATGGTGTCTTCGGCAATAAATGAATAGTTCATTGCCTCAGAAAAACCCTTGGCCACCAAGCTATCCCGGAGCAGGCTTTGCACCTGCTGCTGCCGCGGTGCCTGCGGGGCGTCGACGGTACCGACTGGCATGGTGGTGGGGATATGATCGTAGCCATAGAGGCGGGCAACCTCTTCGATCAAATCGACCTCCCGCTCGAGGTCGGGACGAAAACTGGGGACCGTGACTTGTAAACAGCTGGCACTAGCGCCGGCGGTCACCGTCAACCCGATGGAATCGAGCAGCTGCTCGACCTGATCGGTAGAGATGGCGATACCAAGTAATCTCTCAACACGCTCAGAATCGATGGTCAAAACCACCGGTTCAAGCGGTTGCGGATAATTATCAATAACTCCGGAGACCAGCTCACCCTGCCCCAACTCGGCGATCAGACTGGCAGCGCGGTCCAGGGCCACGGGCACCATATCGATGTCTGCGCCCCGCTCGAAGCGATGCGAAGACTCGGTATGCATACCATGCCGCTTGCTGGTTCTGCGAATGGCAGTCGGCTTAAAATAGGCCGCTTCCAGCAGGATGCATTCAGTATCATCCTGAACTTCTGAATTCAGCCCGCCCATCACCCCAGCCATGGCAACCGGCCGCTCGGCATCACAAATCATCAGATCTTCGGCAATTAAACTATGTTCCTGCTCGTCAAGCGAAGTGAACTTGTCCCCTACTTCGGCACGCTTGACCACAATCCGTCCGCCTTTGAGAACCTTGTAGTCAAAGGCGTGCAGTGGATGTCCCAACTCCATCATGACGTAATTGGTGACATCAACCACATTGTTGATCGAGCGCATACCGACGGCTTCCAGGCGGCGCACCATCCAGTCCGGCGATGGGCCGATCTTCACCCCTTTGATCAGCCTGGCAGCATAACGCGGGCAAAGATCTGGATCCTCAATGGTCACCGAGGCCTGCTGATCAATATCCCGCCCGGTATCTTCGATCTGCGGGTCAGGCAACTGCAACGGCTGGTCGCACATGGCCGCCACTTCGCGCGCAACACCGAACAGGCTTAAACAGTCAGGCCGGTTCGGGGTCAAACCGATTTCGATCTGGAAATCTTTCAACTTTAACGCTTCAAAAACCGGCTGGCCAAGCGGCAATTCGGCTGGCAGGATAATAATCCCGGCGGCATCATCGGCAATCCCCAGCTCTTTTTCCGAGCAGAGCATCCCCATTGAGACTTGTCCGCGAATCTTGGATTTTTTGATTTTAAACTCACCAGGTAAGACAGAACCCGGCTGGGCCAGAGCAACCAGATCACCAGCACGATGATTGGTCGCACCACAAACCACCTGCACCACCTCGGCACCGTTATTCACCTGGCAGACGGTCAAACGATCGGCCTCGGGATGTTTTTCAACCGCATCCAACTTGGCGACAATCACCGAATCGAGACCACCGCCGATCTCTTCCAGGGCATCGACTTCAAGGCCAGCCATGGTCAGGCGATCGCAAAGTTCCTGCGGGCTGTACTCGAAATCAACAAACTCTTTTAACCAGTTATATGTGACAATCATGAATCGCTATCCCTTCCTCAGATTCAAAACTGCTTGAGGAAACGCAGATCATTTTCAAAGAACAACCGCAGGTCGTTGACGCCGTACTTAAGCATGGCGATCCGCTCCAATCCCATCCCGAAAGCAAACCCGCTGCAGCTGTCAGCATCGTAGTTGACCGAGGCAAACACCGCTGGATCGATCATTCCGCAACCGAGAATTTCCAGCCAACCGGTGTTGCTACAAACCCGGCAGCCCTTACCGCCACAAATCACGCAGGCGATATCGACTTCGGCACTCGGCTCGGTAAATGGGAAGAAGGAGGGGCGGAAGCGCACTTCGAGCCCGTCACCGAAGAACTGGCTAAGAAAGTGGGTCAGAATCCCCTTGAGGTCTCCAAAGGTGATATGTTCGTCGACCAAGAAACCTTCAATCTGATGGAACATCGGACTATGGGTAAGGTCTGAATCACGCCGATAAACAGTCCCCGGAGCAATCACCCGCACCGGTGGCTTGTGCTCAAGCATAGTGCGAATCTGCACCGGCGAGGTGTGAGTGCGCAAAACCAGATCATCGCTGATATAGAAGGTGTCCTGCATATCCCGCGCAGGATGGTCCTTGGGGATGTTGAGCGCTTCAAAATTGTAGAAATCCTGCTCAATTTCCGGACCTTCTTCAACAATGAAACCGAGCCGGGAGAAGATATCGACAATCTCTTCGGTGACCAGGGTGACCGGATGCTTGCTGCCGGCATAGGAACGGCGACCGGGCAAAGTCACATCGATTTTTTCACTGGCCAGACGAGCATCGATGGCAGCCTGATTAAGCAAATTCTGGCGCTCAGCAAAGACCGCTTCAATCTGGTCCTTGAGGGTATTGACCAGACTGCCGATCGCTGGACGCTCCTCTGCAGAAAGGTCGCGCATCCCTTTCATCAGGTCAGTCAACGCACCCTTTTTGCCCAGAAACTGAACCCGGACATCCTGCAAGGTTTTTAGGTCAGCGGCCTGCTGCAGAGCAGCCAGGGCTTCGTCCTGTAGCTTTTGCAAACGCTCTTTCATCACCTAAATCCACATTCAATCGGACGCTCTACGGCCGATGTTGGTTTTGCCTACGGCAGAGCAGTCCATAAAATGGACGACTCAAGAAATAATAAAGTGAACCGGATACAAAAAAGGGAGATGGAGCTAAGCACTCCACCTCCCTGGATCGGCTGAGGTCAGCTTATTGCAGCCGTGCTTTGGCGGCTTCGGCGATCACAGCGAAACCAGCAGGGTCGTTGACAGCAAGATCTGCCATAATCTTGCGATCGAGTGCCACCTCGGCCTGTTTCAGGCCATGGATCAGGCGGCTATAGGAGAGACCGTTTTCACGGGCCGCGGCGTTAATACGCGCAATCCACAGAGCACGAAAATCCCGCTTTTTGACACGACGGTCACGATAAGCGTAATTCAGGGCACGATCGACTGCTTCGGTCGCTGAACGGAACAGTTTGCTGCGGGCGCCACGGTAGCCCTTAGCAAGCTTGAGAACCTTGTTACGACGGCGTCTGGCTTTAAAGCCTCTTTTTACTCTTGGCATCTCACTTCTCCTTCATAGTTAATGTTTCGGCATATGCCGCGGCCGGATCTGCAGGGGGAGATCGTCCCCACAGTTCACAGCCTGTGCTCACACAACAGTGTGAACAAACTGCTTACAGGTACGGAATCAGTTGAGCGATGTTACGCTCATCAGCCTTGTGGACACAAGTTGCCTGACGCAGGTCACGCTTCCGCTTGGTCGATTTCTTGGTCAGAATGTGGCTGGTGAACGCCTTATTCCGACGGATTTTGCCGGTGCCAGTCTTGCGAAAACGCTTGGCTGCACCACGATTGGTCTTGATTTTTGGCATTTTTCTCTCCTGTTACTTTTTGACTAATACCGGTGATCCGGTTCACTTTTTTATCGGCCCAACCATCATCGTCATGAAACGGCCCATTTTGCTCGGTCTCGATTCGACCTGACCGATATCTTTCAGGGCTTCGACAGCTTTTTCCAACTGTTTCATCCCCTGCTCCGGGTGGGCATTTTCACGACCGCGGAACATGATGGTCAGCTTGACCTTGTTCCCCTCTTCAAGGAAGCGACGGGCATGCTTGATCTTGAACTGAAAATCATGATCATCAGTCTTCGGTCGCATCTTGACTTCCTTGATTTCGACCTTGACTTGCTTTTTCTTGGCTTCAGACGCACGCTTGGCCAGCTGATATTTATATTTGCCGTAATCCATCACCCGGCAAACCGGCGGATCAGCCTGGGGAGAAACTTCAACCAGGTCGAGACCGCGTTCTTCAGCTAACTGTAAGGCCTGTTCGGTACTGAGAATGCCGAGCTGGCCGCCTTCATCATCAATCACCCGAACCTGACGGGCCGTGATGGCGTCGTTAATATTCGCTTCCTTAGCGATGGGGTGCCTCCTCTGTCCTTTTGCAATATCCGATTGCAAGTATAAAAATCACACAACCACAACGGCGAAAAGACCCACGCTGGGCCTTTTCGAAGCTTATCGGTACTGAGCCGATTCGTCCTCTACAAAACTGATAAAATCATTAACGCTCAACGGAGCGAGATTCTTGCCATTGCGGAAGCGCGGGGCAACCGTCTGTTCTTCGACTTCGCGATCACCAATGACCAACATATAAGGGATCTTGGCCATCTGTGCTTCACGAATCTTGAAGCCGAGTTTTTCATTCCGCAGATCCAACTCGACCCTGACCCCGGCAGCACGCAGTTGCTCATAAACCTGCTGGGCATATTCTGCCTGATTGTCGGTCACATTCACGACAATCGCCTGAACCGGCGAAAGCCAGAGAGGAAAGCTGCCTGCATAATGCTCTATCAGCACACCGATGAAACGCTCGATCGAGCCGAGAATCACTCGATGTAACATGACCGGTCGGTGCTTCTCCCCATCGGCGCCTACATAGTTCAGATCAAACCGCTCAGGCAGGGTAAAATCGCACTGGATTGTAGCACACTGCCACTCTCTGTCAAGCGCGTCCTTCAGCTTGACATCGATCTTCGGGCCGTAGAAAGCACCATCCCCTTCATTGATGTCAAACTCCTGGCCGCTATCCTCCAAAGCACTGCGCAAGGCGCTGGTCGCTTGCTCCCAATCACCATCACTGCCGATCGATTTTTCCGGTCGGGTCGAAAGCTCCATGCTGTAGTCGAAACCGAAAATTCCAGCGACCTCCTGGACGAACTGCATGACCCCTTTGACCTCGGCGTCAATCTGATCGGGCCGACAAAGGATATGCGCATCGTCCTGGGTAAAACCACGCACCCGCAGCAGACCGTGCAGCACGCCAGACTTCTCATGCCGATGCACGGTTCCCAGCTCAAAGTAACGTAGCGGCAGGTTGCGATAGGAACGGGGCTTCGACTTGTAGATCAACATATGCGCCAGGCAATTCATCGGCTTGATGCCGTAGCCCTGCTCGTCGATCTCGGTAAAGTACATATTCTCGCGATAATTTTCGTAGTGCCCCGAGGTCTGCCAGAGTTCGGTCTTGAGAATCTGCGGACCCATGACAATATCATAACCGCGCTTGAGGTGCTCTTTGCGCTCGAAATCCTCAATTATGGTGCGCAGCATCGCCCCTTTGGGATGCCAGATCACCAGCCCGGCGCCAGCTTCCTCGTTGAACGAAAACAGGTCGAGCTCACGGCCAAGCTTGCGGTGATCGCGCTTGCGGGCTTCTTCCAGACGGTTCAGATGCGCCTTGAGATCTTTTTTATTTTGGAATGCGGTGGCGTAAACCCGCTGCAGCATGGCATTTTTTTCATCACCACGCCAATAAGCGCCAGCCAGACTGGTCAGCTTATAGGCCTTCAACAGGCCGGTTCGCGGAAGATGCGGACCACGGCAAAGATCGACAAAGTTACCCTGGCGATAAAGCGAAACCGTCTCTTCACCAAGATCTTCTATCAGTTCAACCTTATAGGCTTCACCCATGGCGCGGAACAGCTTGATCGCTTCGTTGCGGCTGATCTCTTCACGCACGATCGGCAGGTCTGCCTTGGCCAACTCGGCCATCTTGTTTTCGATAACTTCGAAATCTTCCGGGACAAACTTCTTCGTGTCGCTGTAGAAGTCGTAATAGAAACCATCCTTGATGGCTGGTCCGATAGTGACCTGAATTTCGTCCCCGTAAATATCCTTAACCGCCTGAGCCATCAGGTGGGCACAGGAGTGACGGATAATTTCAAGCGCTTCAGGTGAATTCTGAGTAATCAGTTCCAGCCGACCGGAACCTGGCAGTGCGCGGTTGATATCAAACAACTCGCCATCAAAACGAGCAGCGACCGCCTGACGAGCCAGACCCTCGCCGATAGTCAGCGCGACATCGTAGGCAGTTGCCTCCGACTCAACCTCTTTGATCGACCCATCAGGGAGCTCAATCTGTAGCTTTGCCATTAGCAGTCTCCTGAAACAAAAAGAGACATCCTGAAAGATGCCTCGACTTGGTAACACGGGCGGGATTGAACCGCCGACCCCTTCCGTGTCAGGGAAGTGCTCTCCCACTGAGCTACGTGCCTGTAACCAACCGCGGCGTTCTTGTATCAAATCGTCATCAGCACTGTCAAGCCATTTCCTTCAAACTGATAGTTTTTTCTCTATGACATGTGCCCCTTACTGGCTTGAACTTTTTTAGCCTTATCGCTATTTATCGATAAAAATAGAGTAAACTTGGGATTCATTATATAACCATGACCATCACTGAAATCCTTCTGATGTCATGAGGTGAATTGTGCAGACCATCGATCAATTGATCCAAGCCAGCTGCCACAAGCATGCAGCTAAAACGGCCCTGCAGAACAAAAATGGCGGCAAATGGAAAGGGCTCAGCTACCAGGCCCTCTGGGATACCGTTGAGAAGCTCGCCGCCGGGCTGCGACAACTTGGCTTCCCCGCGCAGAGTCACATAGCTCTCCTCGGCCCCTCTTCACCCCGCTGGGTGGTTGCCTACCTGGCAATTTTGCGGGCCGGCTGTATTGCTGTGCCGATCGACAAGGAACTGAAAGCCGCAGAGCTCAGGCACATCCTGAACGATTCGGATACCCAAGCGGTCTTCTGTGGTCAAGCGCAGTTCGATACCTTGCTCGAGATCATCGATAATCTGCCAAAACTCCAGAAACTGATCCTGCTCGACCTGCCTCTGCCCGAACTGAGCGATCGCGGTGAGATTGCCACTGTCCTTGAAACGCTCTCCAACTGCTGGTCTCAGCTGGTCGCAGAGCTGTCAATCCCAAATGAATCCAAGCAGCAGATTGAAGAGCTGGCGATTGAAGCTCTGAGCCTGCTTCAGCAAAGCGCTGGCGACGAAAGTGATAAGCAGGCCATCCGCAATTTCCTGACCCATACGGAAACCTCTCAGAGCAAACTGCAGAAAGACGGCCGACTGCTTGCCTATAAAAATATTTTTCACCAGCTGAACCTGCCACCGAATGAAACCGACCCGGATGCCCCGGCAGTCATTCTTTACACCTCCGGAACCACCGGCCGTTCCAAGGGAGCAGTACTCAGCCACCGCAACATCGTCAGTAATATTCAGGCTGCCTGCGACCGTTTTCAACTGGACAGTTCGATCCGCACCCTCTCTTTTTTACCGATCAATCATGTCTTTGAACAGGTTTGCGGCATCCTCCTGCCCCTTTCGCTGGGGGGACAGGTCAGCTTTGCCGAGTCGCTAAAGAAACTCGGCGACAACCTGGCTGAAATTAAACCGAGTTTCCTGTTGGGTGTCCCGGCAGTCTACCGCCTGCTGCTTGATCGGATCATGAAAAACATTCAGTCAAAAACCCTCTCCCGGCTATTGTTTAAATTCCCTCTGACGAGAAAAATTGTCACCTCCAAGGTGCAACAGACCGTCGGCAAGGGAACCAGCTTTATCAGTGGTGGCGCAGCCCTCGACCCGGCGGTTGCCGCTGGTTTCCGCACCCTGGGGCTGACTTTATTGCAGGGCTACGGCATTACCGAGACGGCACCGGTCATTTCAGCAGAAAGCCCTTTCAAAAGCAAACCGGGCACCGTGGGGGAAGCCCTCGATGAGGTTGAAATCAAAATCGATCAGCCGAACTCGGATGGGGAAGGTGAAATTCTGGTCAAGGGGCCGAACATTATGCTCGGTTACTATAAAAACGACCAGGCCACCGCAGAGGTCCTAAAAGGGGGTTGGTATCACACCGGCGATCTGGGCCGCTTCGACACTGATGGCATGCTGCATATCTGTGGACGGGTGAAAAACCTGATCGTGACCCCGAACGGCAAGAACGTCTATCCGGAAGAGATCGAAAACCAGCTGCTAAAAAGTCAGTATATTGATGAAATTATGGTCTATGGCCACAAAATCAGTCCAACCGCCGAAGAGGTTTATGCCGTCATCTTCCCCGACGAGGAGAATCTGTTTGTGCTGGAGAAAGAACAGAATCGCGGCCCGTTAAAAGCGGCAGAGGTAGAAGCGGTCATTCGCCGCGAAGTTCTGCAGTACGGCAAGGACCTGGCCGACTACAAGCGGATCAAGAAGTTTAAGCTGCGGGAGGACGAATTTCCAAAAACCACCACCCGGAAAATTAAACGTTACGTAGTCGAACCGGAGATATCGACCGACAGTGAGAGCTAACAGCGACCAAGGCTGCCGAGAAGGCAGCCTTGGTCGCTTCAATGATATTCGTAAAAATTAATCGAGGGCGTTTTCCACCCGGATCAGACGGGTCGGTTGCTGGACGATTTCAAGTTGATCGATTTCCGCCAGCGCCTGATTAATGTTCGATTCTTTGGCGTCATGGGTCATGAGCACGATCGGCACCGCATCAGCTTCATGCCGCTCTGGCTGGATCATCGACTGAATACTGATATCGTACTTACCGAGGATACTGGAGATCTGTGCCAGCACCCCCGGCTTATCAACGGTGGTAAAGCGCAGATAATAATGACTCCGGATATCGCTCATCTGCTTGATCGGCAAATTTTCAACCTGATCGGCGCGGTAAGCCATGCAGGGGGTCCGGCCTATGGCACCGACTGACTTGTCACTAGCGATGGCCATCACGTCCCCCATCACTGCACTGGCGGTAGCATCCATGCCAGCACCGCTACCGTAAAGCATCGCCGGGCCGAGGAAATCACCCGACAGCCGCACAGCGTTGAATACGCCATCGACCTCCGAAAGCTGATAGCTTTTGGGAATCATGGTCGGATGAACGCGGACTTCGATCTGTTCGCCATCACTCTTGCCGATAGCCAGAAGCTTGATCTTGTAGCCCATCTGGGTAGCAAACTGGATATCAATGGCTGCGATATTATTCACACCTTCAGTATAAACCTGATCGAAATCAACCTTAGTGCCGAAGCAAAGAGCAGCCAGCAGGGCAATCTTGTGCGCTGTATCAACTCCTTCGATATCGAAGGTCGGATCAGTCTCAGCATAGCCAAGTTCCTGGGCTTCTTTGAGAACTGGAGCGAAGTCGCTACCTTGGTCGGTCATCTTGGTCAGAATATAATTGCAGGTGCCATTTAAAATTCCCAGCACCGTTCTGAAGCTATTGGCGCAGAGATTCTCCTTAATGGCAGAGATGATCGGAATGCCGCCACCGACTGCAGCTTCAAACATCACCTCAACACCATTTTCGTTGGCTGCAGCAATAATTTCCTGACCATGAACCGCCATCAGAGCCTTATTGGCAGTAACAATATGTTTACCGTTGGCAATTGCTTTGAGAATAAAAGCTTTGGCCGGCTCATAGCCACCGATCAGTTCAATCACCACATCGACTTCCGGGTTACTGAGCACATCTTCGACATCGGTTGTCAGCACCCCAGCTTCAAGACTGACACCCCGGTCGGTGGTAATGTCTAGATCAGCAATCTTAACCAGTTCCAGCGGTTTCCCAAGCCGTTTGGCCATCAATTCGGCGTTCTTTTGAAAAACCCGCACGACTCCAGTGCCGATGGTGCCGAAGCCGAGCAAGCCAACTTTGATCGATTCCATTTGAGCCTCTTTATTATTCTGTGTAAAAACGAAAACGCGATGCGTTATTCTGCAGTTTTGTTCGCTTTCAGAGCAACCTTATCCAACAATCCATTGATAAACGCTGGAGATTCTTTGGTTCCGTAGCGCTTGGCAATCTCAATCGCTTCGTTGAGTGTTACCCGCACCGGGATCTCCGGTTGATAGAGCAACTCATAGGCAGCAACGCGCAGGATTGACAGATCAACGGTCGTCATCCGCTCCAGCGACCAGTTCTTTGCCACATCTCGGATTTCCTGATCAAGCACCGCTCGATACTCGACAACCCCCCGAATCAGGGTTTCAGCAAAAACTTTCGCGGCAGTCGGCAAGGGCTCAGCGGCGGTTTCCAGTGGCTCACCCAAGGCATCATCAGCAAACCGAAAGTTTGCCCAGAAAGAGCTCAGCAGGCGGTTAAGGTCGGCTTGACTATCCAGTTTCAGGGCAAAAAGAATTTTCAGGGCACATTCGCGCCCAACCCGTCGGTTGTTACTCGCCATCGGATCAGATCGCCCCCATCAGGTTAACCATTTCGATGGCACTCATTGCTGCCTCGGCACCCTTGTTGCCAGCTTTGGTTCCGGCACGTTCAATCGCC
Organism: uncultured Desulfuromonadales bacterium; assembly: GCA_947259685.1. Next base: position 7,499 of record CAMYNC010000111.1, on the reverse strand, counting down.
TGCTCGACCGAATCGGTCGTCAGCACGCCAAAAGAGACCGGCAAGCCACTGTCAAGCGAGACCGAAGCCACGCCCTTGGAGACCTCGGCGCTGACATATTCAAAATGTGGGGTCCCGCCGCGAATAACAGCCCCTAAACAGATCAGCGCATCATACTTATTGGATTCGGCCATTTTCTTCGCCATCAGCGGAATCTCATATGCCCCCGGCACGCGTACCACGGTCAATTGCTGGTCATCCGCACCGTGCCGCACCAAGGTATCAATGGCACCTTCCAGCAGGCGCTCACAGATAAAGCTGTTGAAACGGCTGACGATCAAGCCGTAACGAAAGCCTTTGGCGTCGAGATTTCCTTCAATAAATTCCGGCATACTTTTCTCCTGAGGGGATGTTCTATAGCTAAAGGTTTTCCAGCAGGTGCCCCATCTTCTCACGCTTGGTTTTCAGATATTTGATATTACTGCCATGCGCCGGCACTTCGATCGGCACCCGCTCGACGATTTCCAGTCCGTAGCCTTCAAGGCCGACAATCTTTTTCGGATTATTGGTCATCAGCCGCAATTTGTTGATGCCGAGCTCGGCCAACATCTGGGCACCGATGCCGTAATCGCGTAAGTCGGCGTTAAAGCCGAGGACCTCATTGGCTTCGACGGTATCGTGACCATCATCCTGCAGCGCGTAGGCCTTTAGCTTATTGATCAAGCCGATTCCACGCCCTTCCTGACGCATGTAGAGGATGACCCCACTACCTTCCTTGGAGATCTGCTCCATGGCGGCATGCAGCTGATCACCACAATCGCAGCGCTGCGAACCGAAAACGTCACCGGTCAGGCATTCGGAATGAACCCGCACCAGGGTCGGCGTGTCGGCGTTCAAATCCCCCTTGACCAGCGCCAGGTGATGGGCCTCGTCGACCTCATTTTCGTAAACGATTGCTTGAAAATCGCCGCCGAATGGAGTCGGCAGAACGGTTTCAGCGGCCCGGCGAACCAGCAGCTCTTTGCGCATCCGGTAGGCAACCAGGTCGGCAATGGTAACGATTTTAAGTTGGTGCAGTTTGGCAAACTTCTGTAGCGACGGCATCCGTGCCATGGTGCCGTCTTCATTCATAATCTCGCAGATGACGCCGGCCGGCTTCAGTCCCGCCAGCCGGGCCAGGTCAACCGAACCTTCGGTCTGCCCGGCGCGCACCATGACGCCACCCTTTTTCGCCCGCAGCGGAAAAACATGTCCCGGGCGGGCCAGATCGCGCGCGCTGCTTTCATCGGCAACCGCCACCTGAATGGTGTGGGAGCGGTCTGCGGCGCTGATTCCAGTGGTCACGCCACGCCGTGCTTCGATCGAAACGGTAAATGCAGTTCCGAAGGAGGAGCTGTTATCGCTCACCATTAGCGGTAAGTCGAGTTCGTCGGCTCGCGCCTCGGTCAAGGAAAGGCAGATTAAACCACGCCCTTCTTTGGCCATGAAATTGATCACCTCTGGGGTTACCAGCTCAGCAGCGATAACCAGATCACCTTCGTTTTCGCGATCTTCGTCATCAACCAGAATGACCATCTTCCCCTGGCGAATATCGTCAAGAGCAGCTTCAATTTTTGCTATCGGCATGCGTGTAATCCTTCTGTTATTCAGTAGCCGGGAAATATCTCACAGAAAACCGTTTTTGGCAAGGAGCTCCAGGCTGACACCAGCCGACTTCTGCTGCGGCTTATCGCCTTGCAGCAGCCGCTCAACATACCTGCCGAGCAGATCGGTTTCGATGTTCACCAGGTCACCTTCCTTTCGCCCTTCCAAGGTGGTTTTAGCCAGGGAGTGGGGGATCACTGCCACGCCGAAACCATCCTCATCAACCGTGTTAACCGTCAGGCTGATGCCATCAATCGCCACCGAGCCCTTTTCAACCAGATATCGCAGCGATTCTTCCGGCAAGCTGAATTCAAAACGGACGGTATTCTGGTCCTGGTAACGGCGCCGAAGTCGCGCGACACAATCGATATGCCCGCTCACCAGATGACCGCCAAGACGATCACAAAGCCGCAGGGCCCGCTCAAGATTGACCTGCATATCCGGCCGCAAGCGTCCCAGGGTCGAGCAAAGCAGGGTTTCCGGGGAGACATCGGCGGTAAAGCTACTCTCATCCCAACTGACCAGGGTCAAACAGACCCCGTTCACGGCAATACTTTCGCCCAGCTGCAGATCGTCAGTGGCCATTCGGCTGGCAATCTGCAGTCGCGCAGACTCACCCTGCCGATCAAGTCGACGAACCGTCCCCATCGCCTGAATCAATCCTGTGAACATCGCTCTACCTCGGCGGTAATCAGCAGATCCTCACCTACCTGCTGAAAATTCATCTTCTCTAGTGGTACCGCGTTTTTCAGTTGCTGACAACCGGAACCGGCAAAGATCCCGAAATCGGCCGCACCACCGATCAATTTGGGGGCCACAAACAACATCAACTGATCGATAAGCTGGTATTTCAATGCTTCCCCAGCCAGAGTCGCGCCTCCCTCAAGCAATAACCGTTGCACGTCTCGCTGCGCCAGCTCTCTCCAGAGGTGCGGCAGTGACACCCGCCCGGCAACCTCCGGCAATACGAGCACCTCAGCGCCCAGCTGCTCTAACTCAGCGACTTTTGTTTTCTCAGCCGCGGCGGTAGTCGCAAGCAAGGTCTTTGCTGCTGACCGCTGGTGAAGGATTTTACTTTTCAACGGAATCTGCAAGCAGCTGTCAACCACAACCCGCAGCGGGTCGCGACCGGCGCCCTCCGGCAATCGGGTATTCAGCAGCGGATCATCGCTGAGCAAAGTGCCGACACCAACCATAATCGCCTCGACCCGATCGCGCAACTGATGGACCAGCAGACGGCTCTGTGCACCGGAAATCCAGCGCGAATCACCACTTGCCGTAGCCGTCTTGCCATCCAATGTCATGGCAGTTTTATAAATGGTATAGGGCATGCCAGAAAGAATATGCCTGGCAAAGGGAGCGATCAGGCCGCGGCATTCTTCGGTCAGAATCCCAACCTCGACCTGAATACCGGCCGCTTGCAGCAACTTGATCCCACGCCCGGAGACCTGTGGATTCGGATCCTCAACGCCAATCAGCACCCGGCCAACCCCGGCCTCGATCAGCGCCTTGGCGCAGGGACCGGTGCGACCCTGGTGGGAACAGGGCTCAAGCGTCACATAGATATCGGCGCCACGCGCCAGCTCACCGGCCTGGCGCAGGGCAAAAATTTCGGCATGGGGTTCGCCCACTTGCGGGTGAAAACCAGTCCCGACAACTTGACCCTGGCGCACTATGACAGCCCCGACCGGTGGGTTCGGCGCCGTGCGCCCCTCCCCCTGCCTGGCTAACTGCAAAGCTTGAGACATATACTGTTGCTGCTGATCAGCCACCTGCAACTCCATTTTGCTGGGGCCAGAAAATTCAACAGCCGGGATACCTAAGATATCCCGGCTGGCGGTGATCTATTCCGTGCCTGCTCAGTGCGAGTTCTTCAGCAGATCGGTCAATTCAGTCATGAACTCGTTGATATCTTTAAATTGCCGGTAAACCGAGGCAAACCTGACATAAGCAACCTCATCGACGCGGTGCAGCGCATCCATCACCGCTTCGCCGATCAGGCTGGCGGCCAGCTCTTTATCGCCCCGTTCCTGAAAGCTGCGCTCAAGCTGATCAACCAGCTCTTCGATCTGCTCAACCGAGACCGGTCGTTTTTCGCAGGCCCGCTGCATTCCGGCAATGATCTTGGCGCGATCGAATGCTTCGCGACGACCATCTTTCTTAATCACCCAGGGTAGAATCTCCTCGACCCGCTCATAGGTGGTGAAACGCCGCTCGCAGGCCGGACATTCGCGCCGCCGGCGGACATTATTGCCTTCCTTACCCAGTCGCGAGTCGATCACCTTGGTATCGTCATGATGGCAAAATGGGCAGTTCATGGCGCCTCGTTGGCAGGAAACTGCTGGTAGCTCACCCCAGCCTCTTCCAACATCTCAAGGGAAAGCTTGTCGGGGTAACCGCGGCCGAAAACCACCTGCCGAACCCCGGCATTGATCAGCATCTTACTGCAGATGATGCATGGCGAATCGGTGCAATACAGAGTGGCCCCGTCAATATTAATCCCATGGCGCGCCGCCTGGATGATGGCGTTTTGCTCCGCATGCAAGCCGCGGCAGAGTTCGTGACGCTCCCCGGAAGGAACTTTCAGCTGTTCCCGCAGGCAGCCGGTAACATCGCAATGGGTGATGCCACTCGGCACCCCATTATAACCGGTGGCCAGGATATTCTTCTCTTTGACCAGCAAGCCACCGACCTGACGCCGCATGCAAGTGGAACGGCTGGCAACCAGCGTGGTAATCTGCATGAAATATTCATCCCAGGTTGGTCGCTTCATTTGCTTACTTTACTTGAGGCGGTGAGCGTAGAGGGGAAACTGCAGACAAAGCTCTTTGACCTCAGCCCGAATCTTCGCCAATTCAGCATTATTGCCAATGTTCTGCATCGCGCGATCGATCCAGCCGGCGACTTTGACCATCTCTGCCTCTTTCAGACCGCGGGTGGTGGTCGCGGGGGTGCCGATGCGGATGCCGCTGGTGACAAACGGTGAACGGGTGTCGAAGGGTACGGCATTTTTATTCACGGTGATGCCGGCCTCTTCAAGAGTTTCTTCAGCCACCTTCCCGGTAATTTCGGTACCGGTAAAATCAAGCAACATCAGATGGTTATCGGTCCCGCCGGAGACCAGGTTGTAGCCCTTGGCAACCAGTTCAGCGGCCAGCATCTGGGCATTTTTTACCACCTGCTGCGCATAACCCTTAAACTCTGGCGAAAGCGCTTCTTTAAAAGCGACCGCTTTGGCTGCGATAACGTGCATCAACGGGCCACCCTGAATTCCAGGGAAAATGTTACTGTTGAGCTTCTTGGCCCATTCTTCGGTACAAAGGATCATGCCGCCACGCGGCCCCCGCAAAGTTTTGTGGGTGGTCGTGGTCACAAACTCGGCATAAGGAACTGGGTTCGAGTGCACCCCGGCAGCAACCAGACCGGCAATGTGAGCCATATCGACCATCACCACCGCACCAACCTCATCGGCGATTCTGCGGAAGGCGGGAAAATCGATCTCGCGCGGATAGGCACTGGCACCAACAACGATCAGTTTCGGTTTATGTTCCCGGGCCAGCTGTTCGACCTCTTCGTAATCGATAATGCCGGTTTCGGCCTTGACCCCGTATGGAACTATATTATAGAGCTTCCCAGAAAAATTCACCGGCGAACCGTGCGTCAGGTGGCCACCGTGGGCCAGATTCATCCCCAGCACCGTGTCGCCAGGTTTACAGACAGCCATGTAAACGGCCATATTCGCCTGCGAGCCGGAGTGAGCCTGGACATTGACGTGCTCGGCACCAAACAGTTCCTTGGCCCGATCGATGGCGAGCTGCTCGGCCACATCGACCACTTCACAACCGCCGTAATAACGCTTGCCGGGGTAACCTTCGGCGTACTTATTAGTCAGCACCGAGCCCTGGGCTTCGAGCACCGCCTCGCTGACAAAGTTTTCCGAAGCGATAAATTCGAGGCTATACTCCTGACGCTCGGTTTCACGAACCAGGGTTTGGGCAATTTCAGGGTCGAATGTTGCGAGATTCTTTTGGGGCATCTGTTTCCTCCGGGAGTGCGACTTTTCCGCCTGTGGAAAAGAACAGGGCAGGATTCACCTGCCCCGTTGTACTGTTTATTGTTTCTGCAGCCGCTGTTCCGCGGCGCCAATTTTATCGAGACGCTTCTGGTGTCGACCACCTTCGAACTGACTGTCGAGCCAGATCTCAACCAGCTTGACCCCCAGTTCCACCGAAACGATCCGTCCCCCCAGAATCAGGATATTGGCATTGTTATGCTCACGGGCCATCTGCGCGGTAAACTCGTCGTGGACCAGGGCAGCGCGCACCCCAGGGTACTTATTAGCGATGATCGACATGCCGATTCCGGTACCACAGATCAGCACCCCTGCCTCAGCGCTTGCTTCCGAGACCGCCTGAGCAACCTTGGCGCCGAAATCAGGATAATCGACCGAAGCGGAACCATCGGTCCCATAATCTTGCCAGGTCAGCTGGCGTTTGTTGAGCAATTCACAGATCGCCTGCTTTAACTCAAGACCGCCATGGTCACTGCCGACTGCAAACATTCAACGACCTCAGACTTTGCGCAGGGCCAGAGTGGCATTGGTACCACCGAAACCAAAGGAGTTCGTCAAGGCAACCTTAATATCGGCCCGACGGGCTTCATTCGGAACATAGTCGAGATCGCACTCAGGATCAGGCTCCACATAGTTAATGGTCGGTGGAATCACTCCATGCTTCAGGGCCAGGGCGGAATAGGCGGCTTCAAGTCCACCGGCTGCGCCCAGCCCATGGCCGGTCATACTTTTGGTTGAACTGACCATAACTTTGTCTGCATGCGCGCCGAGCACCGACTTGATGGCCATCGTTTCATAGAGGTCATTAAAGTGGGTCGACGTCCCGTGAGCATTGATATAATCAACCTCTTCCGGATTCAGGCCGGCGCCATGCATAGCCATCTTCATACAGCGCGCTGCTCCCTCACCGCCCGGAGCTGGCTGGGTAAGGTGATAAGCATCGCTGCTCATGCCATAACCAGCAATTTCACAGTAGATATCTGCGCCACGTGCTTTGGCAGCCCCATACTCTTCCAGGATCAGAATGCCCGCGCCTTCCGCCATGACAAAACCATCACGATTTTTCTCAAAGGGACGGCTGGCAGCCTGAGGGTCGTCATTACGGGTCGATAACGCCTTCATGACATTGAAGCCACCAATCCCTAGCGGCGTGATGGTCGACTCGGTACCGCCGGCGAACATCGCGTCGGCATCGCCGCGAGCGATCATATGGTAGGCATCACCGATCGAATGGGTTCCGGTGGCGCAGGCTGAAACCGAGCTGAGATTCGGCCCCTTCGCCCCAAAGCGCATTGAGATATGTCCTGGCGCCAGGTTAATAATCAGCATCGGGATAAAAAAAGGAGAGATCTTCTTATAGCCACGATCGAGCATGGCTTCATGGTATCTTTCGATGGTCGGCAAACCACCCAGCCCAGAACCAACCAGCACCCCAACCCGCTCAGCATTGTCTGCGGTAATCTCCAGGCCGGAATCATTCAGTGCCATTTCGGCAGCCGCCAGACCATATTGAATGAAGAGATCCATCTTCTTGATCTCTTTTTTCTCAATATAGTCCTCAGCGTTGAAACCCTTGACTTCGCCGGCGATCTGGGTCGGCAATTCTGACGCATCGAAACGGGTGATCGGACCCAGGCCTGACTGGCCTGAAGTAACGGCGGTCCAGTTTTTCTCAACACCTGTCCCTAAGGGGGATACGAGACCAATACCGGTGACCACAACTCTACGCATAAGATTCTCTTTCCTTCGACGAACAATTTTCCACTTATTTAAATTTCGTAACTGGCTTTATCCGGCGGGATAA
>CAMYNC010000110.1 GCA_947259685.1 uncultured Desulfuromonadales bacterium | reverse complement strand
GGGTTCCGAAGAACAGATCACCAGTCTCGACACTTACCTGGTGATCTACAACACCAATTTCAACCCGGTCCTCGTGATCGGTGGCGGCAAGGTCGGCTGCTCCACCACCCAAACCCTCCGAAGTCGTGGCGTGACCGTTCACATGATCGAGTGCGAGGAGTCTCTGCGATCCTCTCTGGAGGGAGTCCCTGACAAGTTGTACATCGGCAACGCGGCTGACCGAGAACTGATTATGGATGCGGGGTTGGCTGAGGCCCCCAGCGTGCTGCTGACCACCAATGATGACGCTATGAATATCTACCTGGCGGTGTATTACCGCCGCCTGAATCCGGAGCTCCGGGTGATCAGCCGCATCACTCACGAGCGGAACATAGAAGCGATCAACCGGGCTGGCGCCGACTTCGTGCTGAGCTACCCGTCTCTGGGAGCCGAGGCCGTTATGTCGCTGTTGCAGCATCGAGAGTCCGTGATCCTGGGTGAGGGTTTCGAACTCTTTTATGTCCCCATGCCTGCGAGCCTGGCTGGGAAGCTCCTCGGCACCAGCCATATCCGGGCGCGGACCGGCCTCAACGTGCTGGCGTTGCGCCTGCCCGATGACGGAGTCGTCCCGGTATCAGCCTCGACGGTTCTTGAACCGGATTGTGAGCTGGTGATGTTGGGGAGCGAATCCCAGCGCCAGGGTTTCACTGAAGAATTCAGATGATGATCGGGAAAAACTAGATTGGCAGAGACACGATAACAGGCAAGTTTTGTGGCAAGGGCACCATTTGCTGCGTACCCTTTATTTATATGGCTCTCCGAGTTTGGCTCGATAAAGATAATCACTTATCCTCTCGCATCGTTTGGCATTGCTCAGATTGGCCGAATTCCGAATTTTTTACTGCCCCTGACTTATCGGACGTTGATCGTGGGTGATTTCCGCTCGAATGGGCAGCTCAGGAGAAAACGTGTCGAAAGTTGCTCCATATTGAAATATGGGTCTTGATGCCTGTCAAACTATCATGTCTTGGGTTGGGCCACTTCCAATAAAAAGAGCGGTCGAGGGAGGATGACGCTGGTCCTAAGTTCTCGTGTTTACGCGACCGAGAGACGTTGATATTTGCTCGCGGACGAAATCGTCAGGGTGGATCGTCTCTGCCAGAGAACTGATCCGTTTCACGGTCTCCTCCCGGATCCCTATTTTTTCTGAAGCGTCAAGGGCATAACGCACAGCGCTATACACATCGAGCCCCGTGATCTCATAAAACTGTCCGGCAGCAAGCCATTTCAGAGAAGCAAGGGCTGCATTTAGCGCAAATGCAGGTTCCTTCTCTATAAAGTCCCTTGCTGCGCGGTTCAGAGTTTCAATATTCACAGGAGACTGGTAAGCCAGAGAGGCTGCAAGGTCGAAATGAGACAGGCTCTTGGCGGTAGCAAACCACTTCCCCTCCTCTCCTGGAGTACTGGCGATCAAGTCCTGCAGAATCTGCTCGGCATCTTTTTGTGGATATTTTTTTGCCAGTGCCCGAAATCGAGCCAAGTTCGTGGTGGCGGTCGTGGCAGAAAATGCATATCGTCGATAAGCTTCTTCATGCTGACCAGCTTCAAGAAGAATTTCCTCACAGGCTGAAGCGATGTGAGTATATCCATCATTCAATCCTTGTGAGGACTCAGCGTATCGGATAGCTTTTTCCGTTTTTCCGGCGGCGGCAAGGGCAAGCACGCCGTATTTTCGATATGACCATGCAAGGTAAGGAGCCTTGTCGATCAGTTGCAGCAACTCGTCTATCCGCTGCGCTTTCAGCAAGCAGGACAGACAGGCGGGACCACCAAGGAAATACCCTCCATACTCCCAGGAATGTTCCAGGGTAGAGCGAAGCTCATCTGCCCAGTGAGAGGCGACCACCGGATCAGCGCAGAGCTCTCCCCAGCGTTCACTGACTTCAAATAGATAGTCGACGCCATCCTCTTCCATCGCTTTCCAGAGACGCTCAAGCCACTTGGCACGAATGTTTGCACCACAGGGTGCATCGATGATAAACGGCACCAGTTCATGGACCGCCTTATTTGTCGCATTGCCTAAAGAACCTGATGAACTATCGACTTGTTGCAGGGCTGGCCACAGGCGCTCCAGTAGCAGGATAGCCCCCTCGGCACGCAGATTGAGGTCTTTAACCTTGCGGATTTCCTTAACGGCCTCACCGATTCTCTTGACCGCCAGCTTTGAGCCCTTCCAGCCAAAGGAGTTGGCGCGAAAACGGCTACGAAATTCCCATTTATTTTGTTGGCCCATTCAGAGTCCCCTTAAGAAACCATGGCCGGAATCGGCTAAAAAAGAGTCCAGCCAAGCGGAGGGGGATGCAAGGCTGGACTCTTCAGATCGGAGCTTTCACCCCTCCTGATTTTTTTGATTGTAATAAACCCCCACGACCTAAGTAAAGGGCAAGTATCCGGCAGCGGATGTAGTGTCTGATTTATACCCTATTCCGAGAAAAGCCCATGATCTGCCAATCATGGGTTTTTTGCGTATTTAAAGGGGTGACTCATGGGAGATCCGGCCATCGATCGATATTCCTGATACTTGCGAACTAATGTCCTCTCAAAGCAAAAAGCTTAACAACCGCTGCCACCTATCCGTTATTTTTTTCGATTTATGGGTAGGTTCCAGCCTATCTTTTGGTAGAATTTTATTCGCATCTTTGCTCATAATTATCAAAATCAGGGAGGTTACAATGAACAAAATTCTAGGCATGCTATTGGGGATTATTCTGGTTTCCGGAGTTGCTTGGGCTGAAGATGAAAGCTGTGTCGTTTGCCACAGCGAGATAACTCCGGGACAGGTTGCCGACTGGAGAGTCAGTGCGTTTTGGGTATTTAAACAGCTAACAAACAAGAAAGACCACCCTTTTCAGATGGCCGAAAATTACGCACTGATGAGCTCAAGCTGCATGGAGGTTTTAGATATTGACTGCTTATTACCTTCCTGGTCCTCGAGTCTATCATCCAAAATTGCGAATCTTGGTCTTTTCTGTTGACTGAGTCGTGCGGCAAAAGCAGTTACGATAACCACCAACATTCTCCACATCTCGTCAATAGCCAGCGGGCTCTTTTGGCTGGAATGGCCGCTTTTGACAATAAATTACGACTCCGTACTGTCAAGGTGGGCACCGGTGGATTTGACAATGCCATCTCCTTTGACCGCTATAGAGTAAATTTTTTCAGAAGGCTTAGATGCTGGAGGTGGCGTAATGTGATTAGTGCTGATTTTCACGTCGCTGAACATGAGCGATGAGCTCGCTTGGCGAGAGCTGGCGGCTGGTTGGCCCCATCCGGACGTAGAATATTTCGTTACCGTCGCGGCGGAAAAATACCGGCATCGGGCCGGTAAGACATTGCACGGAGAGCACATCTAATCCATCGACCTCGACGACTTTGCTCCGAACGTAGGGCGCAACCTGCGAACCGAGGTGTTCGCAGACCAGATTATTGAGGTGCAGGAGAATACGATCCGAGTTGAGAAAAGCGTCCCTTTTCATACCTAAAATTTTGCCTTCGTCATCCACACCTACGAAAAGATGACCACCCTGTGAGTTGAGAAAGCCAGCAATCGATTTGAGCACCGCATTTTCGATAGCCCTGTCATTCTTATTGCTGTGCAGGTTGTGACGAAGGGTGGATTTAAATTCCTGGGTCACGCTCTCTCCAGCAAGGATGAGTTGCTTGAGATAATCGGGGGTAACAGTTGCAAACCCACCCGCGATTTTTTCTTCGAGCTCCTGATTGCGCCGCTTGAGCTGGATATTTGCCTGACTGAGAGCCAGGTGGGCTCTGACCCGTGACCGCACTTTTGCCGGACTGATCGGCTTGGTGATGTAGTCGACAGCGCCCAGGCTAAACCCCTTGGTTTCGTCTTCCACCTCAGCCTTTGCCGTAACAAAAATCACTGGGATATCAGTCGTCAGCGGGTCTTCCTTAAGCTGCCGGCAGACCTCATAGCCGTCCATATCAGGCATCATCACATCCAGCAGGATAATATCGGGAGCCGGATCAGTACGGGCGATTTTAAGCGCTTTCGGACCGTTCAAGGCCACCTTGACCTGATAGTGCTCACTCAGGATTCCCGCCAATATATCAACGTTTTCCGCAGTATCGTCTACGATCAGGACCTGTGATTTGTGATCTATAAAATTCATGGGCGCCAGAATCGCAAAAACATTTTACAAATGCAAGAAATTGGTTGCAGCGGGCAGTGAAAAAGATCAGCTCTCAAAACCTTCACTCAGCGTCTCCACACCAGCGTTACCGATCGAGTTGTTTTTTGATTTTTTCGGCCTCAGCAAGGGCGTCCTCGAATTCATAGCGATCGAGGCATTGCGCCATCCGGGAGAACGCAGCCTCAAACTCTGAGCCGCGAACGGTCGGCATCAGCTCATCCAGTTTTTTCTGTGCATCGAAATCATCGTTGCGAAGCAGTTCGATCAAACAAGCGAGATCCGCACGAAGCTCGGCCGGATCAACCGGGCTTACGACGTTCCCAGGCCCGGTCGCATTTTCCCCCTCAGTTTTAAGACCTTCGAGCGCCGTAGTGATTCGTGCCAGCTCTTTTTCAAACACCAGCAGATGACTTTCTGCCGAGGCAATGTCATTGCCCATTAATGACGCATCGACGGCAGTCGCTGCCGCTTGCAGGTCGTTGGCGCCAAGGCTCCCTGCAACCCCTTTGATCGTGTGAGCGATCCGCTGCGCAAGCTCGCGGTCATCCGCAATGAGGGCGTTGCGGATGTCTTCCGCTGCTTTCATCTTGCTATCCCGGAACTTAAGCAGAATTTTTCGATAGAGGGCTCTATTGCCAACCACGCGCCCGAGCCCAGAGGCAATATCAATGCCGTCGAGCTTCTCGGGTAGATCAATTTCTGCCGCATCCTCCTGTGCCGTTGTTACCTCGGGACCTCCCAAGCCGGACCCGGAAACCGCTTTGTGGAACCAAAACCGCATGACGTTGTAGAGCTGATCAGGATCGATCGGTTTTGGCACATGATCATTCATCCCCGTGGAGAGGGCTTTCTCGCGATCCCCCACCATTGCATTCGCCGTCATGGCAACGATTGGTAGCTCCTCCGAACTCAACTGCTTGCGGATCTCTAGGGTGGCCTCATAGCCGTCGAGTTCGGGCATCTGGATATCCATAAGAACGCCATCAAATTTTCTGCTGAGCGCCAGCTCAACAGCCTCGCGCCCGTTCTCTGCCAGCGTAAATTCGATACCTGCTGTACGCAACAATCCTCCGGCGACTTCCTGGTTGATCTCATTGTCCTCGACGAGGAGAACATGTAGCCCTGCGAGGTTCTCCTCGCTCGGCCGACTGTCGATGGAGCGATTCTCCACGGGCTCATCACTGAAAGCCTGCGCGATACTGTCAAAGAGCAGGGAGCTGCAGATCGGTTTGATCAGGACGCCCAGCGTCCCGGATTCTTCGGCCTGAGCCGCGATGCTCTCGTTGCCGTAGGCGGTGACCATGATGATCTTGGGTTGCGGATTGATATCCGCAGAGTTACGAATCATGTGCACCGCTTTTAGACCGTCGATTTCCGGCATCCGCCAATCCATCAAAATGAGTTCAATGGGATCTTTCCCTTGCGCCTGCTTTAACTCTGAAATTCCCTCTCGGGCGGAGGCGGCCAAACTGACGCCGAATGACATCGATTCGAGCATTTGACGGAAGATATCGCGGGAACTGGCGTTATCATCGATGACCAGCACGTGCATTCCTCGCAGGTGTTTCGATGGCAGCCGTTTCTGTTTGGAGACAACGCGTTGCGATCGGCCGAAGCACGCGGTGAACCGGAAAACGCTTCCGTTGTCCGGTTCGCTTTCCACCGAGATTCGCCCGCCCATCAATTCGACCAAATGAAGGCAAATTGAGAGCCCGAGGCCAGTGCCGCCGAACTTTCTGGTGGTCGATGTGTCCGCCTGAGTAAAGGGCGTGAACAGTTTAGCTTGCTGTTCGGGGGTCAGCCCGATACCAGTGTCGCTCACGGCGAACGCCAGTTCAATCTCGTCGGCATCGCTACGCAGAGTGTCCACCGATATGATGATTTCTCCGCTCTCGGTAAACTTCACGGCATTCGAACAGAGATTGAGTAATACCTGTTGAATGCGCAACGGATCACCGATCAACTGCTGCGGTATTTCGGGATCGATCTGGAACAGGATTTCAAGGCCTTTCTCGTGGGCCTTCATGCCGACGATATTGCTCAGGTTCTGGAAAACCTCATCAAGGTCGAATTCGATCTGCTCCATCGTCAGTTTGCCGGCCTCAATTTTGGAAAAATCGAGAATATCGTTGATGATCCCGAGTAGGGAGTGAGAGGACCGATCGATTTTTTTAAGATAGTCACGCTGCTTGGGTGTCAGCTCGGTTTGCAAGGCCAAATGCGACATGCCGATAATGGCGTTCATCGGCGTACGGATCTCATGGCTCATGTTGGCGAGAAAATCCGATTTGGCCTGAGCGGCGTCCTCAGCGGCGACTTTCGCAGTCTCGAGTTGGCGTTCCAGTTCCCGGCGCTCAGTAATATCGACGATGAAGCCATCGAGATACTTGGCATTGCCCTGATCGTCGTAGACGGCCTTTCCGCGGGCCCAAACGTCACGGTATGCGCCGTCGCGGTTCTGGACGCGGTATTCGATGGAGTAAGGCTGCCGGGAGGTAACGCGTTCGTTGATCTCTTTGGCGGCGTGTGCGGTGTCATCGGGATGAATGACGCTGGCGAAGGTGCGAACGGGGGAATTGCCGAGAAAATCAGACGCAGGGTAGCCGGTGAGTTCTTCAACCTCCGGGTTTAGAACAGCCATCGTCCAATGCTCATCGAGGAGGCAGCGGTAGATGACGCCATGAACGTTGTTTGTAAGCGAACGGAACCGTTCTTCGCTTGCCTTGAGCTCGTCTTCAGACTCGCGCGCCTCCGTGATATCCTGATAGGCCCCATACATGAACTGGGTGTTCCCATCCCCATCGCGCACGACCTTGCCCATGGCGTGGACCCAGACGATTTCCCCATCCACCGGACGTTTGTAGGCATAAATGGATTCGTAGTGGGGATAACGCCCCTCGATGGCACCGAGATAGCGTTCTTCGGTGGCCTTGGCCGTCTCCGGATTCGCTTCAACCAACCGCGCAAACCATTCATCCTGCAGGTGATAACGGCCGTCCAGCTTGGGCGGGTCGCCGAGTATCTTGGCGGCGCGTTCTGACTGGTAGTAATAGTCGGGATCACTGTAATCGATATGCCAGTAGCCACTGCCGGTGAGTTCAAGGGCGAGGTCGGAAAGGAAATTGGTTCGTTTGATTTCCTCCTCAGCCCGTCGCCGCTCGGTGATGTCGGTAAGGACCACGACCGCGCCGACAAGCTGATTCTCATCATCCCTAACCGGTGTCGCCGAATACTCCACCGGAAATGAACTCCCATCCTTACGCCACAGCACTTCATCGTCTATCCGGTCGGCCTTCCCCGCGGTGAAGGCAACATGCATCGGGCACTCTTTCTCGTCATACTCTGAGCCATCGGGTCGGGAATGATGAATCGCCGCATGCACGTTGGATTTCAGCAGTTCATCCTGCGCGTAGCCGAGCATTCTGGCAGCGGCAGGATTGATAAACGTAACCTCGCCCTTGGCATCGACCCCGAAGATTCCATCCCCGACAGACTCCAGAATCAAGCGACTACGCTGCTCCTCTTTGGAGAGTTCTGCCTCAGCCTTCTGACGTGCGTCAGCCATGTGATTGATGGCATCCGCCAGTTCGTCTTTCGCAGAGCGCTTTTCCACCCGTTTGCTGAAATCGCCACTGGCGATCGCCTGACAAACGTCCGAAATCTTACGATAGGTGGAGATCAACTGATTGAAGCTGTCACCAAGCAGTCCGACCTCGTCGTGCGATCCGCCTTCCAGCCGTAACTCTTCGCTCAGGTTTCCGGCCGCCAACTGATCCGCGGCCTCTACCGCACTTTGAATCCGCGCAGCTGTTCTGCGGGTAATCCACCGAGAAAGCAGAGCGACAACAGCCAGCACCCCCAATATGCTGACCATCACTCGCTGGGTTTGAGAGTGAATCAGAGCCAGCATGTCCGATTCCGGCCCCCGCGCAATAACCAGCCAATCTCCAGTCGGCACATGCGCACCCGCATAGTAGCAAGGCTCCCCAAGGACAGGATCATCGGAGTTCTCCAGTTGGGAAGCCTGTCGCTGAGCAAGCATTTTGCCGAACAGCTCGCTGTAGGGGGTATCTGCAACCGGCAGTGTCCGTAGCTTTTCAAGCCCTCCCGATACCATGCCAGTTTTTTTTTCAGTGGATGCGACAAAGGTCCCGCTACGGTTGATGAGAAAGAGATCAATTTTGCGGTTTCCCTTGATCAGGTCGAGAAATGAAGCAATGTCGTCAAGGGCGCGATCAATGCCTACGACCCCTTGAAACCTTCCATTGATAACGATCGGATACATATGCTCGACGAGCATCTTTCCTTCGTAAACATACGGCTTGGTAACCAGTGCTACCGGATGCCCCTCCTTTTCGAACAACGCCTTGGTGCCCTGGTAATACATGCTGGTCTCCATGTCGACCAGCGGCTCCAGAGACAGTTGGTTCGGATCATTTTTATCCCGATACCAGTAGGGGATAAAGCGACCCTGCCCGTCAAATGCGGGACCGAGACTTATTGCTTTCGGGGTCCCTACGTAGGCAGCATCCCTGCCATCCGCATTGGGTTCGTAGCCAATAGAAGCACCGGTAAATTCAGGATACTGCTCCAGCACCCGATGCATAAACTCACTCGAGGCTTCGCGATCCCCGAACAACCCCTGAACCTGTGCCTCAGCCATCATATGAGCGGTCAATACGGCTCGGGTGTTACCACGTTCCACTTCCGCTGCCACCCGCTCGGCCAACAGCTGCAACTCTGCCTCTTTTTCGCTGTGGAGTTGATTGGACATCCGCATCGAAATCAACAAGACGAGGACTGTCAGCAACACCCCCATTGGCAAAATGCCAAAGAGGAACATTCGGCCGCCCAGAGAGTTTGAAAATGATACTTTATTTCGGTTCATCGTAGGACTCTCCTAGAGGCGCCATAGTAAAGATTGCTGATTACCGTCATCACCCCAACCACCACTTATAAATAAACGCCCCAATCTTTCCCTGAACTACTAATTCCAGAATGGGGCTGTAAGGGTTTTGACGAAATGTCTTCTCGGTTAATACGTCGGTACCCTGTCTTCGAACATGAGCATAAACTGGTTTAAGGCCGAACTCCAGTTATGGATCGACATACTCAATTTTTTGAGATATTTCTTAAGGCTAGGGAGAGAAGTTTGCGCATGGCATCGTCGTTGGGAAGCGGGCCAAGATTCTTTGTGTGAATCGCCACTAGAATCTCGAACACTCCTGAGTTATAAAAAATGACTTCAGGAGGAATGCAATGATATTTCTGTCCTCGACACCAAACTTTTAAAATAGAAGGTACGCCATGAGTCAACACGACAACCAAAATAGTCCGGATTCCGGTGACCTGATCAAGAATATCTTTGCAAGGCAGGCCACTATTCTGGTCGTCGACGATATCCCGACCAACATCACCCTTTTGAGTAACCTTCTGACAGATCTTTACAAGGTGAAGATCGCGAATAATGGTGAAAAAGCACTGAAGATAGCCGGTTCAGACTCCCCTCCTGATTTGATACTGCTAGATATCATGATGCCGGAGATGGATGGCTACGAGGTCTGTACCCGCTTGAAAGCTGATGGAAAAACGCGGGATATCCCGGTGATCTTTCTGACCGCCAAGTCTGAGGTTGATGATGAAGCTCACGGATTTGAACTGGGCGCAGTCGATTACATCACCAAGCCGATCAGCCCGCCGATAGTCCTGGCCAGGGTGCGCAACCACCTTGATTTGAAGACCGCCCGTGATTTCCTGAAGGGCCAGAACAAGTATCTGGAGGAGGAAGTGCGGAAGCGCACTCGCGAGGTGGCTGCGGTGCAGGATGTCACTATCCATGCAATGGCCTCCCTGGCTGAGACCCGTGACAATGAGACCGGCAACCATATCCGCCGTACCCAGTGGTACGTGAAGCTGCTGGCAGAGAAACTCCGACACCTCCCCCGCTTCAGGGCAGATCTGGATAACGACAAGACGATTGACTTACTATTTAAATCTGCGCCGCTGCATGATATCGGCAAGGTCGGGATACCGGACCGAATCCTACTCAAGCCGGGACGTTTTGAACCGGCCGAGTTTGAAATCATGAAATATCATCCCCAGCTTGGGCGTGATGCCATTATCTCCGCAGAACAATCCCTGGATCTGGAGCTGCCATTTTTGATTGTAGCCAAGGAGATCGCCTATGCCCATCAGGAAAAATGGGATGGCAGCGGCTATCCAGAAGGGTTGTCAGGCGATGACATTCCTGTCTCTGCCAGGATCATGGCGGTGGCCGATGTTTACGATGCTCTGATCAGTCGCCGGGTCTACAAGGAAGGGATGTCTCATGAAGTGGCCCTTGGAATCATTGTCGAGGGCAAGGGGAGTCACTTCGACCCCGATATTGTTGATGCCTTTCTGGACGTCGCAGGCGAGTGTAAGTCGATTGCCGTCCGCTACCTGGATTCCGATGCCGATCTGGAAAAGGCAGCGAACAAATCATAAAAAAGAGAGCTATACCTTGAGTCCACAAGATAATGGGAAGATCTTAATTCCACTGGCCTGACCAGTCAGCAGGCAACGGTCTGAATCATTGACCTGATCGAGATGTTCCGGAAGTTGCTCCATATCTAATATATAGGTTCGGAGGCCGGCCTGATCGATTCGTCTTGAATATCGCCACTTCCAGTAAAACGTGTTTGATTAATACCCTATTCTAAGAAAGCCAACGAAAAGGTATTCGTGGGCTTTTTGCGTGGTTAAACAGGTGGGTTTCACGCCATAATTGGGTGGCCGCATTCGGGCATAATATGTAGTTTGCCCGGAGGGTTGAAATCCTTTCAGAATTCTTCCCTTGCACATATCACTGCCAAAATCACGCCCCCAATGCAGCCAATATCGTTACGGAAGCACCAAGGTTGTCTTGCGAATATCCGCCGCTCGGGAGAAACCGGCAGGCAAGCGGTAAAGAGCAGTCCCAGTTTCTTGTCGGACATGCTCTGCTTTGAGTAAAGATCCAGAAAGCGGAGCCAGGTCAGGTAGTTGTCCAGATATTTTGTCGCAACGCCCTTGAAGCGGTCGATCCACTTTTTCAGGCGATCTGTGGAACGAGTTGACGTTCTGGATGTGATAGATCTTCTGAATAACCCGGCGCTTCTGCTTCAGGTTGAGTTCCTTGTGCTCGATCCCCCGTTCATCTGCGAAAGCTCGCCAGGTTCCGTTGGCATCGCTGCGCACCATGGAGACCTTGCCGACATAGGGCGTCAGTAGCACTCCTGCCTTGAGCTTGTTGATCGGCCCCATGCAAGCTACCGTCGCGAGCGTGTTTTTGGTGCGGTCGCGGGCGACAACAACGCAGACCTGTTCACGGCTGATTCCCCTGTACGGAGACGATCCACCGCGTTTCCGAGGCTTGCGACCCTTGATGTTTTTGTTGCCCTTCTCGGAGTACAGGAAATAAGTTTCATCAATCTCAAGCAGCTCCTCACATTCGCTCAACTGTAAGCGCTTCAGAGCAGACAGCATCTTGTGCCGCCAGGTAAAAGACATTGGTTGGGAGATCTTGAGCTTTACCGCGAACTTTCTCAGCGAGTAACCTTTGATCCATGTACTCCATGAGCTTGAGCCATTTGTCAGGATGGGGAGTGCCGTGAAAAGGTGTGTTTGTCAGGTCGCAGAATTTTTTGCGGCAGGATTTGTACAGAATAACGCTGGCGCTGTCTGTAGGTACCATGCCGAACAATCTGATCGCTGGAACAGTGTGGGCAGGAGTAGCCCCGATGGAACCGCTTTTCGCGTAAATTTTCGATGGATTGGAGTATATCGAAAAGACTCGACCCGTTTACTTACTTCAGTTCCTCAAAAATCTTCTGCTGACTTTGAACCTGAATCAGTGAGGTTCCCGACGGCGAATAGCGCAAGTCATTGAATTGCCTAACCGCCTCAAAAATCGCCGCTGAACCTATGGGTGCAGCTCAGATTACCTGAATCAGTGAGGTTCCCGACGGCGAATAGCGCAAGTCATTGAATTGCCTAACCGCCTCAAAAATCGCCGCTGAACCTATGGGTGCAGCTCAGATTTTTGAAACGCTTATTCAATCCAAGCACTTGCACTCTTCATCCGCCTTGCCCTCACTGATTCAGGTTTTGAAGTCAAGCGACAGAACCGCCTTGAGGACTTGCAGGTATTTCAATTGAACTATTTCTGCACTCATGCCAACCTCCACCCAGCAACAAAACCAAACTGCCAAGCCAAAAACAAGGGTCATCAGAAAATGACCTCACTTTCAGGGGGAAGGGTGGGAACGACCAAATATGCCTCAACGATTTTGTTAGGATGGGTTCGCTTGTTTTGAGCGCCTTTTAATAGGGTAAAATTTCCAGATCAACAAAATTGACTCACAGAGTCTTTTATCTCCCCCCAGAGCTTATTTCAGCCGCCAAAGCCTCGCGGCATGATCGCTTCAGCTGTGTTATAATGTCCTACTGTAAAAATAGGTATTTCACAGTCGGAACTATTTAATTCTTAACATCACCTTTGAATAATTTGGGCAGCTTCAGTAAAGTCGATTGGTGCTCCCTGGTTTAAACATGCCAGCCCCTTCGGTAAATCTGGTTGCAGGGGTGGGGTCGGGATAAAGGAGTCGACAGGGACAATGTTAGTCAGAATTCTCGGCTGGTTTGTATTAATCGCCAGCATCGGCCTGGTCTCCTGCCAGGCATTTATCCATGCCTTTTAGGCACAGCAGTCAGAGTTTGGGCCCGGGTCTGGAAGGCTTGCTGAAGCGGGGCCGTGAGGAGCTTGAACAGTATCTTGCCTGGCGGCGATCCCGTTTGGGGCTGCGCGGCCTTTGGCTTTACCTGCTGGCCTCGCCGCTGGCTTTGGGGACGATGGTTTCCCTGGCCAAGGGACAGTTTTCCGCAGCTGCTGCCACTGGGGTTGCCTTCGGGCTGATCGCCTGCGGGGCGTTTTTCAACCGCCGGGGTCTGCTGGAGGAGTTGGTCACGGCGCAGCGCAGATTTACCCGCTCCTGGGGCCTGCCCTACAAATACCTGGCCGCTTTCTGCCTGGCCGGCGGAACCTTGGTTGCCGCCAGCGCTGCGGTCGGTCAAGATGCTTGGGTGTCCAGCGCTTTCAGTCTGCTGACCCTGGCCGGCTACCATATGGCCTATCGCTTGCCACGCCCGAGGTTAGGCTTTGCCCGGCCTGACTTCGGTGCTTTGGATAAGGCTCTGCAAAAGTCCCTGGCCCAGGCTGAGTTGCGGGTATTGTCGATCGAAAAGGCCGCTTACCGGATCGGCAACCTGGAGTTGGAAGAGCGTCTGAAACGGATCGCCGGGCAGGGCCGGGCAATTCTCGATCAGGTTGTCGCCCGCCCTGAGGAGCGCTTCAAGGCGCGCAAATTTCTCAATGTGCACCTGGAAGGGGCCGAACGGGTCGCCAGTCGCTACGCGAAGACCCATCGGCTGCCTGGCGAGCAGGAGCTGGAGCAGAAATTCCGCAGTGTCTTGATCGATATTGAAAAGGTCTTCGATCAGCAGTTGACCAGTTTTGCCGAACATGATGCCTTTGACCTGGATGTACAGATCGAAGTGCTGCGCAAGCAGCTCAAACGTGAAGGCATAGACGGATAATCCCCCGCAGAGTGATTTGGAGTTTTTTTGGCCATGCAAACCCCTGATGAAGATGCGCCCGAGGTAGCCCAAGCCACCGAAAAAGCGACCGCCTCAACTGAGCCCGCCGAGAAATTGTCAGGCTCCCAGCCGATCAGCCCGGAAAAGGTCGCCGCCTTGCTCGCTGAGCTGGACCTCTCTGACAGCCATTCGGTCCTGTCCTTCGGCAGTCAGGCTCAGGAGCAGCTGACCATGGCCTCTGGCAGCTTGCTTGAGCGCGTACGGGTCAAGGATTCCGGACCCGCCGGAGAGGCCCTGAGTGATATGGTTCTGACCCTGCGCGGGTTCGATCTGAGCGGTCTCGATCCGAATCGCAAACCGGGTTTGCTTGGCCGGCTGCTCGGCAAAGGGCGGGATGCGGCCAAGGTGCTACAGCGCTACCAGCAGGTCCGCGATCAGATCGAGGTTATCACCAGCAATTTGGAGCAACATAAGACCGGCTTGCTGGTCGATATCGAAGCGCTCGACCGGCTTTACGCCGCCAATCTCGACTACTTTCATACCCTGGAACTCTATATCGCTGCGGGGCAGGAGAAACTCCGGGAACTGGACGAACAGCTCATTCCTCAGCTGGTAAGGACCCTGGACGAAGGTGAGGATACCCTGGCCGCCCAAAGTCTGCGCGATCTGCGCGAGGTTCGTGACGGCCTGGAGCGACGGGTCCACGATCTGCGTCTGACCCGCCAGGTAACCATGCAGAGCCTGCCCAGCATTCGCCTGGTACAGGAGAACGATAAAGCACTGATCGGCAAGATTAATTCGACGTTGGTGAATACCGTGCCCCTGTGGCGCCAACAATTGGCGCAGGCCCTGACCATCCATCGCTCGCATCAGGCCGCTGAGGTGGTGGCCGCCGCTTCGGATCTGACCAACGAGTTGCTGCGTTCTAATAGTGAAAATTTGCGCCAGGCCAACATCGAGACGCGGCGTGAAATCGAACGCGGGGTCTATGATATTGAGGCGGTCAGCGCCGCCAACCAGACGTTGATTGCCACCATCGAGGACAGTCTGCGGATCGCCGATGAGGGCCGCGCGGCCAGAGCCAAGGCGAGTGCCGAACTTGACGCTCTGGAGCAGCAGTTACGGCAATCCCTTGCTGCTGCCAGCGCGCGCGAGGAGCCAGGGTCAGTCTCGTCCTGACCCCCGCAGGAGGCTTAGGCCTTTTTCAGCCCCAGGCTTGATTCGCTGTGGTTGCCAGCAAAGTACTTTCCCGCCAGAAATCACTTCATCACGCTAGCTATGCGCATAAAATAAAACAATGTTTGTTGTTTGGGGGCCCATTTTATGGTATAGGGTAAGTCTTATCATTAGATTGATGTAGCTTTATAGAATACTGTTACTTTCTTGGAATAGCCTGCCGTTTTAAGCCCCGCTTTAGGTGGGAAAAGCGATCGGCAGGTCGACTTTTTTCTTTCAGATACAAGCCCCGAACCACTCACAAGGAGGTACCCATGGAGCTTAGTAGACGAGGGTTTTTACAGCTCTCCGGCGGAACGATCGGCGCAACAATTGTCGGCGTCGGTCTCAAGCCCGCCACGGCATACGCCGAACCGCTGGCGATTCAGTATGCCAAGGAGACGACCACCATCTGCCCTTATTGTGCAGTCGGCTGCGGCCTGATTGTCCATACCCGCGGCGGCGAAGTGATCAACACCGAGGGCGATCCGGATCATCCGATCAACCGCGGTACCCTCTGCAGCAAGGGCGCAGCCCTCTACCAACTGCGTCACAACGAGAACCGTATCACCGAGCCGATGTACCGGGCCAAAGGTTCCAGAGAGTGGAAGAAGGTTTCTTGGGATTGGTCGCTCGACCAGATCGCCCAGAAGATCAAGGCCACCCGCGATGCAACCTTCATGGAAACCAACGCTAAGGGCCAGGTGGTCAACCGCACCGACGGCATCGCCTCGGTCGGCAGCGCGGCCCTCGATAACGAGGAATGCTACCTCTTTCAGAAGCTGCTGCGCAGCTGGGGCCTGGTGTATATAGAACACCAGGCACGAATATGACACTCCGCCACGGTTGCCAGTTTGGCGACCTCCTTCGGCCGCGGTGCCATGACCAATCACTGGATCGATATCCGCAACTCAGACGTCATTCTGATTATGGGGTCGAACGCTGCAGAGAATCATCCGATCTCCTTTAAATACGTTCTCGAAGCCAAGGATAAGGGCGCCAAGCTGCTCAGCGTCGACCCGCGCTTCACCCGCACCAGCGCCAAGGCGGATCTCTACGCCCCCTTGCGCAGCGGCACCGATATCGCCTTTTTGGGCGGAATGATCAAGTACATCATCGAGAACAAGCTCTATCACGCCGAGTACATGCAGCTGCACACCAACGCGCCTTTCCTGGTCAATCCAGATTTCGAAATGCCGGGTGACCTGGACGGCCTGTTCTCTGGTTACAACGAAGAAAAGCGCAGCTACGACAAATCGACCTGGACCTTCCAGCGCGATGAAAACGGTGTGCCCAAGTCTGATTTGAGCATGCAGGACCCGAACTGCGTCCTGCAGCTGCTGAAGAAACACTTTTCCCGCTACAGTATCGATGTGGTGTCCGATATCACCGGCACCTCGCCCGAGCAGCTGCAGGGCGTCTATGAGGCCTATGGTTCCACCGGGGTGGCCGGCAAGGCGGCAACCATCATGTACGCCATGGGCTGGACCCAGCACACCGTCGGTACCCAGAATATCCGCACCATGGCGATTATCCAGCTGCTGCTTGGCAACATCGGCATCGCTGGCGGCGGTGTCAACGCCCTGCGCGGTGAGTCGAACGTGCAAGGCTCCACCGACCACTGCCTGCTGTTCCACATCCTGCCCGGCTACCTGCCGACTCCCAAAGCCGGCTGGTCCGATCTGGCGACCTATATTGAGAAGAGTACGCCGCAGACCAACGACCCGGACAGCGCCAACTGGTGGAGTAACCGCAGCAAATACATTACCTCACTGCTGCGCGCCCACTTCGACACCAAGCTGACCGCTGAGGACGATTTCGGCTACAGCTTGTTGCCGAAGCTCGACGCTGGCCAGAACGCCAGCTGGCTGATGCTTTTCGACCGGATGTTCAAGGGCGATATCAAGGGCTTCTTCTCCTGGGGGCAGAACCCGGCCTGCTCAGGCAGTAACGCCAACAAAGTACGCAAGGCGATGGCCAAGCTCGACTGGATGGTCACCGTCAACCTGTTCGACAACGAGACCGCCAGCTTTTGGAAAGGTCCCGGGATGGACCCCTCCCAGATCGATACCGAGGTCTTCTTCCTGCCGATCGCCGCCTCATTCGAGAAAGAAGGCAGCGTTACCAACTCAGGCCGTTGGGCGCAGTGGCGCTACCAGGCGGTTGAACCGCTCGGTAACAGTCGGCACGACTCGGAGGTGATGAACGAGCTCTACTTCCGCGTTGCCCAGCTCTACAAAAAAGAGGGCGGCGCCTTCCCCGATGCGATTACCAAGCTGAGCTGGGATTACGGTTTCAAGGGACCGGAAGGCAAGATCCACCATCTGGATATCCACGCCGTCGCCAAAGAGATCAATGGCTACTTCCTGGAAGACAAGGAGGTCAAGGGCAAACTCTACAAAAAGGGCGATTTGGTCCCCTCCTTTGCTTTCTTGCAGAACGATGGCTCAACCAACTCAGGAAACTGGCTCTACTGCAACAGCTACACCGAGAAGGGGAACATGCTGGCGCGCCGCGGCCAGTCCGACCCGAGCGGCGTCGGTCTCTACCCTGAGTGGAGCTGGTGCTGGCCGGTCAACCGGCGGATTCTTTATAACCGCGCTTCGGTCGATGCCAACGGCCAGCCCTGGGACAAAAAGCATCCGGTGATCTGGTGGACCGGCAGCGGCTGGAAGGGGGATGTGCCTGACGGCGGCTGGAAACCGCTTAATCAGCCGGGCACCAAGAAGTCGTTCATCATGCTCCCCGACGGGGTTGCCTCGATCTTCGGCGCCAAGATGAAGGAAGGGCCCTTCCCTGAGCACTACGAGCCCCTCGAATGCCCGATCGAAAAGAACCCGCTCTCCGGGACCAAGAACAACCCGGTGATCAAGATGTTCCACGATGGAAAAGATGGCCTGGAGGAGGATGTCTTCTACTCCTGCGACCAGCGCTATCCCTATGTCGCGACCACCTACCGGGTCACCGAGCACTGGCAGACCGGGGTCATGACCCGGAATATCCCCTGGTTGCTGGAGATGCAGCCGAGCATGTTCGTCGAGATGAACCCGGTCTTGGCGGAAGAGAAAGGGATCAAAAACGGTGACTGGGTGACGGTGTCGTCCGGCCGTGGCAAGGTCGAAGCGGTGGCGATCGTCACCAAACGCTTTCAGCCGTTTAAAGTGCAAGGCACCACCATCCATCAGGTCGGACTGCCCTGGTGCTACGGTTGGACCACAAAGAACGCCGGCGACAGCGCCAACTTGTTGACGCCGACTATCGGCGATGCCAATACGATGATTCCGGAAACCAAGGCCTTCCAGGTCAACGTCGAGAAAAGGGGGTGATGAGCGATGGCACGTAAAGCATTCATGATCGACACCAGTCGCTGCACCGCCTGTCGGAGTTGCCAGGTGGCTTGCAAACAGTGGAACAAACTGCCCGCCGAGGCTGAAGTGAACCGGGGCTCTTACGAGAACCCGGCGCAGTTGACGCCGCATCTGTATAACAAAATCGAATTCGTCGAGAAAGGTGAGGGTAAGGATTTCCAGTGGCTGTTTTTCAACAAGCGCTGCCTGCACTGCGGCGAGGCCGGTTGTATCAAGGTCTGCCCCTCGGCCGGCGCCCTGTACCGCACCGAGGAAGGGCTGATCGGCTTCGACCAGGAGAAGTGCATCAGCTGTAATTACTGCGTTAACGGCTGCCCCTTCGATGTGCCGCGCTATGATGCCGACAACAAGGTGACCAAGTGCCACGGTTGCATCGATCGGGTCGCGGCCGGGTTGCAGCCGGCCTGCGTTAAGGCCTGCCCGACCGCTTCCCTCAAGTTTGGAGATCGCGACAAGCTGATTGCCGAGGCCAAGGGAGCCGGTAAACTAGTCTATGGCGAACAAGCCTTAAGTGGTCTGGGGGCGATGTACGCCATGGACGGTAAGCCGCAGGACTATAATCTGGCGGAAAACCCAAGCATTCCGCAGTCGATCTTCCTCTGGAAAGATGTCATCAAGCCGCTCGGCATCCTTGGCTTCTGGGGCTCGGTCGGTGCTGCCATGCTACACTATGTGACGGTCGGGCCGAAACAGCTGGAAGATGATGCCGATGACCAGGGAGGTGAGTGACCATGAGTAAATATGTCGAACGCTTTAACGCCTTTGATCGTGTGGTACACTGGGTCCTTGCCATCGCATTTTTCTTGCTGGTGTTCTCTGGACTGGGGCTATTTGCCCACACCTTTTTCAATTACTTCGACTTCTTCGGTGGCCCGGAGCAGGGGATTCTGGCCCACAAGATCGCAGGGATTGTTTTTCTGATCACCTCGGTCCTGCTGTTTCTTGGCCACGCCAAAGAGACCATTCGCTTTGATAGCGATGACGGCAAATGGATGCGGGCTTTTGGCGGTTACCTGTCGAAAGAGGAGAGCAAAATCCCGCAGGGCAAGTTCAACGCCGGGCAGAAACTGTTCGCGCTGTTTTCCATTGTCGCCACCCTGGTGATGGGGATCACCGGCTTTATCATCTGGGACCCGACCGCCATGGACCGGGGTCTGACCCAGTTTTCGCTGATGCTGCACGGCCTGTTCTTTATCCTGTTTATGATGGGTGCGGTGGTGCATATTTACCTGGCGACTATCGGTAATCCGGGCACGGTTGACGGCATGCTCTGGGGGCACGTCAAGAAAATCTGGGCAAAGAAACATGCCAGCAAGTGGTACAAGGAAGTGACTGGCGAGGAATAACCCGCCGTTCTGCAGCCGACTGCGCTTCTGGTCGGCTGCAGAACGTTCTAAAGGAGAGTTCATGAGGCATCTGCTGATTATCCTGTTGCTCTGCCTGCCACTGTCGACATTCGCGACGGAGAAACCTCTGTTGGAAGTGCCGCTCGGCGATGCGCCGACCCGTGGAGCTGCCGATGCCGCGGTCACCATGGTCGAGTTCATCGACTTTCAATGACCCTACTGTCAGGCGGTCGGTCCGACCGTCGAACAGCTCTTGGAAGAATACCAGGGCAAGCTGCGCCTGGTGATCAAGCACTACCCCTACCGCTATCGCGATTATTCCTATCTCTCCGCCCAGGCAGCTGAAGCGGCCCGGGTGCAGGGCAAGTTCTGGGAATACTTCGACCTGATGATGCTGGAGAAGAAACTGGCCCGCGAGGACCTGATCGGTTACGCCAAACAGCTGCAGCTCGATGTCGAACGCTTCACCAGCGAACTCGACAGTGAAAAGCATTTGGCGCGGGTCGAGGAGGACGTGCAGTTGGCGCGCAAGTTCGATCTGTTCCAGACGCCGAGTTTTGTGATTAACGGTCAGCTATTGGTCGGTGGCCGGCCGATCGAAAAATTCCGCGAGCTGATCGATGCGGCCCTGGCGAAGGTTGCCGGAGCAAACTGATGAATGACGCAATTCTTACTCGAGTACTGCTGGTCCTGCTGGTCTGGCTGGCGGTCATGCCGGCAGCAGCGTTCGCCAAACCGCTGAAAATGCAACAGCCTCTGCAATTGCCGAAACCGCTAACGGTGTTACCGCTAGAGAATCCGGCCAAAGTGGAGCTGGGCAAAGCGCTGTTTTTCGACCGCCGGCTTTCCGGCGATGGCACCGTCAGTTGTGCGGTCTGTCATATCCCTGACGAAGCCTTTGCCGACGGCCGGAAGATCTCCTCCGCCTATCCGACCAACAAGCACTGGCGGCATACCCCGGGTCTGATCAATGCCGGCTATCTGGATGTATTCTTCTGGGACGGTCGCAGCCGTAGTTTAGAGGATCAGGCCCAGGGTCCGATTCATTCTTCTTTCGAGATGAACCTCAACCCGCGCTACCTGGTCGCCAAACTGCGCGAGATCCCCGAATATCAGCAGTTGTTTGAAAACGCCTGGGGCGGCGGCGTGACCCTGGAGCGGATTGTCGGTTCCCTGGCGGCTTTTGAGCGCACCCTGCTGGCCAGCGATTCTCCCTTCGACCGCTATCTGCGCGGTGACCAGGCGGCGCTGTCCGCCGAAGCCAAACAGGGCATGGAGATTTTTTTCGGCGCGCGTGGCAACTGCGGTCAGTGCCATTCCGGGCGTATGCTGACCGATGAGAAATTTTATAATTTGGGGGTGGCGGAACTGCCTGAGCTGGTCAGCGATCCGCAACATCGGGCGACGCGCAACTTCTTTCTCGGCGAAATGGGTCTCGAAGTGATGGATCGTGATCCGGGTTACTATGCGGTGACCCGCCGGCCTGAAGATATGGGGGCCTTTCGCACCCCGCCGCTGCGTCAGGTAGAACAGACCGGCCCTTACATGCACAATGGCAGTTTCGCCAGTCTGAGCGAGGTAATCGAATTTTTTGATCGAGGTGGCGGCGCTGATCCGAACAAATCGCAGCTGCTCAAACCGCTCGGCCTGACCGCCGAAGAAAAACAGTCGCTGGAAGTTTTTCTGCGCAGTTTGACAGGCACCTATCCGGTGGTGCGGGCTCCCCGCCCACCTGGATTTTGAGCGCATAGACAGGAGAAAAGACGAGTGAATTTTATCGACAGCAAATTGCAGCGTCTGGACGCTTTGCGCAAACTGCGCCCCCAGTACGCTGAGATCTACGATTTTTATAGCGGTCTGTGCCGCTTTTTGCAGACTCATCAACAGCCCTGGCTGAACTGCACTCCCGACCTGGATGGATGGGATCCCCGCCGCCAGGCTGGGTTTCCGCTGCTGACCGCAGAGGCGGTGCAGATTGAGGTGCCGACGGCCAGCCAGTTTGTCAGCGCACTGATTGATAGCTTTATTGAGCATGGACAGCAGGGTCAGGATGAATTGAAAACATTCGCCGCAGGCCTTGAGGCGAAAACTGTTGCCCTTGACAAGCTGCTGATCGCCTGTTTGGAGAAAGATCGTGCCCCGCTCGAAGCAGCGGCTGGTGAATTGGAGATCCCTGCCGCTCTGCTCGAATATGTTTGCTCCACCGCCCTCGCCTTCGGTCTGCAGCAGTGGCGGGAAAAAAACACCCAACCATTGTTTGACGACTGGCAGGAAGGCTACTGCCCGATCTGTGGCGCGGCTCCGGCGATGGGGGAACTGAGCGGCGAAGACGGCAAAAAGCAGCTGCACTGTTCGATCTGCGCGACCAGTTGGTCCTTGACCCGGATGCAGTGCAGTTATTGTGGGAACACCGAGAGCGACAGCCTGGAATATTTCTCCGCCGAGGGTGAAGTCGGCTACCGGGTCGATATCTGCCGCAAGTGTTCCTGCTATCTCAAGGTGGTCGATAGCCGCGAACTGGGCGAAGATCTGCCGATGGATGTTGAGGATCTGAACACCATGCACCTTGACTTGCTGGCGCAAAAAGAAGGCTTTGCCAAAGGGAAGCGGACGCTTAAAGACTAAGCGAGGAGGCTTATGGCTGAAAATAAACCACAGAGCATCTACCAGTTGAAAAACGGCCGACTGCAGCCGAAGCAGCGCCAGGTGGTCGAGGAATATCCGCTGCGGCTGCGGGTCAACGGCCGCGATCTGGCGACCCTGGTCTGTTCGCCGCATCGGTTGAATTTTCTGCTGGCCGGGTTTTTCCGCCTGCAGGGGTTTGCCGACTCTTTGGATGATATTCTCTCCCTGGGGGTCTGCGCCGATTTCGGGTTGGCTGAGGTGCGCTTGAAGACGGAACTGCCGGACCGGTTGCAGCCGACCCTGACCTCCGGCTGCGGCACTGGCATCGCTTACAACCTGCCTGAGCAGCTGCTCGATGATTCGCGCGGCCGGCAGCGCAGCTACCGCAGCGACAGTCTGTTTCTGCTGATGCGCCAGCTCGCCAAACAGGCCGAGCAGTATCGCAGTCATGGCGGCATCCACTCGGCCGCGATTGGCGATGAGGATGGGTTGCTGCTTTACGCCGAGGATATCGGCCGGCACAACACTCTTGATCGGCTGGCTGGTGAAGCCTGGTTCAAGGGAATCGAGCTGCGCGACAAACTGCTGGTCACCTCCGGGCGGGTTTCCACCGAGATGGTCGCCAAAGCGGCGCGGCTCGGCATCGGCCTGATCGCCTCGCGGACTTCGCCGACCGATCAGGCGATCGCCCTCTGCGAACAGGCCGGCATCACCCTGATCGGTTATCTGCGCGGAGACTCGCTGGAGATCTACAGCCACCCGCAACAATTGCAGATTTCCAACGCCAACGAACGGATTTCCGGCATCACCGGGGTGATTCTGGCAGGAGGCGAAAGTCGCCGGATGGGCAGCGACAAGTCACTGCTGCCGATCCACGGCGCGCGCTTTATCGACCACGTCTATGCCCGTTTGGCGGCGCTGTTTGATGAAGTGATCATCGTCACCAACTCGCCGGAACTCTACCAGGAGATCCCCTGCCGCAAGGTGCCCGATATCTACCCGGCCCAAGGCGCCTTGGCGGGAATTCATTCCGGGGTCAAGCATGCCCGGCACCCGGCAGCCTTTGTCGTTGGTTGTGACATGCCGTTCGTTTCTGGCGAGCTGGTACGTAGGATTTGTTCCGCTGGCGACCAGGGCGATCTGGTGCTGCCGCTCAGCAGCAGCGGTCATGAACCCCTGCATGCCCTGTACGGCAAGTCCTGCCTGACGGCGATGGAACAGGTGCTCAATTCTGGTCGGAAGCGGATTCTCAGCTTTTTCGATCAGGTCAAGGTGGTGGAAATTGCCGCCGAGCAGTTACAGCTGATCGACCCTCAGGAGCGCAGTTTCCGTAATATCAACACCCCGGAGGAATATTTTCAGTTGCGCGGCAAGGGAATAAATAATAATCTGGCCCCTGAGCCGCAGCAGGAACAGCAGGCTTAATAAAACTAAAACCTGAATCAGAGAGTATCCGGCGGCGAATAGAACAAGTCATTGAATTGCCTGAGCACAATTGCCTGAGCACTGCAAAAATCACCGCTGAACCTTTGGGTGCAGCTCAGATTTTTGCATCACTCATTCAATCCAAGCACTTGCACTCTTCATCCACCATTTACTCACTGCTTCAGGTTAAATAAAGATCTCCGAACCGTCTCACCTAAGGGAATTTCCTAAGGCGGGCCGGTCGATGGGTTTTGCTGGAAACGGCAAGGCCTCCCGTTTGGAAAGGAGACCCAGAGGATTCTGCCGTTCCCATTTGTGGCAATTGGCGTTTCTTTAACAGGGCTTCTCCATGCGGGGAAGCCTTTTTTTATTACCTGTATTTATGTATTGAGCGCCAGTTTTCCATTGGCGGTAAATATGAAATTGTTGCTCCCGTTCTCAGGTCAGCAAAATGCAACCACTCATTGAACTGAACGATATTCTGCTCAGCCGTGGCGAATTCAGCCTGCGCATCGACCAGCTCCAGCTGCAGTCGGAGACCCTTTACGCCCTGCAGGGTGAAAATGGGGCCGGCAAGAGTACCCTGCTGCAATTGCTGGCGCTGTTGCAAACTCCGCAGAGCGGCCAGTTTTGTTTTGCCCAACAGCCAATTGCCTGGCGCGGGAAAGGTCTTCGTAACCTGCGGCAGCAAATCACCCTGCTGGAACAGAACCCGCTGCTGTTTGCCGGCAGTGTGGAGCAGAATCTGGCCTTCGGTCTGAAATTGCGCGGCATTCGCGGCGCTGAGCAGCAACAGCGGATTTCCCAGGTCTTGGAGATTACCGGCCTGCAGGGCTTCAACCAGCGCCAGGCGCGAGAGCTCTCTGGTGGGGAGAGCCGCCGCGTGGCTCTGGCCCGCGCCCTGGTGCTGCAACCCAAGCTGTTGTTGCTCGATGAGCCGACCGCCAACCTGGATGTCGGTCAGGTCGCCGCCCTGGAGCGCTTCCTGGTGACCCTGCCGCAGCAGGGCATGACTCTGGTGATTGCGACCCATGATGCCGAACAGCCGCAGCGGCTCGGCGGTGAGATTATCAGTCTTAAGGATGGCGGCCTGGTCCAGTCGGCCGGGCAGCCATCGCAGGATAAATTTATTCCCCTGCTGCAGCGGCAGAAGGGATAAAAAGCGGCTGAGGGAGAGGGAACTGTTTTTCGCTACAGTAGAAGATTAAAGCGACTCAAGTTTCACAATGCAATGCTCCGAGTTCTCCAGCCTGTCGGCCTCTGCCGTGGCTGAAGAACCTTTGGGTGCGGTGGGAAACCGCCGCGCCTCCCGTGTTTGGAAAGGAGACCTACAACCTCTCAGGTGACTGCCGGGGTTGTTCGCGCTTTTCACTATGAAGGGCGTTTTTATTTCATCAGGAGGATGACATGAAAAAGTGGATTGTAGTACTGGTTTTGTTGTTGCTGGCCTGTCCGGCGCTGGCGAAAGAACATCTGCGTTTGGCGACCACCACCTCAACGGAAAATTCCGGCCTGCTGGCGGAACTGCTGCCCCCCTTTGAGCAGGCCAACGATTGCCAGGTCGATGTCATAGCGGTCGGCACCGGCAAGGCGATCAAACTAGGCGAGAATGGCGATGTTGATGTCGTTCTGGTGCATGCCCGCAGCCGCGAAGACAAGTTCGTCGCCGAAGATTACGGGGTCGACCGCCGCGATGTCATGTACAACGATTTCGTGATCCTTGGCCCGAAAAACGACCCGGCTGGAATCAACGGGGAGGCGGATGCCGCCGCCGCGATGGCTAAGATTGGCGCCGCCCAGGCGACCTTTGTTTCGCGTGGCGATGATTCGGGCACCCATACCCGCGAAAAGCAACTCTGGAACGCCGCCGGGGTGGCACCGGCCGGCACCTGGTACCTGGAAGCCGGGCGCGGTATGGGCGAAGTGATCATTATGGCCGGGGAACGT
This sequence comes from uncultured Desulfuromonadales bacterium, assembly GCA_947259685.1. The sequence goes on along the minus strand of CAMYNC010000110.1, from coordinate 4,201 downwards.
CAGGGCTATACCCTAAGTGACCGGGGCACCTACCTGGCCTTCAAACCGAAGACCGAACTGGTGTTGACGGTGGCCGGCGATAAGCGGCTGTTCAATCCCTATGGGGTGATCATGGTTAACCCGGCCAAGCATCCGCATGTCAAAGTGGACCTGGCAAAGAAATTTCTCGATTATTTGGTCAGCAAGCCGGCCCAGGAACTGATCACCGGCTTCCGCAAGGGGGGCGAGCAGCTCTTCTACGTGCAGCAATAAGGGACCGTTTTGGGCTACCTGTTTGACTCTCTGCTCACAGCCCTGGAGCTGATCATCAACTTCGATGGGGAGGTCCGGATGACTGTCTGGACCTCCCTCTACACCTCCAGTATTGCTATCGTTCTGGCGGCAGTGTTGGGAATCCCTGCCGGGCTTTGGCTGGGATTAACCCGCTTTGCCGGTCGGCGCTTGCTGATCACGCTGCTGAACACCCTGATGGCGTTGCCAACGGTGGTGGTCGGCCTGGTGCTCTTTGGCCTGTTCAGCCGCCAGGGTCCACTTGGCTCGCTGGGGCTTTTGTTCACTCCCTTGGCGATGATCGCCGGGCAGATGGTATTGGCGACGCCGATCGTCGCCAATCTGGTGCTCGCCTCGGTGGCCGGCGCCGACTCAAGGATTATCAACACCGCCCTGACCCTCGGGGCGACCCGCTTGCAGGCCGCCCGGCAATTATTGCGTGAGATCCGCTTTGGGGTCATGGCTGCGGTGATCGCTGGTTTCGGCCGGGTGATCGCCGAAGTCGGGGTCGCGATGATGCTCGGCGGCAACATCCGCAGAAGTACCCGCACCATGACCACCGCCATCGCTCTTGAGACCAGCAAAGGTGAGTTTGCCTTCGGCCTGGCCCTGGGGCTGGTGCTGTTGGGGGTGGCGTTGCTGGTCAATCTGGGGTTAAATTTATTACAACAGCGTTAACCAAAAGATCGCTGGCAAGCAAAATTTAAGATCTAAAAACCTGGAGAAATTGCTATGCATTCTTATCATCAGGCTCGACAACAAATTCTCGATGCCGTGCAGCCCCTGTCGATCGAAAAGGTTCCCCTGCTCGACGCAGCAGGGCGCGCGGTGGCGGAAAATGTGATCGCCAACCAGCCGTTGCCGTTATTCGATAATTCAGCAATGGATGGTTATGCGGTGCGTGCAGCAGATTGTGCTGCCGGTGCGGTGTTGCCGGTCACCGGCTATCTGCCGGCCGGCGGCAAAGACAACTGCCGGGTCGAGCCGGGCATGGCGGTGAAAATTATGACTGGCGCGCCGATGCCGCCGGGCGCCGATGCTATCGTGCCGTTTGAGGAAACCGAAGAGGCGCCGGAGCAGATCAAGATTCTCGGCACGGTTAAAACCGGCGATCACATCCGCTGGAAGGGCGAGGATATCCGTCCCGGCGATCTGATCATTGCCAAAGGCACCGTCCTGCGTCCGGCGGAGATCAGTCTGTTAGCCTCTTTCGGCATGTCGACGGTGCCGATGCATCGCCGGGTGCGGGTAGCGATCCTATCCACCGGCGACGAGCTGCAGGAGATCGACGAGCTGCGCTTCGAAGGCGGCGTGGTCAATAGCAACTCCTGGGCGCTGGCCGCTGCGGTGCGCGAGATTGGCGCCGTGCCGCTGATGCTCGGTATTGCCCGCGACAACCTGGAGAGTCTGCGGGAAAAGATGAAAGATGGTCTCCAGGCCGATGTGCTGATCACCTCGGCGGGAGTCTCGGCCGGTGATCGCGACTTTGTCCGCGAGGTGCTCGAAGAGCTCGACGTCGAGCAGCAGTTCTGGAAGATTAACATCAAGCCGGGAAAACCGACCGCTTTCGGTATGAAGGAACAGGTGCCGGTCTTTTCCCTGCCGGGCAATCCGGTTTCGACCATGATCACCTTTGAAGAGTTCGTCCGTCCCGCCCTACTGAAGATGATGGGCCATCGTACAGTCTTCAAGCCGTTGTTCAAGGCCCGGCTCCAGGAACCGGTGAAAAAGAAGGCCGGTCGTTTGCAGTTGATGCGGGTTGCCATTGAGTTGAATGATGACGGCGAGATGCTGGTGGCAAGTTCAGGAGATCAGAACACTGGGATTTTACGAACAATGATCTACGCCACTGGCATCGCTCTGCTCGAAGCGGAGCGGGATTTCTACGCTACCGGCGAGCAAGTTGGGGTGCATATCCTCGGTGCATCGACCGCTCTGGGGTACTAAATGAGCAACCAACAGCAGACCCCGGCAGTCTCCTTTATCGCTCGCTCCGACACCGGCAAAACCACTTTGCTCGAGAAGTTGATCGCCATCCTCAAGGGGCGCGGTTATCGCGTTGGGGTCTTCAAGCATGACGCGCATAAGTTCGAGATCGATCATCCCGGCAAAGACAGCCACCGACTCACCCTGGCCGGCGCCGACACCATGTTGATCAGTTCCGCCAATACGCTGGCGCTGGTCAAACAGCAAGCAACCCCACCGGTAGAGGACCTGCTGACGGAATATTTCAGCGATGTCGATCTGGTACTGGTCGAAGGCTACAAACGCAGCGGCCTGCCGAAGATCGAACTCTATCGCTCAGGCCACAGCAGCAGCCAAATGATCTGCCGCGGCGAAAACCACGACCCGACCCTGCTCGCCGTGGCCAGTGATACCGACCTGCAACTCGATGTGCCGCTGCTCGATCTGAACAATCCTTTTCAAATCGCCGATTTTCTGGTGGAGAAACTGAACCTCAAAAGGTAGAATGGCGAAAAATTTACGGAGGTAGTTAGCGCTCTGGTGACGCTCACGGTCTTCAAAACCGATGTGGGGCGTATCCCGTCCCAGGTGAGTTCGATTCTCATCTACCTCCGCCAGTTCAACAGGGTCTGCTCCCATCAGGGGGTAGGCCCTGTTGCATTGTGGTAGATGAGGATCGAAGCGGAGCGAGCGCTGACTTGATGTCAGAAAAGCGGCCAGGGATGGCCGCGTCAGCGAGCGGAGGGGAGCCTACGCAGGAGCAAACATGAGGTTTGCGACGTAGAAGGCGATTCTCATCTACCTCCGCCAATTTCAAAAGGGTCTGCTTCCATCAGGGCGCGGACCCTGTTGCATAAAGCAGCCGGCCCCCTTTTTCCCTTTTTTGGGTTCTGAGTGGCATGGTTTATTGTTGCCCCATCCCTTTGAACATCTCCTGCATTTTTTTCAACGCATCCTGGGCGCGTTTCATCGCCTCGTCATTATTAGGCCTATTTTGTTCATTTTCACTGGGGGAACCAGCCTGCCCCCTGCCGCTCATAAGCGCCTCAAGGTCAGGTCCTTTCTGGCAGACCATTCCGGCGGGCAGAGGCAGCGCAAACTCAGGCAGTTTTACGTTGAAATCCACCTGAGTTATTTGCATCTTCGAGCCCATCATATCCGTCCCTAAGACAACATATTCAAACTCTTTGTCGTAACAGACCTTGCCCATCTCTGAAGAATATAAAACCCCTGGCCGGCCCGCTCCTTCACATGGCCCGGCTTTTACCAGGCCCATGGCTCTTCTCATCTCTTCCGCCATCTTTCCCGGATCGGCGCCATCGGCCATCCCTGTCACTGCGGAGACATCTGTGGTTGTGCAGGTCCCCTTGGTCTGGTTATAAGTTGATAATTTATCCCCCTCTCTCAGGACAAAAATCTTGTTGCTGCCCATGATGTTTTTTTCCACCCGTTCTTCATATTCTTGGTATTGCTGCGGGTCATTAGAGTACTTGATGTATTTCTTGCTTTTTATCTCCGTGCCCATTGGCGCCGTCGTAACCTCTTCCAGCTTGATTGTTTGGGGAAATGAAGCGGCGGAAGCGACCGTTGGTTGAAAAAGGACTAACGTTGCACAGATGAGTGAAAGCCATGTTTTCATTATTCTGCTCCCTTTAGCTCATTAGGTATGGATATCAAGAATATCATTAATCACTGTAGGTTCAATTCACCGTCCCTTTGGGGTAAGCAAAATCCGGGGACATGATATTAATTTATCCTTGCTTGGTAATATCCGAAACGCTAGTCTATCGTTATGGTCCGCTTATCCCGACTTGTCATTCCCGGCTATCCTCACCACGTCACACAACGAGGCGTCCGTTCAATGGACATCTTCACCAGCGATGAGGATCGCATTGCCTATCTGGAACTGATGGCCGAAGAGTCCGCTCGTTCCGACGTGACCTTTCTGGCTTGGTGTTTGATGGAC
>CAMYNC010000109.1 GCA_947259685.1 uncultured Desulfuromonadales bacterium | reverse complement strand
CCTCCCCGGGGCGGATCTCCACCATCTCGAGCTTCCTGAGGTCAGACACCCTGAGCGTGTAGCAAACCCGCTCCCACAAGACACTAACCGCATACCTCAGATTGCCCTCTGCCGTGGTATAAGTGAAGAGCCCGAACAAGCCCGCCAGGATCAGGACGGTGAAACTCAGGCCAAGCGCTCCGATCAGCCGTTTGGTGCGCCTGCGGCAAGCAGCCAGAAAGGACGGCCCGGGCTCTTCCAGGGTCACCTTCAATCGTTCCAGCACGCCCTCGGCCTGTTTCCAGCGCCGCCGCGGCCAGCGCAGATCGCTTCTACGATCCTGGGTCTCCCAATCGTCTGCCGCGTGCCGCAGTTGCCGAAGCACCGCCAGATCCTCGCCGGTCTTCTGGATCCAGTCCACCAGCCGGGGCCAGTTACGCAGCAAGGCCTCATGGGCCACCTCCACCACCGGCGCATCCCCCTCCCCCTTCCCCTGCAGCAGCAGCCGCGCCTCGGTGAACGCCGTGACCAGAGTCTGTGCCCCAGACGTCTGAGCGACCTTCTCTAGCAGCGCACGGCGCCGGGTGGCCACCCAACCTTCGTTGGTTGGATCCACTTCTATCAGCTCCCGAAACACCCACTTGAGCGTCGCCTTGGCGGCGTCATCCAGGCCCTGGAATGTATCCTCGGCGCGTTGGCTGATCGCACCTTTGACCCCACCGAACTTTTCGTAGGCGGTGTGAGTGAGTTGCCCTTCGCTGGTACGTTGGTCGTAGAGCTGGTCCAAAGCAAAGGCCATCAATGGTAGTGCTCCGGGCTCCGCACCGGTGTCGTTTAGGATGCGTTCGGGCAACTCAGCCTCGAACGACAGACCTGCGCGCGCTGCAGGCCGCGTGATCATTTCGTACAGCGAACCGATACCTGGTGCCGCCAGGGGATAGGATCCGGCGCGCAAGGGCTCTTCCAGCGCTCGCAGTTCGACGCAGCGATGGTAGAAGTCAGCACGCAGCGTTACCACCGTGCGCAGTCGAGGTAAGTTGGCCGCGTGCGCGATCAGATCGCTGAATGCACCGCGGTGCTTGGCAGCGACCACCGTAAACAGCTCCTCGAATTGGTCGACGAAGAGTACGAGCTCAGACCACTCAGGCTGATCCTCCAGCATCAGCTCGATCAGTTCGCCCAGCGCGCTGGGGTCCGCTTCCAGCTTCACCGCTTCGTCACGCACTCGCCGGGCGTGCTGCTCCAGTGCCGATTTAAGACTGGATGCCAGGGCGATAAAGGGGTTCTCACCCAGTTCACCGGGAGTGAAGCGTATCGAGAGCCAGTCACGGCTTCCGGGGATAGCGTTATCCGTGAGCCGAGGCAGCAGGCCGGCGGCCACTAGCGAGGACTTCCCGGAGCCAGAAGCGCCCACCACGGTGATGAACCGGGCATCCTCGGCCAGCCAGCGGATCAGTCCATCGGTCTCCCTTCCCCGACCGAAGTAGATGGGTGCATCGTCTTCGCTGAAGGCACGCAGGCCCGGGAACGGGGAGCCTTCCCAGAGCGGCGGCCCCTTCGGGGGTTCCTGCACATCTGCCGCTTCGGGGGTCTTCTCGGCTGCCGGCACCCGGGTTTCAGCCTCGTGCTCAGCGAGCAGCGACTGGACGATCTCTCTCAGGTGCCCGGTGAGCGCCTTCTCGAAATCGTCGGGGGTTTCGTATTCATTCGAGCCGATGCGGATCGATCGGTCGGGATTGAGAAACGATTCGAAGAACGTCTTGACGAGCTGCCATTGCTCCAACTTCTTCCCAATCTCTGGATCGTTGGCCCTGAAGTGCGGCTCCTCGGTACGGCGGTAAACCAGAACCTTCGGCCGGCCCGCCTGCCGTGACGCCTGGAGCGCGTCGAGAAATTCCCACTCGGTGCCGGAGAGGTAGGTACTGCCGTCGGGCTTGACGTAATCGGATGGCAGCGGGGTACCCATCCGGGACCAGAAGATCACGATGACAATGTCGCACTCGGAGGGCTTGGGCCGTTGTTGGGAAATCGCCTCTTGGGGAGTCATGCTCGCCAGCATCGGGGTATCGGCACCCGGTTTGTCCCAGGCAACGATACTGACGTAGATCCGCTCGCGGAGAAACGCGTCGTAAGGGAGACTTTCGAGAGCTTTCAGCGCCAGCGCCCGTTCGTCGCTCACGTCGCCTGGCGATGCGAGAAAAACACGAACCCGCAGGGGTGGCTCGGGGAGTGAAGGTTGTGCAGTCATGCTGGCCTCTCGTAGATCACCGGATTTCGCGGTGGTCCTTGTCGTAAGGGGATTCCGACGGTTGACAAGGCTGATGGCTGATAGCAAATTGTATTTCTGGGGATTGCGCCTGTAACACCTGCGTCCGCCCCTCCCCGCCGATTTTCGTCTGGAAACCAGCCTGTCTTCCTGTATAAAATATGCATTATCTCAATGTTAATACAGAAATCCAGGCTGACAAGACGAAAACCAAGAGGGAGTTGACCTTAAGAGGTAGGCAATCCCAACAGCCGGCTATTCAGCGCTTCTCACCGCAGTGAACTGTTCCTGACCCTGATCGTGTTGCATCAGAAACTCAATGCGGTCCCGGAGCACCCGCCCTTGGAAGCTGATGGTCGCCGGTTTCGTCTCAAATTGCGGAACATGCTCGGTCTGGAACTGGATGCGTTGCCCGGAAATTCTCAAATCCACTATAATCCCCATTCCAGTTGGATAGTGCACCTTCCCAATCAACTGATGATCAAAACTGTCAAACAGGAAAATTATCGGATAATGGGTTCCCTGCCCATTGGTGACATCGGCCTTCCAAGTGCCGACCAAATGATCAGGATCGAGCCGCGAGCTCTGAAACCAGGAGATTCCTAAAATCAGGATTATTACCGCTACGGCGCCCAACTTGAGTTTCCAGCCAGCTGCCCTTCTGACCCTTTTGGTGTTCAGGACAAGCCCCCCCTCTGCGACCCCCTGCTCAGTCAGACCTGAAATCAGCTCCGCAACATCCTGGTGAAAATGGCTATCACGGACTTCCACGGCATTTTTCCTCGCCAGAGGAGCCAGCTCGGGGGGGAGCTCATTTTCTCCGGGCATCCTCGTCCCGCTGATGAGAACAGGAATGACCTTGAGGTTAAGCCGCAGGGCGGTACAAATTTCCACCTGAACAAAATCCTCGACCTCGTTCCGAAAGCTGCGTTGCACTGTTCCCAGCCATTCATCCCCAATAACAACAAGCATAATTCTGGACGCGGCGATCCTCTCCTCAATCGCCTTGACATAGTCCTGACCCATGTCAATGGTATCAACGTCAATAAAGACATTCTCCAGACCGAAATGTTCACTGAGCCGATCAAACAACCGACCGGAAAAAGCGGCACTGTCTTCTCGACGATAACTGATAAAAATAGGAACCATGGCCGTTTTCCCTTTCTCGACCCGGATCGATCCAGCCCCCATAACAAACCTTTTGGGTCAATTATAGCCGCTCGGTCGGCAAACTGCATATTATGCCCCCAAACGGTCGCCCATAAATCATGCGAAACCCGCCAACGCTATTATGGAATGAGGGTTTCATATATTACTCCTTTTGCGAAGGACGAAACCTTGCTTTTTAACCGGATAAGTAGCTGAAAACAGCCTGCTGTGCTTGAGGAAATTTACACCGAAAAAGCAAATCAGGAGGATATGAGTTGGTGGGTAACCGCTGTGCTATTTTTCCTTAGCCGAAGCAGTATCCCAATGTGCCACCGGTTAAAAGGCACCATGACAAGGGGGCTGGTTATGTGCTGGGCAATGCCGAAATAGAAATCCTGCCGTTGACCGAAACCGAGGCAGGGGCCATTTTGATAAAAATCATGTTTGAGCCACAAAAGCCGACAGCTCGACTTCCACTTAGCTGAGAGGAATTTCCTGAAGGTGAATCTGGCGGCCAGCTAGTCACCGGATTCACCTATGAACTGCGGGTGGGGGACTACAGATTGTGCGGATTTCCTGAAATGAAACTCCGATAGTTAATGACATGTTTGTGCTTACCACTTTTTTTGACCACGTATTTCCTGTAGATGTCCTGCTCAAGGACCACAATTCGACACTTGTTTCTTTCATTTTCCATCTTCAGGCAGATTCTGCCGTTTTCTTTGATATTCCATTTACCTAAACGTATTTTCCCTTTGCGCAGCTGACGGACGGTGCCGTTGGGATCATAATAGCTGAGGCTGACCTGGTTATTTCTCAGATTAAATGACTCAACCGTCTTGCCGGGAAAAAGTTGCTGGAGTTCGTCGGCCCCCAGGGTTCCTGAGGGCAGAACAATTGGTTCCGCTGCTAAGGCCGCAACGCCGTTAGTCGTCAGCAGCAAGATAAGCAAAGTAAATGTCGTCAATAAAAGGTTTTTCATTTTCTTCCCCTGTTCGGGTTCCAAAAGGTCTGGAGTCAAGCTTCATCGCCCTTGGAAAATAATCGCGAAGTCCTTGTTCTGCTGATAAGTTTAACAAACCCGTTAGCTTCTGCACACCGGGGGCGGACAGTTGCCAGCTTGTCAGCGGTTAGAGTCCCAGAGGATTTCCAGACATGAACCTTGTGTAGCTCACCACAAGTCTATGGTCTCCGGATTTTTTTACGATGTATTTATTGTAGCGGTTGTTTTCCTGGAGAATGATGCGACAACGTTCCCTCTGGTTTTCCATCTGCAGGCAGATCCGCCCTCGTTTGGTAATCCGCCATTGACCAACCCGCAACCGGTCACCCCTTTGCTGTCTGACCAGGCCTTGGGGATCATAGTAGGTCAGGCTCTTCCGTCCCTTGGGAACGGTGACCGATTCGACAGTATTGCCAACAAACAGGTTACGCAACTGGCTGCTGTCCAAGGTATTTTCCGGCAGAATAACCCGCGTCTGGTTATGGGTTGAGCAGCCTGTGCAGAAAAAAATCGCCAGTGCGATCATCATCCCGAATTGTGTTTGCCGTTTCATCTGATTTCTCCTTTCATGGCGCATCTTGCAAGGTGAAAACTGTGCTTATGCCAGCCATAGCTTGCGGACAGAAACTAACTCGCCAAAGATTTTTCCAGGGCGGTTTCATCTGCACACGTTCCCTCCGGCAAGAATCGAAACTTCTTCGCTGGCTTACCGGGTGGCTCCCCAAAGAGAAAAGTAAAGACTCGCTTGTCCAGTCCCCCGTTTTTTATGCAACTGCTAAAGGAATGGTCTGAGTCGGGCAAAATTTCAAAGGTGTAATGGGCATTCAGGTTACACGCCCGAGTAGCGGCAACCATGGCCTGAACCCAGCGGAAGCCCCTCTCCAGACGGTCGCAACCCTGTTGGGCATCAATCCGCGGCGACTTATTGAGATCATCGTCGCGGAGGTTGTCTTTTTCACCCACCAGAACGCAGGCTGGATTGCGGAGAAATCGGGAGGGTGCAAATCCGAGCCGTGACTGGCGACTGCTTTTGATCCCCCAGGGGAACCGTTGGGTCGGGTCGGGAAAGGTGTACCAACCGGGAGCGCCCAGGGCGATCCGCGTAACGCGATGGGGATAGGCCATGGCATAACGGTGCACGAACTGCCCCCCGCCGGAAAAGCCGAACATGGCGCAGGGGCCTTCGGGGGCTCCGGTGAGTTGGGCGACCTCGGCGAGAATCCGCTCGAGAGCCCGATCGGCCCTTTTCACTTTTGAAGATCTGCCGAGACGCTGATATCCCGGGTAAGCTTCTTTGCCGAATCGGGGCGCGACCAGAATCACCCCGTAGCGCTCGGCCAACTCGGCAAAGCAATAGGCCTGCTCTGAGGCGTTGCGCGATATCCCGTGAACTGCAACAAAGATCTGCGGATTTTTCATGTTTTTACAGGGCAGGTAGAGGTAATAGCACAACTCGGGGTCGTCCTTGTGGCATCGCTCAAAGACGACTCCGCGAGGCAGCAGAGGGGATTGTGGCTGTATCTTGACGCTCTCGAACATGGGGATCTGTCCTTCCGTTTATAGGGCTGAGGCCTGTTTGATCAAGGGAAAGGGGGCCGTTGCGATCTCAGCTTCTTGATGAGGATGTTTCCGGCAGTCCCGCTTTCCTCCTGCTGGCGACTGAGCGGGCCTGATCACCTTGAGTCGCCCGGCCTGTAGCTGCCAGACGTTGTCGGCAGCGGCTATTCGTCTGGGATCATGGGTGACGGTCAGGATGGTCCCGGGGTATTCGGCCAGAATGCGGTCGAAGACCAGTTTCGATTCCGCGTCGAGATTGGTGTCGGCCTCATCCAGCAGGAGCAGTTGCGGGGTACCCAGCAGAGCTCTTGCCATGGCCAGCCGTTGCCGCTGCCCCTGGGAGAGGTTACTTCCTCCTTCCAGGAGCCTGGTCTGTTCTCTTTTCGGAAGCTCGTCAAGCATGGCGTCGAGTCCGCACCAGGCCAGAACTTTTTTCACCTCTTCGCGCGGCGCGTCGGGCCAGCGGTAGCGCAGGTTTTTTTCCACCGTCCCGCGCAGCAGCGGCAGGTCTGCACTGACAATCCCGATCATTTGGCGGACCGAACTCAGGCTGTGTCGAGACAAGACCTGTCCGTCGAGCAGGATCCGCCCTCCGTCGGGATCTAGCAAACGGGCAGCGAGATCAAGCAGGGTTGATTTTCCGGAACCATTGGCGCCGGTCAGCGCGATTCTGGAGCCTGGCTCGGCGACGGCGGAGATCCTCTTCAGGGTCTGGCCATAACGGACCCGGCGAAATTCCAGACGTCCGGGACCTGGCTGCAGATCAGGCGCCGCTTTTTTTTCAGTTAGCACGCCCGGGCTGAGAAGAAATTCCTCGAGCTTATGCCGTGACACCTGGGCGCTCTGATAATACTCATGGATCCGCCCGAGCTTTTGTACCGCAGGCTTCAACAAGCCTAATACGGTCAGAGCAGCAACCACTGTTCCAGGTGAGGTCCTACCAGCCGAGACTTCAGTTGCTCCCAGCAGGAAGACAGCTGCGGTCGCCATTCCCATGGTTCCGTCAGTCATGGCCCGCATGCGGCCGATGGTTTTGGCGCGAAAAACCATGGCTTGCTTGAGACGCCGGCTCTGCCTGGCGACTCGCCGTTGTTCGCGTTCGCCCTGACCGAAGGCCTGCACAACCGCCGGGTAATTAACCTTCTCCCCAATGTTGGCAGCCAAGGAGGATCGACGGGTACGGGCCTCAAGGACTGCCTGGCGCATGCTGGAGCCGAGCCTCAGGTTGCTGAGCAGGCCCAGGGCAAGGGAGAGGCCGACCGCAAGGCCGAGCCTCCAGTTTAAGGACCATAAGACCAGCAGCGCGATCAGGGTGGTTAACCCGGCGACAACGATGCGGGACAAACCCCGGCTCACCCAGTTGCGCAGGGCGGTAAGGTCACCGACGAAGCGCAGCATCAGTGCACCGCTGCTACGGCGCTGAACGCTTCTGGGGGCCAGGCGGTTTAAGCGGCGAAACAAGATCAGGCGGATACGATGGCTGTAGTCCTGCCCCAGGTGCTCGGCTGTCACCTGCTCATGCTTGCCCAGCCATGCATGGCAAACAGCAGCTCCCACGAGGCCTAGGCCGGTCCAGCCGATTGCCCCGGACAGGGCGGCAGAGTTCGGGAGCACGAGTTTATCAAAGGCAAAGCGGACCAGCAGCAGGATGGCCACTGTGGAAACCGCCTGGCCAAAACCGATAGCAACCAGCAGGAGGAACAGCCGCAGACGTCTTTTTATCAGCACCGGTGGAAGGTTCATGCGTTAACAGCGGCGCGAGCCGCGCTCCTCTGGTCCTCTTGACTCGCGGAGGATCCGCTTCGGGCGGCAATAGTGTCCAGAATGGTTTCAATCGTTGCGCGTTGATTCAGGCTGGAAGTCGGGTAAACCGGTAGTCCGATGGTCGCTTCAGCCTCCCGGGTGGCCAGTGGAGAACTGGTGACCACACCGCTTAGGGCAATGACCGGCAGTCCTTGCTGCCTCAGCCAGCGGACGCCGGCGTTAGCGCCCATGGAATCAGCAGCAGCAAACAGGATGCCGTCCAGCAGGCGGGGAAATCCTGGCAATGAGAGCAGGGCTGCGGTTTCCTGCTGAAAAAGGCCGTCGGCAATTTCAATAATCCGCAGATCGACCTGGGCATGACCCAAATGGTCGATCAGGGTTTCGGCAATTTCAGCCAGTTCGACCAGGCTGGCTTTATACGTTGAGGAAAAACCTGCATCGATAAAGTCGAACACCAGCTCGGCGCCTGCATCGCGCATCTGCCAGTAATCACAGCCAGCTCCGGTGCCGGTGAGTTTGGCGGCTCCAACGCTCATGCCCCGCCGGGTAAAACCGTGGATGAGGTTGGCTACGGTCGTGGTTTTTCCCGAGTTCATGGAACTTCCGACCACCGCCAGGGTCAGGGGGGTGGAAAACCGGTTGGGCAGTACAGGGAGCTTCCAGTCGGTGAGATTGAGCGGGCGACCGGTCTTATCCCCCAGCAGGCCTAAAGGGGTAAGTTTGGTCGGTTGTTTCATTTTTCTGTGCTTGTTGAGCATCTTGCCCGCGATCCCCCCGGCGGCGGCCAGGTGGCAGGGACCCAGATTGTCGGGAATAACCGCTTCGAACTGGTCAGGAGCATAGCGATTACCATAGCAGACGACAATTTCATCACCGACAAAAAGGTGAGCGCGACGCCCGTCGCAGCGCTCCAGGCGGGTGTGCTGACCGATCCCGCTGACCCGGGCCAGAACGAGGTCACCGCTACGCGGCTTAAGCTCTCCTTTTAGCAGGGTGGCAATGTCCTCCTGGGGAATGCGGCGGGTGGTGTAGGCCAACTTGGTTCGTTTTAGGCGTTGTGGCTGGAGTACGCTGGTTGAGTGATTCATCATGCTCTCCTTTTCTGCTCAAGCGGTGAGTCAAGGGTGCGGTATTTCACTTTCGGGCTTTGGGGTTCGGTGAAGAAAATATCTGCGGGGTTCTATATCAAATCTTGTGCCATTCCCCCTGAGAAACAAAAAGCACGGAATAACAGGTGCTTGGGAAACGTCCCTGGCTGTCCAAAGTGTAACCTGTTACATCCTTGTTACGTCTCACTCTGGAGGTCAGTTACATGCCTCCAGCTGAGCGAAGCGGTATAAGGGTCGCGACGGACAGTGTCGGCGTGCTGATTTTGTTCAGTGGTTTAGTCTTGGCCGGTGTTTTAGGCTGGAAAGCGAAAGATCCTGTAACAGGAGAATGTTACAGATGTGTCACATGTTCCATTGAGATGTGACACATCAAGGTCTCAGCTGCTGAGATGTTTCCCCACGTCTGTGACTGCGATTGCCCCGCCAGAGGCCTTGGCAGTTGCCACAAGTGGCTAAAGTTTAAAGGGAAAGCTCCTTGTTGGGAGGCTGGTGCCTGGTGGGTTTGGTTTTTCTGCGGCCCCCTCACCTGGCTGGCATGTATTGTGATTACTTATCCTGGCAGGGCTAAAGCGACCCTTTAACGGAAACAGTTGTGATTGTTCCGACTTGGACCTCTGTTAAACTAGCCAAAGGTCAGTCGCTAGTTGAACACCAGCATCTCTTCTCGTCCGGCGTATTTAAGGACAACACAACGGGATCGAGCATGAGTATAAAATCAAAATTTATAATTATTCTGGTGTTGGTAGGGCTGGTTTCGGTTTTATTTGCCGCATATATGCTCGGGATTTATCAAAAAAGCCATTACCAGGTGAAAATACTCAAAGCTTCGATTGGTGATTTGTATGCGATCAGAAAGTATCGATCGGACATTTATTTGCAAATTTCCCAATCGGTCGATTTTCTACTGTCAGGGAAGGATGAAGATGAAGATGGTTATGTGAGGTTTAAGGAAAATTCAATCCGTTCTTACGAACAATGGGTCAAAGCGATCCAGAAAAGTTTAGAATTAGGTGAGGACAAATCGGTCGAAATGGCCAGAGCCGATCTCTTGAAAAAAAGATTTGACCAGGCTTCCGCATATATCGACCAGGCCTTTGAAGCTGCAGAATTCGGCGATAATGAACGGGCCTATGAGCTGATCGAAAATAATGTTGAGGATTGGGTCAACTATGACCTATCAGAAGAGGTGGATGGAGCCCTGGCTGCAGAAGTCGGCGAGGTCAATGAGGCGTATGATAAGGTCTTGATTTGGCTGGGCTCGATGCCCTGGGCGACTGAGCAGACTCTCCGCGAGGTGAGGCGAGCCCGTTATGCCATGAATGATGCCCTGGCGGCGGACAGAATCCTTTCGAGTATGAGCGTCCAGCATAAGGATTTTATGGATTACCTGTTCTCTGGGGATGAAAGTGAACTGCGGGAGTTTGAAGAATATGAACTCGTCACCCAAATTGCGCTACGGGACTGGGCTAACTCAATCAGTTCACGAGAGGAGTTAAGCGGATTAGAAAAACGGCAGTGGTTGCAAACGATCAGTGAAATAGAAAAAATCTATCAGAAATTGGTTAAGCAGAGCCAAAAAGCCTTTGCAATGAAAGTTGCAGGTCGCAACAAAGAGCTTCTAGAGTTTTTGGATAAAGAGTTACAGCCCTTATTCCATGCACTGATTGTTGAAAAGATCTCGGATGAAATAGACAAGGCGCGGGACAATATTGACGAATCAAGCAAAAGACTGGTTGATATCACCTATTATGCCGGAATAAGTGGCATATTGTTTATGACTTCCGGCTCGTTGCTGGTTGTTATCATGATGTTTTTGGTCTTGCGTGGCATCATTCAATCTCTTTCCAGGTTGCAAGTTGGAACTGAAATTATCGGGTCGGGCCGATTTGACCATCGGATCGGCTTGGAGACCAGGGATGAACTGGGAAAATTGTCGGCCTCTTTCGACATGATGTGCGAAAGATTGGAACGAATGAGAAACGAGATTATTGCGGCGAAACAATATACGGACAACATTTTACGCTCGATGAAAGATACCCTGCTGGTCGTGTCCCCGGATGGAATCATCCAGACCGTGAACGAGTCTACCTGCAGATTATTGCAGTATCGGGAGGCTGAACTCATTGGGCAGCCGGTCGACAGGATTATTACGGATGGCTTTGATGCTGGCAACGGCCTTCCGGCCAATGGATACCCCTTCCATGTTGAAAAGAATTATCGTTTAAAAGACGGCCGGCAGATCCCCGTCTCTTTTTCCAGTTCGATCCTGCAGGACGAGAGCGGGAATCCTCTCGGCATCGTCTGCGTGGCACAGGATATTACCGAACGCAAGCAGGCCGAAGAAGAGCTGCGCAGCAGTGAAAGGAAGTACCGCCGCCTCTCGACAGAATTTCACGCCCTTCTCGATGCCATTCCAGACAGTCTGACCCTGATCGACCCCGAACTCAATATTCTTTGGGCGAACAAAGGAGCAGAGCAGCTTATCGGCCTGCAGCCTGAGGCTTTGTTGTCCGGCAAGGCATGTTACCAAGTCAGACAGGGTTACACTTCGGCCAGTAAGGAGTGCCCCATTTTGAAAAGTTTTACCACCGGCCGGGAAGCGCAGAATCATCAGCTCACCCCGGGTGGGAAAAATTATGAGGTCAGGGCGTTTCCGATTAAAGATGACGCCGGAGCGGTGACCAGTGTCATCGAGGTCGTTGTGGATATCACCGAAAAGATGAAACTCCAGGCCGATGCCACCCAGGCCGCGCACCTTGCCTCGTTGGGAGAGCTGGCCGCTGGTGTCGCCCACGAGATCAACAATCCGATCAACAGCATCATCAACTATGCCCAGATCCTTCAGGATGATTCAGAGCAGGGGAGCCCGTCGGTCGATATCATCAACCGGATCCTCAACGATGGCGACCGTATCGCTACCATCGTACGCAGCCTTCTTTCGTTTGCTCGGGTCAGCAGTGAAGAAAAGCTGCCGACGGGCATCGATGATATTTTGGAAACCGCCCTCGCCCTGACCCGCACCCAGCTGCGCAAAGAAGGGATCAACCTCAAGGTTTCCTGCTCCGAGACCCTGCCATCGGTCAGGGTCAACCCGCAGCAGATCGAACAGGTTTTCCTGAATATCATTAACAATTCCCGCTACGCTCTGAACCGAAAGTATGCCACGGCCAACGAGGATAAAATTCTTGATATCACCGCCGGGATGATTTCGGGCAATGCTGAGCCCAGGCTCCGGGTCACCTTTACCGACCATGGGACAGGGATTGCCGCTGATGTTCTGGACCAGGTGCTGCACCCCTTCTTCTCCACCAAGCCAATGGGGGTCGGAACCGGATTGGGGCTGAGTATCAGCCACGGGATTGTCAGCGATCATGGCGGCAAAATCAAAATTGACAGCGCTGAAGGACAGTTCACCAGGGTTGTCATCGACCTTCCGGTCCATTTGCCGGCTGGTGAAACGGAAAGTGAGGTTGTCTGATGGGAAGAGTTCTGGTCATCGATGACGAAGAAGGGATCCGTTTTACCTTCGATAAATTTCTCACCGACGCAGGGTACAGCGTCGATTCCG
>CAMYNC010000108.1 GCA_947259685.1 uncultured Desulfuromonadales bacterium | reverse complement strand
TGCAGCAATTGGCTGTCGCTGAGATCCGGCATCAGGCTTTGGTCCACCTGGCCGTCAGGGGCGAGGATACTCAGCCGTTCGATCTGGAAGCTGGCGATGGATTCATTCGGCATGGGAACACCTCTTGTTCCGCGTGTTCAGATAGCTAGTTTTCATCCGATGTTTCCAGATCGGAAACTCATCAGCGACATCCGGAGTTTCCGGATGCTCACTAGCTAAACTTTAGCTCGCTTCGTTGCCCTGTCAATCGCGAAGGGATTGCGGAGCGGTTCTGAAACGGGTATGGTTTCAAAGTATCTTCAACCATTTATCCAAGAGGGGAGCACCCATGAGAAAGAGCTTATTGCTGTTGCTGGCCCTGCTGCTTGGCTTGACCGGCTGCGGTCCGCAATCTGTGAATGTGGAGGCTGCCGCTGAGACTTTTCCGCAACTGGTGGTGCGCGGCGAAGGTACCGTCGAAGCCCAACCCGACCAGCTGCAACTGCGGTTAGGGGTGGTGACCCAGGATCGTAATGCCGATGCCGCTATGGACAGCAACAATCAACGGATGCAGGCGGTGATGGCCAGTTTGCAGGAGATCGGAATTGCCAAAGCTGAACTAGCGACCGGCCAGTTTCAGATCCGACCCGAATGGAGTCAACCGCCCCGGCCGACACCGGCCAACTGGCAGCGCGAGATTGTCGGCTACCGGGTGAGCAACGAACTGCTGATTATCAGTACCCGGGTTGAACTGGCCGGGAAACTGTTGGCCACTAGCCAGCGGGCTGGCGCCAATCAGATCGGCGGGCTGCAGTTCACGCTGGCCGACCCGGCCGCCCAGCGGCTGAAGGCAATTTCTCTGGCGACCCAAGCGGCCATCGACCAGGCCCAGGCGATGGCCACAGCCGCCGGAGTTAAGCTGGGGGAAGTTCAATCGTTAACGCTCGACTCGCCCGGTGCTGGACCGAGGCCGAACATGGCCTATGCCGAAGCCCGCATGGCCAGCGCCGATAGCGTGCCGGTGACCGCCGGTAAGGTTGAGGTCTCGGCGGCGGTGACCCTGGTGTATCGGTTGGCAGCGGGGCAGGGCGCCCAGCAGTAAAATGGGAGGGGGCGTCGAACAACTTTTCCACCGAAGACCGGATAGATTCATCCTATTCAGAAATAAAAACAGGCGCTTCCCTTTGCGGAGCGCCTGTTTTATTTTCGGTTTTCAGTTTCGATCAATCCAGCTTAATTCTTTCTTCAGAGTCAGGCTGCTTCTGACCTGCCAGTTGCTGGAGGTTGCTCCAGCCCTATTATGCCTGCCGCGTTTCAATACTCAATCGCCGCTGCACCGAACCGATCAGTATCCGGCGTAGCAGCTGCCCTTTTTTACCCGGCACCTTTTGCAACGGGGGACGGTTTCAAAGGTCCTGGCCTTCACCTGTTCATGCGATACCTGTTCATGCGATTCTGACAACTTAAGCGTTGCGTTGTAAAAGGTGAGGGCGCCTCTTCGTAGCCTCTGTTGTTAAACCTAAAAACTGCAGTTGGATGACGAAAATCTGCACAACCTCTTGATGCACCAAGATAATTCGAAAAAGCTCTCATCACCAATAAGGTGACCACCAGTTTTTCAAATGACCTATGCACATCAATATGCTGCACATCTTTTTCGCGCTCAACTGCGGTTTCTAGGTTAAATGGATGAAAGGGAGGAGAAAAGTTTTTAACAGCAAGGTCCTAGCAGTTCATTTCTCCATCTGAAAATTAGCTTAAAAAAATTAAGCTTGTCAAATTTAAGGCTTGGGTTTACTATTCCTTTTACTATGAAACTGATAACCAAACTTATCCTCAGCTTTACCGGAATCGCTTTTCTGGTGGTCATTGTTAGTCTCACCGGTATCAAAACCACCAATGACACTCAGGGCGAATATACCGAAGTGACCTCGATACTTTGGCCATTGAGCAAAGCAATCCACGAGGTGCGCTATTTCGGATTGAAAACGATCGCAGCGACCGCGGAATACGGATTCATCCGGGCGGAAAACCGGGAAGCGGGTTTTTACGACGACTTCCAAGACCAACAGGCTTTAGATAACCTGAGCCTCGAGGCAATTATTCCCTTTAACAATGCCCTCGAGCAGTACGCAGGTTTAGCAGGAAACTTTTCCTCCGAAGAGGCAAAAATAATCCGCTTTGCCGGTGAGGAATTGATTCATCTTAGCGCACAAATCGTTGAGATGAAAAAACAGGGCGTTCTCGGGGCCGACATCCTGGTTGCCATGGAAGAGTTGGCCGGAACCGAGCATTTTTTCCGCCAGACTATCGATGCAGCATTGGCGCAGATAACAGAAGATCTTACCCAGCAACAGAGCGCCGTTGCCAGTTCAATCAGAACCGGCACAAACACGATCATGCTGGCGTCTGTTCTGGTGCTCTGCGCTGCGATTTTCCTCAGCACGATCATTGCCAAGCGGATTTCTAAACCGATCATAACCCTCCAAATGGCTGCTCTGAAACTGGGCAGGGGAGATATGGAGACACGCGTTTCTATCAATAAAAACGACGAAATCGGAGATCTTGCCAACGCCTTTAATAAAATGGCCCAATCCCTGGATAGAACTACCGTCTCCAAAGATTATATGGAAAACATTCTCGCATCCATGACCGACTTTCTCATCGTCCTGACTCCTGATGAGCGGATCAAAAGGGTTAACCAGGTTGTCCTGCAACAACTTGGGTACCGTGAAGAGGAGCTGATCGGCCAGCCTTTCAGCCTGGTTGTCGAAGATCAGTCTTGGACAAAAGACGGGGCAGAGCAAATTACGTCGGACTGGTCGATCCATAACTGCGAAGCGATTTACCTGGCCAAAGACGGCTCGAGGGTTCCCGTCAACATTTCAGGAAGCCTCCTGCACAACCAGGACAATCAGGGCATTGGCATGGTTTACGTCGCTCAGGATTTCACCGAAAAAAGACGGGCCCAAAAAGTGCTGGAGAATAAAACCGAAGAGCTGACCAGAATCAACCAAGAGCTGGAGCAGTTTGCTTACGTCGTCTCCCATGATCTCAAGGCGCCATTGCGGGCCATCGCTAACCTGGCCCAATGGATTGAAGAGGATATCGAAGATGTCATGGAGGAGGAAACCGGTGAGCAACTAGAGCTGATGAGGGGACGGGTCCGCAGAATGGAAGGGCTGATCAACGGTATTTTGGAATACTCGCGAATTGGTCGCATAGAGGTTGCTGTAGAAACTATCGATAGTAAAGCAATCGTTGAGGAGTGCATCGACTCTATGCCGATTCCCGCAGGCTTCACCATCGAGGTCGGACAGGAGATGCCTCAGGTCGCCGCGAACAAAGTCCGCTTTGGGCAAGTGCTCGCCAACCTGATCGACAATGCCTGCAAATTTCATCACAGCCCATCAGAAGGTCGCGTGCAGATTACTGCTGAAGATATGAACGACTATTACCGGTTCAGCGTTACCGATAACGGCCCGGGGATCGATCCAAGGTTCCATGAAAAGATTTTCGGCATATTCCAGACCCTGGCAGCCAGGGACAAAATAGAAAGCACCGGAATCGGCCTGACCCTGGTCAAGAAGATCGTTGAGGAACAGGGCGGTGCCATTATTCTGGAATCGGCAGAAGGTCAGGGAGCGACGTTCCGCTTTACCTGGCCCAAACAACCCATGGGGGAGGTCGCATGACAGGAAATGGGAAAAATATCAGCATCCTGCTGGTCGAAGACGATGAAATCGATGCCATGAATGTGAAGCGGGCCTTCAAAAAGCTAAAGCTTGCCAACCCGCTTCATCACGCTGAAAACGGCATCGAGGCCCTGGACATGCTCCGTGGCAAAGGGGGACCGGCTATTTCCCCGCAACCCAAAATCATCCTGCTCGATATCAATATGCCACGCATGAACGGCATTGAATTTCTCCAGGAACTGCGCGCCGATCCTGAACTTAAATCGATCAGCGTAGTCATGCTGACCACTTCAAATGAAGAACAAGACATTGTGTCTGCCTATAACCTGAATGTGGCCGGCTATCTGCTCAAACCTGTTGAACCGCCTAAATTCGTCGAATCGATTTCCGCGCTTAATCTTTACTGGAACCTGATGGAACTACCATAAAAAGGCTCATCATGGAGAACCTACTGAATATACTGATTATCGACGACGACGATGTCGACCGAATGACGGTGAAAAGGGCACTTAAAAAGGCTGGTATCTCAGCAGATTTCAAGGAAGCCGGCGACGGCGGCAACGGTCTGAAATTGTTGCGCGAAAACTCCTTTTCATGCGTATTCCTGGATTATCTGCTCCCCGACAAAGATGGCCTGGCCGTTTTGCAAAGTGCCCGTTGCTTCGATCCGCTGACGCCCATCATCATGCTGACCGGCCATGGTGACGAGCGCCTGGCAGTGACCTTGATGCAAGCAGGAGCGAGCGATTATGTCCCCAAGTCAGAAATTTCACCTGAACATCTCTCGCAGGCCTTAACCCGGGCGACCCGCTTGTATCAGGCCGAAATGGAACGGCGACGGGCAGAGGATGAACTGCAAAAAGCCTATAAAGAACTCAAGGCGACACAAATGCAGATGCTGCAACGCGAGAAGATGGCCTCCATCGGCCAACTGGCAGCCGGAGTTGCCCATGAGATCAACAATCCGCTCGGCTTTATCACCAGCAATTTAAACACCTTGCATAGCTACCTGGAGAAGATCAACAAATTCCTCGAACTTCAGACTTACACCCTGAAAGATTTAGCAGACGCCATAGCCACAGATAATATCACCGCCGAGCGAAAGAAACTCAAACTCGATTACGTTCTTGAGGACAGCCAGGATCTCATCGAAGAATCGTTGGAAGGCACCGAGCGGGTCAAGAAAATCGTGCAGAACCTCAAAACCTTCTCGCGAGTGGATGAGGCAGAAATCCAATGTAGCGATATTAATCAATGCCTGGAAAGTACCATTAATATTGCCTGGAACGAGATCAAGTACAAAGCCACCCTGAATCGCGAATTCAGTGAGATTCCTGATATCAACTGCAATCCGCAACAGTTGAATCAGGTCTTTTTAAATCTGCTGATCAATGCCTCACATGCCATAGAAGACAAGGGTGAAATCACGGTGAAATCCTGGAGCGATGATACGGCCGTTCATGTCTCTATCACCGATACCGGCAAAGGGATTCCCCCCGAGAATCTCAGTAATATCTTCGAACCTTTTTTCACCACCAAAGAGGTGGGCAAAGGCACCGGACTGGGCTTAAGTATCTCTTACGACATAGTCAAAAAACACCAGGGAGAGATTCTGGTTGAGAGTGAGATTGGCCAAGGAACGACATTTACCGTAAAGCTTCCGATATCAAGCTGAAACCAGCGCACTAAAGATCTCTACATCTAGCAAGGAGAGTAAACTATGCAAAAGGTCGTTGGATTTTTGGCATTCCTGATCGTTGCTCTGGTCGTGTCGTCGACCTCGCTGGCCCAGACTTACCAAGGAAAAAAAATCTTGTTGGTTGACTCCTACCACGAAGGTTATGCCTGGAGCGACGGCATCATCCTGGGCGCGAAAACCGCATTAGAGGGGAAAGGACTTGATCTTAAGGTCGTACGCATGGACACCAAACGCCATAAGGATAAAACCTTCAAACAGCAGGCAGCTCTCAAGGTCAAGGCGGAGATCGAAGCCTTTAAGCCCGATGTGGTGATCGCATCCGATGACAATGCTGCCAAATACCTTATTTCCAAATATTATAAGGACGCCAGATTGCCCTTCGTCTTCTGTGGCCTCAACTGGGACGCTTCGGTTTACGGCCTGCCGTATTCCAATGCCACGGGGATGGTCGAAGTCTCTCCGGTCATGGAACTCCTCGACCAATTGAATATCTATGCCAAAGGCAACCGGGTGGGGTTTGTCGCCGCCGATGTGCTGACCATGCGTAAAGAAGAAGCGAATTATAAAAAAATATTCAAGCTCGATCCGGTGACAAGATTTGCCAAGACCATGGCTGAGTGGAAACAAGCGATTATCGATGTTCAGGGCCAGGTGGATACCCTGATCATCGGCAATGCCGCCGGAATCGGCGACTGGAACGATGACGAGGCGATGCAATTCCTCTTGTCCAACACCAAAGTACCGAGCGGTACGATCCATGACCACATGGCCAAGTACGCCATGCTCGGCTTCACCAAAATTCCTGAGGAACAGGGTTATTACGCTGCCCAAACGGCTCTTAAAATTCTGGGCGGAATTTCTCCGGCGAGCATCCCGGTAGTGAAAAACAAGGACGGCCGCCTGACCATCAATATCAACCTTGCCAAAGCGATCGGGGCGCAAGTTCCCTACGAAATAATTGCTTCGGCGAACGAGATTATTGAATAACTGCCCCTTGAATCAGCTGGGGTGGCAATGGGTCTCCCCATGACAAATCCGATGCCGGTTGAAAGTACCAGCCCCCTCAACATGAGAGATATCCTATGGGATTAAAAGTCAGATTTGGTCTGATGAAGAAATTTCTCTTTGTCGCCCTGTCGTTGATCTTCTTGGGAATGGCAATTTCGACGTTCTTCTCCTACCACCGGTCTAAAGAGGCCTTGCAGGAGAGCATCGTCCTTCAGGTGACCCAAAGGGTCGATTCGACCAGCAAATTGATCGACAGCTGGGTGAGCGACCGCAAACTCGACATTGGCAATTGGAGCGAACAAAAAATTTTCCAAATGGCGGTGCAGGACTCCTTTTTGGGGAAGTCGGCGCGAAGCAGTGTCAACGCCCAACTGGCCAAGTTAAAGGATCAGTACGGCTATTATGAAGAGATTCTGCTGGCCGACACCGCAGGTCATGTTTTGTCCTCCTCCGATCCAGATTTCCAGGACAGCATTCCCCTGGGAGACAAGGACTATTATCAGCAGGCTCTGCTCGGGGAATCCTTTATGTCCAGGGTCATGCCCAGCAGAAAAGATGGTCGGCCTGTCTTTGTGATTTCGTCTCCGGTTCGACAAAACGATACAATAGCCGGGGTATTGTTGGCCATTTTGGATTTGACCTACCTGACCAGCCATTTCGTCGATTCCATTAAGCTGGGCAAGACCGGCTATGGTTTCATGTTCGATCTGAACGGGCTGGTTCTTGCCCACCCGAAGAAGTCCAATATTCTGAAGCTTAATTTAAACGAATTCTCCTTTGGTAAGCAGATTATCGCAATGCCGCAGGGGATTATTGAATATAACTACGAGGGGATAGAAAAACTGGCTGCGGTAAGCTGGCACGAAAAGCTCGGCTGGTCCTTGGCCGTAACCTGTGCAAAGTCTGAACTTTATTCTCCGGCCAGGAAAATAGGTCAAACCAGCCTGCTGGTCGCCATAGTTGTCCTGCTGGTCGCCTCTGCGGTGGTCATTCTGATCGTCCGCAAGCTCGTCGGGCCCCTCAGGGAGGCCGTCAGCCTGGCAGAGACCATTCGCCAAGGAAACTTTTCGGCGCGGGTGCAGATAAGATCCAAAGACGAGGTGGGGCAACTCTCCATGGCCTTGAACGCCATGGCCGAGACCCTGAGCAAAACCACCGTCTCCAAAGATTATGTAGAAAACATCCTGAAATCGATGGCTGATGCCCTCATCGTCCTTGACCGGGAGGGGAATATCCAACGGGTCAACCGGGTCGCCCCCGAAATGCTGGGGAGTCGTGAAGACGACCTGCTGGGAAAACCGGTTGATTCCATCATCCCAAAATACCGGGAACTGCATCCCCAGGAACACAATCCGCCAAGGCAGGGGACGGTACAGAATAGCGAAGCCTTTTTGCTGACCGCGAACCGAAAACAGGTTCCCATCTCCCTTTCCGGTTCAAACCTGTACGATGCAGAACAACAAGTGATCGGCACAGTTCTTCTGGCCCAGGACATCACCGAGCGAAAAAAGTCTGAAGAGGCGATCTGGAAAAAATCCTGTGAGCTGGAAAGGATCAACAAGGAACTCGACCAATTCGCCTACGTCGTCTCCCACGATCTCAAGGCGCCCCTGCGGGCCATCGCCAACCTGTCCCAGTGGATCGAAGAGGACCTCGAGGGAAGCATCGACGATGATATCCGCGAACAGTTAACTCTCATGCGCGGGCGGGTGGCCCGCATGGAGGGATTGATCAACGGCATTCTCGAGTACTCCAGAATCGGCAGGGTTGAAAACGAGGTCGAAACCGTAGATGTCCAGGCGTTGCTTGAGGAAACCATTGACATGATGCCGGTGCCGGACGGTTTCACTATCGACATAAGCCAGGATATGCCGCGGGTAACCGCCTCCCGGATACGACTGGGCCAGGTTTTTGCCAATCTGCTGAGCAATGCCATTAAATATAGCCACCGGCAAGACGGGCGGGTGGAAATTACCGTCGAAGAGATGGATGCCTTCTACGCGTTTTCCGTGTCTGACAACGGACCGGGGATCGATCCGGAATTCCATGAGAAAATATTTGTCATCTTTCAGACCCTGGCTGCCCGTGACAAGGTCGAAAGCACCGGGGTCGGGCTGACCCTGATCAAAAAAATTATCGAGGAACAGGGGGGCGCGATCGGCGTCGAGTCTGCAGAAGGACAAGGGGCTAGCTTCCGCTTTACCTGGCCGAAACCCGCCAAGGAGGAAAAAGCCGCATGATCAACAAAAGCATCTCGATTCTTTTGGTGGAAGACGACGAAGTCGACGCCATGAATGTCAAGCGGGCCTTTAAGAAGGTCAAAATTACCAATCCCCTGTTCGTCGCCGAAAACGGGCTAGAGGCGCTGGCGATGCTGCGGGGTGAGGGCACACAGCAAATCATTCCCAAGCCGAAAATCATCCTGCTCGATATCAATATGCCCCGCATGAACGGCATCGAGTTTCTGCAGAAACTGCGCGCCGATCCGGAACTCAAGTCGATCAGCGTCGTGATGCTGACCACCTCTAACGAGGAACGGGATAAAATTGCCGCCTACGACCTGAACGTGGCCGGCTATATTCTGAAACCGGTTGAACCCGAGAAATTTCTCGAAGCGATTTCGGCCTTGAATATGTACTGGGCCCTGATTGAGATGCCTGGGACAGCCTGATGGCCAAGAACCTGCGGATTCTGCTCATCGACGATGACGACGTCGATCGAATGACAGTTAAGAGGGCCTTGAAAAAAGCGGGCCTGCCGGTAATTTTTCAAGAGGCCGCAGATGCAAGCAGTGGCCTGGAACAACTACGAAAGGATAAATTTTCCTGCGTATTTTTGGACTACCTGCTCCCCGATAAGGACGGGCTGAATACCCTGCAGACAGCCAGATCATTTGATCCCCTGACGCCTATTGTTATGCTGACCGGCCATGGGGATGAACGTCTTGCGGTCAAGATGATGCAGGCGGGGGCCAACGATTATGTACCCAAATCAGAGATCTCTCCGGAAAACCTTTCTCAGGCCTTGAACCGAGCCACCCGTCTGTTCCAGGCTGAGCTGGAGCGGCGCCAGGCCGAAGAAGAACTGCAGCTCTCCAACAAGAGAATCGGCGACATCCTCGAGAGTATCAGTGATGCTTTTTTCGCCATCGATGGTGACTGGAATATTACCTACCTCAACCAACAGGCTCAAATCCTCCTGCACAAAGACCGCGAGGAACTGCTCGAAAAGAATCTCCATCAACAAATGCAGGACCTCCCCCCCTGGTTCCGTGAGGCAGTAACCAAGGCCATTGCACAGAAAAAACCTGTCACTGCCGAAGGCTTTCACGAACCACTGGGGGTTTGGCTTGAAGCGAACGCCTATCCTGGCCATGAGGGCGTGTCTGTCTACTTTCGGGACATTTCCGAGCGCAAATCGGTAGAGGAACGTCTCAGTTTCCTTGCAAACTACGATGCCCTGACCGGCCTGCCCAATCGTGTCTTGCTCCTCGACCGATTAAAACAGAATCTTTCTCGAGTCCCCTGGCATTGCCGAAATGTCGCCCTGCTGTTCTGTGATCTCGACCGGTTCAAGCTGGTCAACGACACTTTGGGGCACAATGCCGGCGATCACCTGCTCAAAAACATTGCCGATCGCCTGCAGAGTTGTGTTCGCAGTGGGGATACGGTCGCCCGCCTGGGTGGCGATGAATTTGTCGTCCTGCTTAATGACGTAGCCAAACCGGATGATATCACCAAGATTGCCAAGAAGATCATCCAGATGGTATCTGTGCCCCTCAACCTCTTTGGGCAGGAAGTTTACGTTACTGCCAGTATCGGCATCAGCATAGCTCCAAACGATGGTCAGGACCCTGAAACACTGATAAAACATGCTGATATCGCCATGTACCGCGCAAAAGAAGAAGGGAAAAACACTTATCAGTATTACTCGCCATCTATGAGCAAGAGAGCTTCAGAGCGGCTTATCCTGGAAAGTGCCCTGCACAGGGCCATCGAAATGAATGAGCTTAAAACCTTTTATCAGCCCAAGGTCGATCTGAAAACCGGAATCATCGTCGGCGCCGAGGCGCTGGTCCGCTGGGAACACCCGGAACGCGGCTTGATTCCTCCCAACGATTTTTTACCACTGGCAGAAGAATCCGATCTGATAATTGCTATCGATGACCAGATGCTGGCCAATGCCTGTACCCAGGCTAAATGCTGGCAACTTGCCGGATATTCACCGCTGATTGTCTCGGTCAATCTTTCCGACCGGCAATTTAAGCGAGAAAATTTATATCAAACTATCTGTGCAGCCCTGGAAAAATATGGCCTTGAGAGTGAGTGCCTAGAACTTGAACTGACCGAAAAAATCATCATGCAGAGTCTGGATTCTGCAACCGCAACCCTGGATAAGTTACGTGATCTCGGTGTGCAATTGTCGATCGATGATTTCGGAACCGGCTATTCCTCTTTAACGCAACTGCAAAGGTGCCCAATAGATACACTTAAGATTGATCGCTCTTTCATTCGCGATATCGAAACCAGCCAAAATAATTCCGCAATAACCGAAGCCATTATCGCGATGGCCCACAAGCTGAACATTAAAGTCATTGCTGAAGGGGTCGAAACTGAAGCCCAGAAGCGATTTCTTATCGAGCGAAACTGTCAGCAGGCTCAAGGGTACCTGTATAGCCCTCCCGTTCCCCCTGAAGAATTTGAAAAACTTCTCTGCGCCAGCACAGAAGTTTGACGAGCTCAAATGAGCAGTTGCCCTAATCTGTCTCTTTGATCAGTACCAATTAGCCCCCTTCTCCGAAGCGGGCCGCGTGCCGGACAGAAGCATTTCTGCTGCATAATGATTTGCGACCCGACATCGTCTTCATTCGGATACCTAAAGAGCAACTAGTAGTGTGTTCTGTAAATAGTGTTCAATTTATGCGTTCGCTACGACCTTTTCATCCATTTTGTATTTCCAGCGGAAAATAACCGGCTCCTGGTTGAACTCTTCGATTCCGCGATAAATACGCTCGACCAGCTCTTCCTTGGATTGAACTCGGATATGCCGTAACAGCGACCGCGCCATCTTACTGAAAAAGACCTCGATCAAATTGAGCCATGAGCCATGCTTTGGGGTGAAGATAAATTCAAAACGTTCCGGCTTTGATCGCAGATAGGTTTGAGTTTCCTTGGAAATATGTGAAGAGTGATTGTCCAGCACCAGTCGAATCTTCCAGTCTTCTGGATAGCTTTTGTCCAGAAGACCGAGAAATTCGATGAACTCGCGACTACGGTGTCGGTCCCTAACCAAGGGAAGAGCCCGGCCCGTGTGCAGGTCGATGCCGGCAAGAAGGGACACGGTTCCCAAACGTTTGTACTCATAGTCTCTGGCCCTCGTGGCGTACTTCTCTGGAACCGGCATGAGTTCAGCAGCGATATTCTTGATCGCCTGGATTCCAGGTTTTTCATCATAGGAAACAGTCACGCTGGTGCGTTCTTCGTTGGATGCATTGAGCATTTCCACTTCTTTATAGACGCATAGCACATTGGCCATCTTAGTATCGAAATCAGGATCCTTGCGCTCCAGATAGTAGCTGATCTTGTGTGGTTTTATATTGCTCTTGGATAAAATGTCATGCAAGCGGCCCTTGCCGATTTTGGCCAAACAGGAATGGCCTTGTTCTTGGCAGTGCTTGCGAAGATGTTTAATCATCTGGCTGTATGTCCACGTCTCGCTGGCATAGCCCAGATCGGTTGGTTTTAGGCAGGCAACCGACAAAACCCACGCTCTGGCATCATCAGTGATCAGCGTAGGATGGCCCGAACGAGGCAAATCTTTTAACGCAGGCAATGCCCCAAAGCTCAATGCTTTATCAATGCAGCGTTCGACCAAAGGCCGAGTAGCGCTCATTTCGCGGACAATGTCGGAAATCCGCATTCCACCACTATAGAGTAAAAGAATTTTGGCGCGCCGGACAGCTGCAGCTGCCTCCGTTCGACTCTGACTGATGCGTAAAAGCTCTTTTCGTTCTTCGGCTGAAAAACTTAGGGGCGCACGCTTGGCCATGGTTACCTCCCTTTGCAATGAATGTCATTGCGGGAGTATAGCATGTCCAGGCCGTATTTGCACGTTACTTACAGAACGAACTACTAGAAAGCCACAACCCCGAATTCCAGCGAAATATCTTGAAGTCTCAAAGTCTAATCAAGTTTAATGTTGACGGGCTAATAGAGGTTCCCGATAATCGCTCTTATGTATATATGGTAAAGAATTATGCATTCGGATAGTTGAATTCTCTACCTGCCCAATGGCACCAAACCCAACATTATTGTTAACAAAAAGACATCAAAGGAGAAGCCCGAATGACGAAAAGACTTGCTAAAATCCTCAGCCTCACCTCTTGCTGCCTGCTGCTCTTAAGTTCCCTGGCCATAGCCGGCACAGTAGCCATCTGGGGGTCTACCACTTGCCAGAAGGCATTTTTGGAGCCGGGTGCAGCCGACTTCAAAGCGACTACCGGCGATGATATCAAGGTCTTCGGGGTCGGCACCGGTAAGGGGATGATGGCGCTGCTCGATGGGAAAACCCAGGTTGCTGCCGCCTCCAGCCCACTGGAAAGTGCTATCAAGTCGGCAAAAAAAGCCGCTAAGAAAGCCGGTAAAGAGATCAGCATCCCAGACAATCTGATCTTCCACGAATTGACCAAGGACGTCATTGTTCCCATCGTCCATAAGGACAACCCGGTCGATGCGCTCTCATTCGAACAACTTGCCAAACTGAACACCGGTGAAGTCACCAACTGGAAGGATGTCGGCGGCCCCGACATGCCGGTTAAGATTGTCACCAGCCACGCCGGCAGCGCCACCCGAGCCGTCTTCCAGAAAAAAGTCATGAAAAAGGCTGAATATGTTGCTGATGCAACTCTCGTCAAGAGCACCCGGCTGGAACTGCAGCAGGTCTCAAAAGACAAAGGTGCCACCGGTGCCGTCAGCGAAAAATTCTACAGTCAGAACCCGGGTGAAACCAAAATCGTCAAGACCGACGAAATCAGCCGTCCGCTGGCGCTGATCACCGTTGGCGAACCGACTCCGGAGGTGCAGAAGCTGATCGACTTCTTCCGCTCCCCCGCCGGTCAGAAATTCTTCAACTAAGCAACAGAACGTCTCCCTGTAGCCAGCCCTAGCGGCTGGCCGCTCCAGCAGCAAAGGTCGTCCTATGAACAGCTTTTTCAGCTTTCTTGGTCTGAAAATAAGACTGACCGCTCACAGGATGGACGTTCGATATGTTGCATTATTAATTTGGTGATAATCAGTGGCAGGAAATTGAGGATATAGTTCCAGGAATTCAAGACGTTGATGGGCAGGTATGCGGCTGTTTGGCGAAAACGTCATTGAAAGTATTTGCCCCCAAAAAATAATGGCTTGTCTTACTGCGGGCATCCCAGATCCCTACAATGGGTGACCAGCACACCCTAGGAGGTTGTCCGAGAATAAGGGTGTCCGAGAATAAGGGCCGAAGCGAAAATCCAGAGGTTTGAGAACAGATTTTAGCTCGTTTGAGAGCTCATAGCTGTAGCTATGGGCCGAAAAGGAGCTGAAATATGGGCCAAACAGCTGGGTTTGCAGCCGGCCTTCTATCCTCGGACAGCCTCCTAGTGCACATTCGCAAGGCTTATGAATTTCTGCCAACACCCCTTTCAAAACTTAGCAAAAATAGGGCATCTTTAGATTTTAAAGCTTCAATAGTTTTAACTGACTGATCTGCCATTATTTTCTCGTCAATAGCCCTGCCATAAGTCTCGATTACGGTCAGAATTGAGATTGTTTTCACCTCGCGCTGTGGTTCTACCAATATCCTGGTCCGAAAAAAGGCGAGGATCCAAACGTCGCTTTGAATAAAAATTGCAGAAGCGGGGCTGCTTCATAGAGCAAACCAGAAAAAATTGCTCCGCAGGCCTCGCCGGTCTGGCAAAACCCATTCATCCAGCCTTCATTACGGGTGTAGTGCTGTTCGTCGTCATGCGCCTTCAGGGTTTCAAAGAGTAAGGCGCTATTTGATCCATTCATGACGATGGGGGGAATTCCAAGGATAACTTCAGCAACCAGGACCTGAGTGAAGAAATCAGCCAGGGGACAAAAACCCCAGCCGATCATACCAAAAAAGGAGAGAAATTAAGCGTGGCCCGATAACTGAGCAGGCCCCTCAAATATCCCGAGGCGTACTCCATAATCACCATCGCGACCGAAAAATCCACTGCAGGAATAGCAATTTTAAGTTTATCTATCAATGGATGATTGGCCTATCGAGGCAAAGCGCTAATTTTAAATTATTGATGATAAATATTTAATATTCTGCTATGCTCATAAGTGGTTTGGACGTATTTCTCTAACGGAGGCGGGAAATGGCTGGGAAATTTCAAAAAGTAGATTTTGACCTCAAAAAACTTCCGGCGATACCGGTTGTTGCTGCGCAGATGATCGAACTGAGCAATTCGCATACTGCTTCTGCAAGCCAATTGGCAGACCTTGTTTCTAAAGATCCGGTTATTTCTGCCAGGGTGTTGAGAATTGCTAACTCCTCATATTACAGCATGTCTCGCCAGGTTAAGACTTTGTCTACGGCTATCGTGGTGCTTGGTGAGCAGACTTTAAAGAGCATTGTCCTGGCAGCAGGCATGCGCAGTATTCACCAGCCCTTTGATCATTTCAAACAAATGCTCTGGGCAGACTCGATGGTCTGCGCTCTCGGTAGCCGCTTTTTAGCTCAAAAATTATCGCTGACAGATCCCGAAGAGGCGTTTATGGCCGGGTTATTCCGTCATATCGGCAAGGTTGTTATCAACAATCAGGATGGCAGCGATAAAGCCTTTATCGAACAAATGATTATCGCTGAGGATCAGGATTTGGCTGAAAGGGAGCGGCAAAAATATGGCACGACTCATTCAGAGATCGGCGCTGCGGTTTTAGAGCATTGGCAGCTTTCCGAAATGATGTCACTTGTTGCCTTGAACCATTTTTCTGCTGACCTGACAGATATAGCCGATCAGAACACCAATAACATGATTTGTCTGGTCAACATTGCCAGCGAGTTTCCGGCGATGTTTGGGATTTTTGGCCAGCCAAATGATGTGGCACTTGTTGAACTTGCTGGATCCAGGGAGTTGAATCTGGAGGAAGAAAAATTGGCGGAAATACTTCAAGAATTCAGTCTGGTGTTTGAGGAAAATCGAGAGGATTTTCTTTCCTGAGAAGGTCAATTATGGACAAAACTCATAACATAAGCCCTGCTGGTAGCCTGGTAATTGAACAACAGTTTCTGACGCAAATAATTGAGCAGAACCCGGCTGCTATCGTGATCACCGACCCCGATGGCTGGATTACCTATGTAAATCCAAGGTTTTGCGAAGTGACTGGCTACCAGTTTGTAGAGGCTCTCGGGCAGAACCCGCGCATATTGCAGGGTGAAAAGCGGTATACCGATTACCGGGAGATGTGGCGAACTTTAAACACAGGTAAGCAGTGGCGTGGAGAGTTCCATAATAAAAAGAAAAATGGTGAATTTTTCTGGGAGTTGGCTCTGATTTCTCCGCTTTTCGACAGCAATGGCCGAATATCCCACTTCCTGGCAATTAAAGAAGATATCACTGAGCGCAAGCGAATCGATGAACAATTGCAGCGGACCGTTGCTCAAGCCACTCAATTGGCAGCTCATATGGAAATTCAGAACGCCGAAATTGAGATGCAGCGTCAGGAATTGGATACGGCCTACAGTACTTTAAAGTCTGCTCAGTCTCAAATGCTTCAGCGTGAAAAGATGGCCTCGATTGGGCAGCTTGCTGCCGGTGTCGCCCATGAAATCAATAACCCGCTCGGCTTTATTGCCAGCAATTTAAAGAGTCTTGATAAGTACACCCAGAAACTGGTCGGCTACATCACGTTTCTTGAAGCCGGTCTCAAAGAAGCTTCAGGGGAAGAGAAGTTTAAGTCTGAACGGAAAAAATTGAAACTCGATTTTGTCCTAGAAGATATCGCCGACCTGATCGAAGAATCCTTGGACGGAGCCGATCGGGTTAAAAGAATCGTCCAGAACCTCAAGACCTTCTCTCGTGTTGATCAGGCCGAAGAGCAGTCAGTTGACCTGAATGAATGCGTTGAAAGTACCATCGCAATCGTCTGGAATGAAATAAAGTATAAAGCCGAACTGGAAAAGGACTTGGCCGAGCTTCCTGAACTCGTATGCAATCCACAGGAGCTAACCCAGGTTTTTACCAATATTCTGGTAAATGCAGCCCAGGCCATTGAAAAAGATGGCTTGATCAAAATCTGCAGCCAGCCAGAAGAAGATCATGTTGTTATTCGTATTTCTGATAACGGTTGCGGAATTGCCGAAGAGAATCTTGGAAAAATCTTCGAGCCGTTTTTTACCACCAAAGAGGTTGGCAAAGGCACCGGCTTGGGAATGAGCATCAGTTTTGAAATCATTAAAAAACATGGTGGTGAGATAATGGTTTCCAGCAAAGTTGGAGCGGGGACCACTTTTACGATCCGTTTGCCACGGGGAAAATCTTCAGGGGAGGAGGAGAAGGAAAGATGAATACTCCGTCGGAGTTTTCAAATTTAGTGGAGTCAACGCCGATTTGCCTGGCGCTGGTTGATGTCGATCAGAAACTTGTTTGGGGAAATAAAGCTTGGTGTGAGTATACCGGTTTCGATTGCACAGATCCTCTTTCGGCAACCTTAGCGGTTCATCCGGACGAACAGGCCTCTGTTTCCAAAACGATAGAACAGTTTTTTAATAAGCCGCGAAGGATTACCAAAGAGTTTCAATATCAGCGGCATGATGGTGAGTTCCGGGCTTTTCAATTGGTTGGTGCTCCTCTTGAACAGGACCAAAAGGTTGTGGGGCTTGTCTGTGTCCTGACCGATATCACCGATCAATTGATGATTGAGGAGCAGATGCTGGCCCTTAACGATTCCCTGGAAGATATGGTCGATGAGCGGACCCAAGGGCTTAAACAGGCCAATGAAGAGCTTAAAGCGACGCATTCACAGATGCTGCATCATGAAAAAATGGCTTCAATCGGTGCTATTATCGGGATGCAGAAAGAGGGAATGCAGATTGGACTGGCGTCAAGAGAACACCTTTACAACGCGGCCTCTGATTTTGTTGAAGCAGCAGGCCAAGGCGATGTTTCGCGCTATTTCTCGAACCCAGAAAACACACCGGAGCCAGAACCACAACCTGATCCTGATATGGTTAAGGCGCAACAAGATGCACAGATAAAGCAACAGCAGATGCAAATGGATGCGCAAAACAATCAAGCGAAGCTCGTTCAAGATGGGCAAAACAACCAAGAAAAGCTCGCTCAGGATGCCCAGAACGAACAGCAGAAATTTGAATTGCAGCGCGAACAGATGACAATCGAGACTGAATTGAAACGTGAACAGATGGTTGCCGAATTCCAATTGAAACGCGAACAGATGCAAATGGAAGCTGAATTGAAGCGTGAGCAGATGATTGCAGAGATACAGCTAAAAGCAGCGCTTTCGACATCTGATAGCAACGTTGGTTCATCTGTGCGGATGGGTGGTGAAGTAGGTTGAGCCAAAAAGACGTTGATGCAGAACACAAGGCACGAATGGCCAAGACATTCTGCGAAGTTGAGCACGGACTATTTCAGCACGTATCCGAAAAGGTTGCAGAACTAAGTAAGCAAATCATTGAGGAAACAGACAAGGAAAACCGCGAACTGCTTTGGCTCCAGGCGCGGTGCTATACGGAAATCAGCCAGCATTATAAGACAGTCATCAACAACGGTGTCATCGCCTCTAAGAACTTAGAGTTTGAACGCCGCAAGGAAGATACAGAACAATGAGCGATAACGAACAGCCAGAAGTATCAATAGACGACATTGCAGGCGCTATGGTAGACGACGCGCCAGACATTGATGAACCTGAAGAACAGGAAGAAATCCAAGCTGAACAGCCCGACGACGCGCCAGAAGTAGAGGCAGCAGACGAAGGCGAAGAACAAGTTTCTGATGAGGAAGAAATAAGCGAAGCTGACCCGGAAACGGACCACAGTGAAGCTACATGGACTCCGCCCATCAGTATGAGTGCCGATGAACAGGAAAAGTTCAGGGGATTGCCACCCGAAGCGCAAGAATATCTTGTGCGCCGGGAACAGGACCGTGAACGTCATTTTTCCTCCAAAGGCAACGAAATGGCCGAACAAAGGCGAGCTATAGAAGCTGAGCAGGCCGAAACCAGCACAATGAAAGCGCAACTTAAGGAAGCGTTGTCTCATTGGGCAACCAGCGAAATGCCGTTACCGGATATTTCATTGGCAACTGAAGACCCGATTGAATACAGCAGACAATTCGCTGTTTACAATCAGGTAAAAGAGCAAAGGGAAATTGCACAAAGGGAATTGCAGGGCATCCAACAAGCGGAACAGCAAGCCAGCGAGGCGAAGCAACGCGAATGGATAAACAATGAGGCCGACAAACTTAAACAGTTGATCCCTGAATTTGCAGACCCTCAGAAAGCAAGCGCCTTGCAGCAATCCATTAAGGAATATGCTAACAGGAGTTACGGCATTGCGCCGGAACAGCTTTCACAGTTAGACGCTCTTTCAATTGCCGTGTTGAACAAGGCACGTCTTTACGACGCTACGCAGGCAAGTGCTGCAAAGCTGAAAACGAAGGCCAAGCCCGCTCCTAAATCGGCTGCACCTGGAACGCCTAAAGGCACGAACACCAAAGCCCGCGTTGTCGAAAACTTTGAAAAGAACCCATCTGTGGACACTCTCGCTGCAATGTTCAGCGGAGGCTGATCCCTATTAAGGACTATGACTAATGGCACAGGTAACTAATGCCTTTGATACCTATGAAGCGATAGGTAACCGTGAGGATTTGATTGACAAAATCTTCACTATTTCACCAACGGAAACTCCATTCTGCTCAATGGCCAAGCGCACAAAAGCGCGCGCGGTTCTGCATGAATGGCAGGTTGACACTCTAGCCCCG
>CAMYNC010000107.1 GCA_947259685.1 uncultured Desulfuromonadales bacterium | reverse complement strand
TTCCAGCAAAAAAGATATTTCCTTTATAGTAGACCGGGCTTGTTCAACCCTGGATAAGATCGTGGTTCGCTGCGCTCACACAATCTATCCTTATTCGTTGTGCATGCGCCGGTTCGCCTGGTTGAATTGACCGATAAAGTTAAGTGTTGAGATGCCGCTTCGGGACACTGGGTTAAATATGCGGATTTCGATATTGGGGTGCTGATCCAGCAGCAGGAAATAGCGATCAGGAAAGGTGGTAAAGACATCATCTATCAGAAAACGGACACGCACACCCCGGTCAGCCGCTTTGAGCAGAGCATTGGTTATCACCGCACCGGCCGTGTCCTCTTTCATCAGGAAGTACTGAAGATCGATACTTTTTTCAGCACGCTCCGCCAGCCGGAGTCTGACACCCAGCGCATCCATCCCCTCCTCAAGGGGATAGAAATCGGATAACCCTTGATGCAAGGAAACCCAGTCCGCAACAGACTTGCCCAGAATCGTGTCGCCCGTATCGGTGAAAGCAATGCTGTGGGATTTAGGTTGGTCAAAAGACACCGTTGCACAACCACCGGAAAGCCCGATCAATGACAACAATAATGCAATTCTGCACAGTCGGAAAACCGTCATTTCAAAACCTTGTACATACTTTAAACTATCCCTGTTTCACTTATTGGGCATGCAATCGCTCTACCGGTACAACGGTAAGATCCAGGACAACCTGTTTTTTCAGTCTTGTTTCCAGACGTTTTTCCAGTGCGTTGACCTCTTTTGCAGTAATTTCCTGTGGTGATTCCAGTTGAACATCAAACTGAAAAACACCCTCCCTGTTGGTTGTTATTTTCCAGTCAGCCACCTCGGTCTTAATGTCAAGTTTTTCAAAATATTGCGTCAGTTCAACCTGGACTTCATCGTCAAAGTTGGCCTCACGGACATCATGGATCGTCCGGGTGACGAGCAGAACCAGCATAACAACCACCAGGATGCCGGAGGCAATAAAGGAGCGCTGAAACACCTTGAGCCGTCTGTTATCTTTAAGCGTATCAAGATTTGGCTTGAACCCAAAGGATGCAAAGACCAGCGCACTTGCAAAGACAATTGCAACCATGTTGCTTAAAAACAATTTTAATGCCCCAAATGCCAGACCCCAGAAGCCGATGGACAGGCAGACTCCAACCGTGGCAAGGGGAGGAACCAGGGCAACGGCAATGGCCACACCTGGCAGAGAATTGGATACGTTTTTCCGGCACAGGGCATAAGCGGCCGCCACCCCGGAAATCAGAGCAACCACGAGATCAAGAATCGTGGGGTTGGTACGCTGCAGGATTTGCGAGGTCGTGTCGCCGTGAAAATTAATCAGGCCTAAGAAGAAACCCGTCAGGATGGCGATACCCGCACCAAGCAGGGTAGCCCGTGAAGTCAGTATTAAAAAACGAAGATCCCCATGGATTATTGCCAATCCCATGCCAATGATGGCAGACATAAGCGGTGCGACCAGCATGGCGCCGATGATAACGGCGGCACTGTCTAAAATGAGTCCCAGTGCGGCAATGGAAGCAGAAAGAGCAATCATGGAATAAAAATCTCGATTTGGCCTGCCGCCTCGTCGTATCAGCCGATAGGCTTCAACCCGGTCTTCTCTGGTTAAGGTGGGCAGCAAACAGTCAAAAAATGACCAGCCTCTGGAGATGATCTTGCCCGCCTTCCCCTGATATTCACGCAAGATGATTGCCGTGCCTGTTGTCTGGTTGATCAACTTGTTTCTGAAATCGCCAAAAATGGTTCGGGTCAGACGGTTGCCCCTGCCAACGCCGGTTAACAGAAAATCGTAGTTAACTGCCTCTTGCAGCAGTTCCTTTTGTTCGTCAAAGCTGTAGAGCAACTTGGTCTGGACGCGGTCGTTGCTTGCCCAGTTTTCTGTCTGTTTACTGAATTCCTCCTTCTGCATCTGTCGTTCATGTTCATTAGCAGTTGGGGCTACAACCTTAGCTGCAGTAATACGAAGTTTCGGACTCACCTCCAGGGCTGTCGTTATTGCAAACCGGGTGTTTTCATCATCCCAGAACGGGACAAAGGCAGAAAGGGATTCCGGCAGGGACCAATCCGCTGAGCTCTTGACAAGATAAACAGGGCAGTTCAGCTGTTGCAGGACTGGTTCATACGCTTTACCGGCCAGGTACCGATCTTCGCCGTCTTTCTCATCCATCGCCATACCGAGCAGCCCGGGCTTCAATACAGCCAGTTGTTTGATCAGTAAACGGACATAATTTTCCCCAGTAATAAACTGTTTAACAATAGTGGCGGAATCATATTCAGCAGGTACGGAAAACCAATCAGCCGGGTCATCGGACGGGGTAACAAAAAAAACTGTCAGATTACCCTGATGCATTTTGGCGACTGACAACCCGGTGGAGAGAAGCGAGACAAGATTTTCCTTTTTTTTGATAACAACGGCAACAGCCGGAGCGGCTGTTGGCTGTAGATCTTCGGCTGGATTCTTTGTATCTTTCATCTTGAAGGCCGCATATCAAAGGGTTTGAACATGGTGCATCTCCAACGAAATATGCCGTTGGAAAGTTCCGGGATACTCAGTCTCTAACCGGATAACATCTCCAGATTTATCAAGCATCTTATTCT
This sequence comes from uncultured Desulfuromonadales bacterium, assembly GCA_947259685.1. The sequence goes on along the minus strand of CAMYNC010000107.1, from coordinate 10,476 downwards.
CTCTCTCCCCCTGTAGGAATCAGGAGGATTGGTTCCATATCTTTCAAATGGGCCTGGTCGATTTCAGTCAGTTTATTGTAGCTGATAAGTCCCTTGAGCGACTTGACATACGCAGGACCTCGTTCGGAATATTTTGTCAGGGTTTCGGCCAGTTCCGGACCGGTGGCGTTCTTGCCGGATTTACTCAATGCGGCCCGTTTGTTGCGCAGGGCGTCATAGGCGTGATTGGTATTCAGGTTGAGCATGTAGGCTTCAATTGAAAGCAGCGGTGATTCAAAGGCTGCAATTTTATAATCGCCCTTGCCCTTGCGCTGCTGCTTTGGTGTGATCCCCTTGCCGCCCCAGGTCCACTGACCAAACATTGCGTTGCCTTGAACTGCAAATCGTGATGTTGCCCAACCGCTTTCCTCAGCGGTCTGAGCCATGACCAGGGAGGGAGGAATGATGTTCACCCGGATGTTCAGTTGCTCCAGTTCCTGCTGCGTAACTGCCAAATCCACGTCCTTGTTTACCCTGTATTTGACAGCAAGTCCCCGCAGCCACTGCTGATCACCTTCCGGCTGTTTGGCCGCCTTGAGCAATCGCTTGCGCTCAACAGCAATATTCTCGTTTCCCTTGAGAATAAGCGGTGCCAGAACCCGGAAAAATATCTCTTTTTTCATCTTGGTTTCTATCTGCCTGGAAAGTTTAGGACTCCAGAGTGGAGGTATGGTTGTCAGATAGACTCTTGGCACCTCACGAGATCCCTGATCCCATGATTGCTCGGTGTAATCCATCTTTTCAAAAAGCTGCAGAACCTGCTTGTAGGATTGAAATTCGACTCGTTCCTCTGCCTGACCGGTTCCTCTGCCGGACACTAAAAGAACAAAAAGAACGAGAGAGATAGACAGTGCGGAAAAGTATTTGCTGTTCATGTGCTGTGTTTTTTGTTTTGCTTTCATTGTCGTGTAATAGTTTGTTTTGATTGATAAAACGGGTTAGAAACTGTAAGCATTCGGGTTGGTGCCAAATGCGTGGCATAACTAATGGGAATCTTGAATATTGAGAATTCACTTACTCTTTTCCAAAATCTGCTAAAAACGAAAAATTGAAGCCTCTACCTGCGTATAATACTTATCTGATTGGTCAGCATTTGGGCCTCTGCCAGGACACTTCCCGGCATTTAAATTGCTGTTACCGTGCTATGGGGCAAACAGCGTTCCCATCCTGTCCATATTGTAGGCCAGGTTTCTCAGAGCAATTTTCAATGTTGCACGAGCGAGGCCGACAGTTCGCAAGATCAGGTTACCGGCCTTTTGTGCCTGAACACCAAACACATGCTCAACTCTGGAACGAACCTTGGAACGACTTCGATTCCAATCCTGTTCCTGCTTATTCAACTTACTGCCACGGCACCCCTTGCGCTGAATATGCTCACGATACCCGGACTCCCGTAAACTCTTTAACCGTTTCTCCGAGTAATACGCTGAGTCAGCCCAGACATCCCGACTTGTATTCTCTGCAAGAATATCCTCAAACACATTGGAGTCGTGCAGAGCGGCATCGGTTACTTTCCATCCCCGAATCAGTTTATGCTTAACATCCACGGCGACATGGTTCTTGTATCCGAAATAGGATTTCCCGTTTTTCTTGGTCCAGCGGGCATCGACATCCTTTCTCCTGCGCTTGTTTTGCCCCACTCTACCGGAGTCCTGTCTTCCTTTATCTGGCGATTCTCATCACGGCTGTTACGCTGCTTCGGAACATTAACAATACTGGTATCAACAATCTGCCCCTTCAAAGCCGTAAGTCCGTTGTCCTGCAGGTGCTGTTCAAACCGGGCAAACAATTCTTCAAAACACCGGCTTTGATAAGATCTTCTCGAAATCGCCAAATGGTGGTAGCATCCGGAACTTTGCTGCCAAGATGCAGACCAAGGAAACGACAAAAAGAGTGCCGGTCAAGGATTTGAAATTCGGTCGCGTCATCGGACAAATTGTACAGAGATTGAAGCACAAGAATCTTGAAGAGCAGGATGACATCGTATCCTCTGGGACCAACCTGAGACTTACCGCGCTTTTTGCGAACTGTTTCAAGGATACCGCGAAAAATCTCCCAATCAACGACCTCTTCTATCTTGGTAAGAGGATCTCCGTTGCTATCAATTTTGCGCAGGCGGTTATCAAGGTCAAAGAATCCGGGCTGAATCATTATGGTCTCCATCTTGGCAGGATCAGTTATGCTTTTTACGAATAAAGACTTTACCATAGTGATGTAATTTCAGCACGTTATGCTGAAGAAAAATGCGCTTTTATTGCAATAATTATTCAAGAAACCCTAATATTTACTAAAAGCTTACCTGAAAACGACTCGTAATAATGTCAGCCCTGCCGTTGTCGACAACAGGATCAGCGCGGTCTTCCACCTTTATGTTGATATAGTTGACCATGAAACGAATCTTTGGTTTCAGGTACCAGTTTAAGATAACGGTGATATTCTGTTCCTCACCACCATTGACTACTTGTCATTCAAATCCACTCTGGAGAGTCGCAGAGCCAGTTCCAGGGCGCCCCATCCGCTGGTGCCAAAGCTGAATTCATGTTCCGGGCTTATCTGGGAAAAGATTCCGCCTGATTTCTGATACTTTCGAGACTCACCTGTAATCACCCAACTGCCCTGCACATACCAGCCATTGAATTGAAGCGAACTGGTTGAATCGACAAAATCATGAAAATATTCCCCCTGGATTGACCAGGGGCCATCCATCCAGGCGGCCTCCAGGCTGATCAGGTACTGACCCTGGTCATAAATGCGCGTGGTGTCAACGAGCCGATCATCTGTCAGGCGTGATTCGGACCGTGTTCTGAACTGCGTCCCGAAGTCATTCTCGTCGTCATTTCTATACCGTTGCAGGTAGGAAAAACCAAGATGCAGCAGTCTCTTTCCGTCACCACCATAGATTGGCAGTCCAGTAACCCGCCCCACCAGGTCATACCCATTGGCACTTTCGATCTGATCCTGACTCTCTCCCTCGTTGCCGAAAGCACCGGTGTTAAGAAAAGAACCAATGGCCCAGGTCATCCGTTCTCCCGACCATGTCCCGTTTGCAGTGAACCCTATGTTCCTGAAAGGGGTGAATGCTCTTGTCGGTAAAGAGACCTCCATAAAGGTTGTTTAATTACCACTGGTCAGCATATCCAGTGAAAAGGGCTCTTTTAAATGGCCGAAGGTGATGTGCGGCAGAACGGGATCGAGGGTGATGCGGATCCAGTCGTCTTTGATATCTTCCTTATTGGCAAAATCAATCTCAAACTTCATTTCAAGTACATCAAAGGCCCGGCCAAGGAAAGAAACACTGAGGCGACGAAGGCTATCATGGAAGCCGTCGAAACAAGGAAACGCTGCCTGTAGTTCAGCGTCTTCATGTATATAGCCCAGGTCGTAATTGATCCTGCCGCCGATATCGATCTCAACCGGACTTTCCGGCCCGGTCACCTCGATGCCTTCATCCCTGTAAATGTAATTGCCTATCGGATCCGGTTCGACTTTTTCCTGCGCAAAGCAAGGGGTCGCATAGAACAGACCCAAGATAAAAGCAAGAATACCAAGATCCAAGGTTATGCTCTCGGGTTTGTTATTGCATTGCAGCACGGTTAGAAAGCTACCTATAAGGCCCGTTCAAAAAAATGGGAACGGGCCTTTATTTAGTCACCTGATAGCTTGCAACAAGTTATTACCGCCATCAATCATGCATCAGTTGCCCGCAGAAGCCGCTGATTTCATAGCTTTCAGCGCATCATCCACATTGAACTTTGCAGGTTCCTGTCGCGGCGGAAACTCCTTGAAGGTTTCAATATACTCAGCTACAAAGGTTTGTGCCGGAACCAGAGCAAAGACTCGGCGAATCCACCAGGTGTAGTAGTTGTTAGAGTCTGTATCAGCCCGCTCGAAAGGATCGGTGCGCAGGTTGAAAATCTTTGGGATACGCAGTGGCACAAACGGCTCAGACCACACCATAAATTGCTTCTCGCGCTGCTCCTGGAAAACCAGTTTCCACTCATCATATCGCAATGCGACCATACCGCCGCCATCGTTCCAATAAAAGAACTCGCGACGAGGCCATTCTTTACTCTTGTCGCTCAGGTTAGGAAGCAGGTTGTAGCCATCCAGGTGAACCTTGAACTCCTTGTCGCCAAGTTTTGTTCCTTTTTTCAGTTCCCCTTTGATTTCTGCATCGCCTGCTGCTGCCACGAGTGTCGGAACCCAATCAAGCGCTGAGGTCGTATCGTTGACAACCTTGCCGCCTTTGATTTTTGCCGGCCAGCGTGCAAGCATTGGAACGCGGTAGCCACCTTCCCAGTTCGTGTTCTTCTCACCACGGAACGGGGAAATACCTCCGTCAGGCCATTCATTGTAGTGGGGACCGTTGTCAGCAGTATAGAGAACGATCGTGTTTTCGCTGACCCCTAGTTCTTCCAGCAGATCAAGAAGCTGACCCACATGGCCGTCATGCTCCACCATCCCATCCGCGAAGATACCCAGACCTGTGACACCTGTGCTTTCTTCTTTCAAATGGGTGTAAAAGTGCATACGAGAGGTATTTACCCATGCAAGCCAAGGTTTTTTGTCTTTGGTGTTTCTTTTGATGAAGTCCATGGCGTGATCTACGAACTCGTCATCCGCGGTTTCCATACGTTTCTTGGTCAGTGGACCGGTATCCTTGCAGACCTGCTTGCCTACTTTACCGAAGCGTGGATCCTCAGTTGTATCGTCTTTATCAGAGGTCTTGCAATCCAGCACGCCACGAGGCCCAAATTCTGCACGGAACGCCGGATCTTTAGGGTAGTCCGGATTCTCGGGCTCTTCTTCCGCATTAAGATGATACAAGTTGCCGTAAAACTCATCAAAACCGTGAACTGTCGGTAGAAACTCGTTACGGTCACCGAGATGGTTCTTGCCGAATTGCCCGTTAGCATATCCCAGTGGCTTCAACATCTCTGCCAGGGTCGGATCCTCTTTCTGCAGCCCAATCGAGGCGCCGGGAAAACCAACCTTGGTAAGACCTGTCCGGATGGGGGACTGGCCGGTAATAAATGCAGACCGGCCGGCTGTGCAACTTTGCTCCGCATAGTAATCAGTAAACAAAACACCTTCGTTTGATATACGATCAATGTTTGGGGTATGATATCCTGACATTCCCCGGCTATAGGCACTGAGATTAGTGATACCTACATCATCGGACATGATGACCAGGATGTTTGGTTTTTCACTTGCCGCCTGAATCTGGGTGCCGGTAAACATTGCGGCAGCACAGATGGAGACAATGGCAATTTTCCATTTCATTTCCATGGAATTCTCCTTGTGGTTAGAATGTGTGTTTTTTTACCAACCGCACCATGCGACCGGCTACATTGAAATTTGCTTCATTACCTTGGAAAGAGAAACTGCAACGTCCAATTGAGAGCCCATTCCGGGGCACCATCGGGTTTTTCAACATTGTAATAGGCCTCAAGCTTAGTGTTCATCTTCTGGTTGCCGATGGAAAACATTTTGCCGAAACCGCCACCCAGAGGTATGGTCCAGCGATTGTCAGATTTTGCCATCCAGTTTGCCGTAATGATCATATCGGTGATCAGGTACCAACCGTCATCCAGGTTATAATTGATAAAGGGCTCCAGCAGCAGTTGACTGACAACGCTGCGATCCGAGTCTCCGGCGAATGACCAGAGTTGCCGTCCCAGGAGTCCGATGGTCCATGGTTTTGGTTGCACAAGCATAACTGCGGTTGGACCCCAGCTCCATTTGCCACTTCCCAACTGATCGTCCGAGGCGGTGTCCATCATGATTGAGGGGCCAACACCCCAGATCACCTTGCCAGGTTCAGCCGGAGATAGAAAGACTGAGTAGTTTATATCCCCGAGACCTGTAGCACCGTCGCCTGGAACGGGATTTGGGATTTCCGGTGTTCCTGTAACCATACCAGGGCTATCAATGATTGGCATAATGACACGGTTGATCAGATTCCAGTCGCCAACAGTAACTGGAATTACCGGCTGAATATTGAGAAAAGTTGCCTCGCCATTGTCCGCGCCATAATCAAAGGTGAACTTAAAGGGCAGGCTGTACATGGCGCCCACCGGGTTCTGGGTCTTAGCGGCCAGGTCTTCTCCGCCCCCTCCTTGTTGTTCGCCGGCAAAAACAAATGCTCCGGACAGTAGAGATGTACAAAACAGAGTACCAACGATAATAACTGCTCTAATCCTCATAATTCCCTCACGTTAATTTAATGACTGGAAACCACTTTAAGCCCCAGGATGCCGGCAATGATCAGGCGACAAAAGGTCAACCACCGGAGGGGACTCCGGCGCCACCGAGCGCGTCAGTTGGTCTGGAAGTCCCCTTCGATTTGCACGCGCAGCGGCCTGATGGTGTCGAGATGCAGGTCGCGTTGCGGGAAGGCGATGGTGATACCGGCAGCGTTGAACTTGTCGTTGATGGCCTCGTTCAGTGCACTCATAACCAGGTATCGCTGCTCGACAGAGTCGACAAAGCAGCGCAGCAACAGGCCCAGGGAGTTGTCGCCGAAAGTCTCGAATATGACCGTCGGGGCCGGGTCATCGAGCACATCCTGGTTCTCCTTCGCCGCCTCCTCCAGCAGATTCATGGCCTCTCGCACGGGGGATCCGTAGGCGATGCCGACGGACAGGACCAGGCGGGTCGTTTGGTCGGTCAGCGACCAGTTGAGCAGACGACCGGTGATGAACTCCTTGTTTGGCACCAGCAGTTCCTTGCCGTCCCAGTTGCGGATGGTCGTGGCGCGGATCTTGATCTTGGTGACGATACCATCGGTGTCCCCCACGGTGACGGCGTCACCCACCCGGATGGGGCGCTCGAACAGGATGATCAGCCCGCTGATGAAATTGGCGACGATCTCCTGCAGGCCGAAGCCGATGCCCACGGTGAGAGCCGCTGCCAGCCATTGCAGCTGGGACCAATGCAGACCGAGGGTGCCCAGGACCAGTAAGACGCCGACGACGACGATGGCATAGGTGGTCAGTGTCGTGACGGTGTAGCGGCTGGCGGCCGTCACCTCGAACCGCTGCAGCAGGATGATCTCTATCACGGCCGGCAGGCGCTTGGCGAGTATCCAGGTGCCGAGCACGTAGAGCAGCCCCAGGCCCAGGTCCGCCAGGGTTATGGGCAGGCGCCGGTCTTCGCCGTCGACCGTGAGCGTCTCGTGCCACATGACCACATCCAGGATGCGCAGCGCCGGCAAGGCGCTGGCCCAGATCAGGTAGAACCCGACGACGGTGGCGACGATCAAGAGGATGCGGATCAGTCCGCGGGTCTCTTCGCTCAGGGCCGAGATGTCCACCTCGGGCTCCTCGAATAACAGCTCCCCGCCCTCACCGGCGACCTCCTGATCTTCCGCTTGAGCGGCCTCCCGGGCCAGCCGTCGACGCTCCATGGCGGCGTCATAGGCCAGGCGCCGGCGCGTCAGCTGCAGCCAACGCAGCGCCAGGGCATTGACGAGCACCAGGGCGAGAATCAACCACAGGGTGTACTGGAACATGTAGGACTCGGATGCCGCCGAGTACATGTAGCCCGTAAACCCGAGGTACACCAACACCAGCGGATAGATCACAGCCAGCGGATACCAGAGCAGGTAGGTGCGGAAGACCAGCGGGTAGTCGTCGCGCAATCGCAACTGGGCCAACACGCCGCGCTTGGGATGGAACACCCGAAACAGGAACCAGGACAGGGCGCCGTAGCCCAGGAGCAGCATCAACCTGGCGAGGGTGCCACCGGTCTGGGCCGGGTTCAGGTCGACGGCTAAGTTGGCCAACAGGGCCGCGGGGACGTAGAGCCAAGCGAGTCGGTCGACCTGAACCCGCAACAGCACCAGATTGCGCTTCGGCCAGCGGAAATGCACCTCGGCCAATCCGCACGGCAGGCAGACGGCATGCAGGGTGCGCAGGATATAGAGATGCAAAGCGACCGGCGTGAGGGTGTCGCCCAACGCGATGGACAGCTCGGTGCCTTGGCCGTCGATTCGCAACAGCCATCCCGCGGCGGCCAGCACCAGCGGCAAGGGTGCCGCGACGAGCAGGGTCAGCGCCAGTGCCCGCCAGGTGTGCGCGAGCTTGTCGGTGGTGGGTTTGCCGACCCGGGCCGCGGCGGCCTCGATGGCCGTGATCAGCGAGCGGCGTTGCCACAGCAGCGCGGCCGCGCCGATCAACGCGAGCCAAAAACCGATGCTGCGAGAGAGCCGGTGGGCAATCAGGCGCATCAGGCCTGGGACGTCCGCGGCGACGAGCTGGGAGTGCAACTCGGACGGCATGGAGCGAAGATCGCGCAGCCGGGTCGGCTCGGCGCTGCGCAGCCACAGCAGGTGCTCGCGCAGGAAGTCGTCGTGCTCGGCGGCGGTCGCGAGCAGCGCGTCCTCGGCCGTATCGACCTCGCGCAGCTTTCCCAGATAGATACCGTCGATCTCCAATCCCTTGGTCAGTTGACCTTGGCGCTGCTCCACCAGGTCCCGCAGCCTGGCCCTCTGAGCGGCGAGCCGATTCCTCAGGTCGGCCGTCTCCGTTGCGTCGGCTTGCAGCTTCTCCGCGAGCGCGTCGACAGTGGCGTCCGTGTCCGCGATGCGCCGCGCCTCCGCCCGGTGCCGCAACCGCCGCGTGTTGAGGTCGGCGATCTCCAGCTTGCGGACTTCGGCATTGCGGAAAAAGGCCTTGAGATCCGGCAGGGCGTCGCGTTGCTCCAACAGGATCCCGCCAAGATCCCCGGTGACCTCCCCCGACTCCAGGGTCTCACGCGCGTCCTGATAGTCCGCCGCGAGCCGCTGTGCGAGTCGCTCCGCCCGTTCCTGTGCCAAGTCGAGTTCTCGCAGCCGCTCGGTCACGAAGTTCACTTCCTCGGAGAGCGCCGCGTTCTGCTCCGAGAGACGCACCAGCACCGGATCCATCCCCGCGGTCTCGCGCTTTGTGCGCGCCGCTTCGGCCTGTGCCTGCTCGGCCGCCTGTTGACGCTTGTGCCCGATCCGCTCGTTCAGTGCTTTGACGCGCTCGCTGATCCACGCAATGCCGGCTTGTTCCTTGTCGCGCTTCGCCTCGAGCAACTGCATCCGCAGGGAACGGCTCAGCAGCTCCTGGTCGAGCTTCTTGATCGCGGTGCTCAGCGCCTGGTAGCGCGTCTCCAGCGCCCACCGCCCGGCCTGCACCAGCGCCGAGCCAGCGCCGTCTGCCGGGGGTGATTGGAGCTTCGCCGACACCTCCTCGCGTTGTTGGGTCGCCTCCGCGAGACGTCGGCTGATGGCAGCCGGCCTTTGCTCCATGACCGACAGGCGGGACTCGATGTCGGCGCGTCTGGCATCCACCGCGGTCAGGTCTGCCTGCTCCTTCTGCAACAGTTGCTCGAGCTCGCGCAGCGGGGTGGATGCGTTCGCATCGAGGTCCTCCAGGGGCGCAGGTTGAGCGTCCGGCTTCAGCGATGCCCGGATGGCCTGGATCTGTGCCGGCGCGGTCTCGGCGGTGCTTTGGTAGACCGCCGCCGATTCCTGGTTGGCGCGCGCCGCCTCCAGATGGCTCAACGCCTTGCGATAGAGCTCGACGAGGCGGGCCTTGGCCTCCTCGGCCAGGCTAGTCGTGGCCTCCGTTTCGGCGATCTTCGATTCCAACACCGCAGGCGTGACCAGCGACGCGGGCCGGCTGGCGTCGACCGCCCGCGCGCCCGTGCTCGACACCACGGATGCCCACAGGATGCAGGCGGACAAGGCGAGCAGATAAGCTCTTATCGATTTGGATCGTAGCGACTCCAAGAGCAGATTCATCGTAATCCCCGGCCAGGAGGCTCCTGACTTCTGGTTGTAGAGGAAAGATTTCACGGCGGCCATTTTCCAAAGTGCATCGTCCTTCAGGCTGTTTTCTGGTATCTGCGTTACAGCCTGAGCTATCGAGATATGGGGTAAACTCCATAAAGGTACCAAATCCGCCACTTTATTTTTCATAAACCATTGCAACCACTTAATTATATGCCGTTTGTTGTCCCCCATTTTCATTGGACTGTCAAGCAACTCTTTTTGGGAGGACAATTCTGTCTGAATGTTTGACTTTGTTATCAGAGACGTCGTATCCGCCAGTTAGCGTATTTTTACAGTACAAAGATGCAGGTGATATATTGTAAATATCATCAACCTGCTGTCCTGGACCAATATTCCAAAATAGATAGAGAGAAGAAGGTTGAATACGTCGGAAAAACCCCTTTGGTTGACACTTATACTTTCCAGTAATTACTACTTATAATTTTATTCCTAGCTAAATTCACGATATTTTTTTATAAAAATACTTGCAATAGAAAACATGGGTGCGAATTCAATATTCTATTGAATGTTTGTATTATTTTAAATTGATTGTTATTGGATCAGGAGGCCGATCATGGCAGAAAAAACCGACCCAATACTCGCAAAGAAAAAACTTCCATTGAATATTGATTCCT
>CAMYNC010000106.1 GCA_947259685.1 uncultured Desulfuromonadales bacterium | reverse complement strand
TCATCCAGGAGCAGATCGGTCTCGATCTGTTCCCGCAAGACGAAGAGCCAGAACCTGACGATTTCAGCTTTGGGCCTCGTTGAGAAAAAGGGGTACTTTACTCCGTTTCAAAACTCGTGATTTAATCGATCAATAGATACCCCCAGAGTTGCCTGGGAGCATCTATTCCGTTCCAAAAATTCTGTTCAGGATTCTTCCGCCAGGATATCTTCAATATCAGGAACACAGCTACCACAACCGGTTCCCGCAGTGGTGGCGTCTTGAACTTCCTCAACCGTAGGCAGATTTTTTTCTTTAATGGCTTTGACTATGGTCTCACGATCGACGTTCATGCAATTACAGATAGTTTCAGACATGACAATACTCTCCTCGTATTAGAATTAACGTGACCTGGTTTGATGGGCGTTGCCGGGGCAACCTCGAAAAAAAGGAATAATGTTCCCACAATAGCCGATGGTCCCGAATTAGGTAATACCCGCTTCCTCCTGCAACAGAGATACCCAAGCGGCCAGACGTTGCTCGGTAAGTTGGTCCTGGTTTTCGACATCAAGGGGCAAGCCTAGGAAAGAATCCCCCTCAACCGCAGCTGAGGAAGTGTAATCGTAGTCTTTATCGGACCATTTGCCGATGATGCTGGCTCCGGCCGCCACCGCCAGATCATGCAGAGTCTTCATCCCGTCCACAAAGGCATCAGGATAACGGATCTGATCTCCGAGCCCGTATATAGCAACCTTTTTCCCCTCCAACTGTGCTTCACGCAGGCAATCATAGGCGTCGTTCCAATCACTTTGCAGGCGATCCCCCTCATCGTGCCAGCTTGAAGTGCCGAGAATCAGCAGGTCATAAGCTTCTAAATCTGCTCTCACTGCATCAGCAATGGGATATAGGCGCGCGGTGTTGACCAGCTCCGAGAGACGTTTAGCGATTAAAGCGGTATTGCCAGTGCTGCCGCTGTAAAATATTCCAATTCTCATGATGCTTCCTCTGTCGACGAAAATAAAATCAATTTGAAAATGATCACCGTTTACAAATGATAACATGTCAGCGCGGACTGAATCGCTACCAGCTTGCTAGAAGTTTTCGACTCTCAGCTTTGTTGTAAATTCAGCAGCTTAGCGGAAGGGTCATTTTTGATATGACTTTTGATACAATCTTGAAGGAAAAAGTGAAGTGGTTACGGCTTGATAGGGAATTGAGTAGAGCGATCTGCCGCCAGTTTTATATGAAATGTCTTCAGATCGGACTGATTTTCCGATTACCCGTCCAACAGGTTCATATATTTGGAAAATCCCACCCGCTGCAGATCAGAGAGTTTCATCTTGCCATAACCGCTATTTTTACGGTTGACAATCGGGGAACCCCTATTAAAGTTGACCATATTCGGTGCGTTTTTTCCGGTCAAAAACAAGGGGGCAAAATGCTTCAAGTCTCTGCCGGCGTGGTCGTTAAAGGGTGTTCCCATAGTCGCTCTATTCAACTCCCCTAGTTCGTAAGTTCATACGACTCGGGGTAAACGATCCACATCTGGCAAATCAGAAATTCAGTTGCCTGTGTCATGCCATTTTCGCCATACGTTTTTTGTCATCACATACCAATTTGTTGCGCGAGCCTTTTCTTTTTAGTTGATGCCAAATCTTGATTCACTGGGGGAAGCACCATGGGTGAGGGAATGGTGCTCTTCATTGATGGACGAAAGGAGACGACAAAAGATTACGACTGTTTCACTTGAACCATGGCTATTAATTCTGCGAAAAGGTGGTATCTAAGGGAGGAAGGACAAATGAAAAAGCGACAGTTTCTTATCTGGTTGGTTATCACGGCCCTTGTACTGGCAATACCAGGCGGGCTACTGGCGTCCAGCAATGGCATATCAGGTTTTTCAGGTGAAGGTGGCGCAACCTGTAATACATGCCACATGGGGGGAGTTGCTCCCACCGTCACCCTGACGGGGCCGACTCTAGTGGCACCCAATTCCAACAATACCTATACCCTGACCATTAGCGGCGGCCAGCAAGTTGCCGGAGGACTCGGTGTTTCGACCACCGCCGGAACCCTTGCTGCCAGTGATCCCGGCACGAAGATTTTAAATGCTGAGGTGGTCCAGTCAGCCCCCAGAAATGCCGATGGGAATGGTGATGTCATCTTCACCTTCGACCTGACGGCTCCGCCGAGCGGAACGCTGACCCTGTATGCGGCCGGAAACTCAGTCAATGGTGCGAATGCTGCGCAGGGAGATCTGGCCGCAGCCACCAGCCTTTTGGTGACCGTTGAAGAGGAGGGCAACCAACCGCCGGTTTCTGACCCCAATGGCCCTTACAGTGCAAGCCCGAGCGAAATGATTCAATTTGATGGTTCAGGTTCGACTGACCCCGACGGCACCATTGTGTCGTATGACTGGGACTTTGGCGACAGCAATAGCGGCTCGGGCATGAGCCCGACCCACAGCTATGCGATGGCCGGCTCATATACCGTCAGCCTGACCGTCACCGACAATGAGGGGGCGACCGACACAGCCGCCACCACCGCAACCATCAGCGATATCGTCAATCAACCGCCAAGCGCGGACCCCGATGGTCCCTACAGCGCGTCCGTGAACGAAATGATTCAGTTTGACGGCTCAGGTTCGACCGATCCTGACGGCACCATCGTGTCTTATGACTGGGACTTTGGCGATGGAAACGCGGGCACGGGCATGAGCCCGACCCACAGCTATGCGATGGCTGGCACATATGTTGTCAGCCTGACCGTCACCGACGACAAAGGGGCGACCGACACTGACAGCACCACCGCCACTATCGGCGATGAACCGCCGACCGGTGAACTGACTCCGATGGAAAAACTGGGTAAAGCGCTCTTCTTCGACAAAAACCTGTCCACACCCAAAGGCCAGGCCTGCGCCGTTTGTCATGCACCCGAATCGGGCTGGACCGGACCCGACCCTGAAATCAATGCGCATGGGGCAGTGTATGAAGGGGCTAAGAAGAACCGCTTTGGCAACCGCAAGCCACCGAGCTCCGCGTATGCCACTCCGAGCCCCATCTTCCATAAAACCAACGGCGAGTTCATGGGAGGAAATTTCTGGGACGGTCGTGCTACCGGCGATAAGCTGGGCAATCCAGCGGCTGACCAGGCCCAGGGGCCATTCCTGAATCCCCTTGAGCAGGCCAATCATAGCGAAAAAGTGGTCTGTAAACGCGTCAAACAGTCCAAATTTGCCAAGAAACTTTTCGGCCAGAGCTACGAGGAGTTGTTCACAGAGGCATTTGGGCCCGGCTCATTCGATTGCAAGAAGAAGAACGTTGCGGCCACCTATGACCGCATTGCCCTAGCGATTGCCGCCTATGAGGGCTCGAGCGAAAGTAATCAATACAGCTCCAAATATGATGCCTGGCTGAAAGGAATGGCCGAACTGACCGATCAGGAAATGATGGGCTTCGGTCTCTTCACCGGCAAGGCCCTATGTTCCGCCTGCCACCTGGTAACACCCGGCCCCAATGGTGAACCGCCTTTGTTCACCGATTTCAAATACCATAATCTGGGTGCACCGAAAAACCCGGAGAATCCATTCTACACCCAGCATAAGAAGTTCAATCCCGATGGTGCTGATTGGATTGACCCGGGCCTCGGAGGCTTCCTTTCGACCCAGCCCGATTATAAGGAGTTTGCCGAGGTGAACTACGGCAAGCACAAGACTCCGACACTGCGCAACGTGGACAAGCGCCCCTACCCCAGCTTTGTGAAAGCCTTTGGGCACAACGGGGTATTCAAGAGTATCGAGGAGATTGTTCACTTCTACAATACTCGTGACGTTCCGGGGATGTGGCCACCACCTGAAGTTGCGGCAAACCTTTCGCCGCTTCTTGGGAATCTGGGCCTGAGCGCTGAGGAAGAAGCTGCCCTCGTTGCCTTTATGAAGACCCTTTCCGATGCCGACATGGATCCCCCCGATGTCAATGACAAATGGTTTGACAGCGACAGTGATAGTGACATCGATAGCGACGATTACGACAGTGACAGCGACGGGGATGATTCCGACCGCCGCTACAGAAAGTCCAGACGCTAAAGCTGAAGGAATATTCTCCTCGGCGATTTTCCTGACCGGGGGAAGGCTTCATGCCTTCCCCCTTGGATCATGCAGCAGGTCGGCCCAGTGGTGGTTTATCATCCGCGCCAACCGCAAGGCGAAATCAACACGGTGAGGGCGATCCAGACTTTGGAGATTAAGGCCGCTGGCATCCGCACCTGCATATCATCGTCGCCGACGGGCTGTTTCTTCCGCACGGCAGCTTTTATGTCATCCCGAAGATCGACCGAATAATGGTACGCTCCTATTTTCATGATCTGACGCCCCACTATCTCAAACCTCGTTATTAAGAGAAGCCCTAGCCAAGACCGGGGCTTCTCTGTTTCGGGATCTCAAATGTGGTGAGTTTAGTGGAGGCTGCAGCCGAAATGGCCGCAGCCTTCATGCTTTCAGCCCTGCTGATCCTGCTCTTCAAAATCCTTATCGAGTTTCGCTGCCAGCCGGTAAACCGTTGCCCTAGAAACATTGAACTGCTGGGCTAGGTCTTCCTTGCTGATGACGACGCTATCCAGCATCTCAAGCAATTCACGTTCTTCCTTTTTCGTGAGCTTGGGCTTGCGACCAAACTTCACGCCTGCTGCCACGGCACGTTCCCGGCCTTCTTTGGCCCGTTCGGTGATCAGTTCACGCTCAAACTCGCCTATTACAGCTAGAACATGAAAGATCAAGCGACCGGTTGGAGTTGACGTGTCAAGTTGCTGATCGAGAACCTGAAGATCGCATTTCTTGTCCTGAAGCGTCTGGGTGATTTGCATCAGCTCGAAAACAGAGCGGGCTAGCCGGTCGAGTTTGGTGACGACTAAAACATCCCCCTCTCTGACGTAGTTCAATGCCTCCTCAAGTGCAGGCCTGACGACTCCTTTGCCACCAGAAACTTTTTCCTCGAAGATTTTGTCGCAGGTTGAAAGCCGATCTCTTTGCAAGCTGAGATCTTGGCCGGTTGTGCTGACACGGGCATAGCCAACTCTTTGTCCATTCATCATCCCCAACCCTTTCTCCCTCCTTGGCGTTTCCAGCAACGGCAGAGACAATTTGCTTGAGCGGAGAAGTGGTTTTCAATCTTCCTCTGTTTTCAACCTTCCTCTTGGCAAGGAGCCACAGATACTGTAGTCTTACTGGTAAGAATTATCGCAGGAGGAGTCTTATGGCAACTTTAGCTACAACAAAAATGTCCTCAAAGGGGCAAGTCGTCATTCCAGAAGACGTGCGTAAGCGTCTTAACCTCAAGGCGGGCACCCAATTCGTCGTCGTCGGTGATGGCGACGTCGTGATTCTGAAGGCCATTACCCCGCCATCTATGGATGAGTTTGATGGGTTGGTCGCAAAAGCACGTCGGCAGGCAAAAACAGTGGGACTTAAAAAATCCGACATCGCAGACGCTATAGCTGAGGTCCGAGGTGGCAAGTGAAGGTTATTCTCGATACCAATGTCTTTATCTCGGGGATTTTCTTCGGCGGGCCACCAGGCAAAATACTCCAGGATTGGCGTGACGGCAGGTTTACGCTCGTTCTCTCACCAGAAATCCTGCAAGAGTATCAGCGGGTCGCGGAAGTTCTCAGCAAAAAGTATCCGCCTGTAGATCTTGCTGAGCTTCTGGACTTAATCGTCGTTGAGGCGGATATGATCCAGGCGGAGCCGCTGAAAGAGCCGGTAAGTGCTGACCCCGATGATGATATGTTCATCGCCTGCGCATTGGCTAGTGGTTCCCGGTTGATAGTCAGTGGCGATAAACATCTTCTGGATGTGGATGGCTATGGCGGCATTGAGGTTCTGAAACCCAAGGCTTTCGTAGATCGGCATCTCCTCAATTGAGGCAGGGTAAGTAAATGGCTCGATCAAAAAGAAAAACACCTGTTAGTGGAATCACTACCGCTGTTTCTGAAAAGGAAGATAAGAGGATCGCGAATAGGGCAGAACGACGGATTAACAAGGCCATTATCGGTGGCGCCGATGCTGACAGCACTTTGAAATCCAACAGGGAAGTGAGCAATGTTTGGGGCTTCGGCAAGGACGGTAAAAAGAGATTCGATCCCGAGAAATTTCCAAAGGAGATGAGGAAATAACGTCGAGCGAACCAATAAAAATCGCAAAATATCCGAGTTTTCGGGCGAAAATTGGCTCTTTTGCTTTACTGTAATTTCAGCAGCTTAGCGGAAGGGTTCTTTTTGGTCCAACTTTTGAAACGGCACTGATTTGAAAAGCATTGTGATTTCATGTTGGTAGCCTGAATGGTGAGTCGGTCAAGCAGGTGTTTTTACTCGACTTGAGTTCTGAGATGGACATTTTGGACGGTTGCTCGTCTATCAGTTCCAGACTTTCAATACATACAAGCGAACGGCCAGCTAAAGAATACTAGCTGGCCGTTCCATTAAGGGTAAGTATGGAGAGGGGCAGGAACATTCAGGCTGAATATCTCCATAAGTCAACTAACTTAGTAAACCTATTTTTTCATCGGATACCCAGTAAGCGCAGCCAACTGCTCTGGTTTAAGTAACCCTTTATACTTCTTTCCCCCGATAATCCATGTTGGATAAGAACTGATATCGTTTATTCTGCACTCTGCTGCTTTTGGAGTCCCACGGCCTCCGGGCGTACATTCTACATAAGTAAGTAATTCGGCAGATGACTCGAACAGAAACTTCTGTTCCTTGCAAGCCGGTCACCAGAAAGCTCCGTAAAGAACGGCATCATTCTCGGTGAGATGAGTGGCCAATCCTTTCAGATAGGGGACCTCAGGTCCTGCCGCAGGGTCGAAGACACCGCTATAGTGCAGATGCATTCCGCCGACAAATATCAGCGCCACGACGACGGTTTCTGCTATCCAGGTGTTCATCTTAAACTTCGGCATCCCTTCGGGGCGCTGCGAAACGATGACTCCGAAAGTAATTGTCATCAGCGATAAGGAAATGAGGCAGTAGGCACAGACCGCATCGATAACAAAGACCGACATGGAAGTAAGATAGATACTGTAGCCTAACCCAACCGCGGAGACGACCCAGGCTGCTTTCCAATGCTTCTCCGGACTGTGGACCTTAAAACCGATAAAGGCCAGCGTAGCGTAGGTCAATAATCCCCAAAAGGATGTTGGCAGCAAAAGGAAGGTTCCCCAGCGGCTCTGTTGGACAATGTCGCACGAGCTCCCTTCGGCGCAATACAGGGGCGTGCCGCCAAGCCAGATGTTAACGGTCAGGTACAGGGTCAATGCCATCCCGACACAAGCGAGTACCGTTACCGGCCAGTTGGGCTGCTTTCTTTTCTTCAGGACCGGTTGTCGTTGCTTTTTGCCTTGCTTCAAAGACCGTTCCGCTGCCGGTTTTGGGGGCCCTGAAGAGGGCTTCTGTTTTTTCTTCTTTTTACTCAATTCTGAGTTCCTCTCGTTTTTTGA
Source organism: uncultured Desulfuromonadales bacterium (assembly GCA_947259685.1). The sequence continues at coordinate 6,467 of CAMYNC010000106.1, read as the reverse complement.
TGCAAAATCAGTTCGGGTATTGCAGATTGAGTTCATTCTGGATCAACTGCTGCAACTGACGGTAGCCAAAGGTCTGCAGCGGCTTGCCGTTAACAAAATAGCCGGGCGTCTTTTGCACGTTCAGCGCTCTTACGTCAGCCATGTCCTGCTCGATGATTTTGGCGATCTCAGGGCTATGCATATCTTTTCTGATCTGCTCGACATCCACGCCTGCCCTCGGCAGAAGATCCCATAATTTCTCCGGCTGCCAGTTGCCGTGGCTGGCCCAGATACTCTGGGTCTTAAACATCAGATCCAGGGTTTCCCAGTACTTCCCCTGTTTTCCGGCGGCTTCAGCAATTTTGACGAAATTATCGGCGCCATCATGGAACGGGGCGTAGCGCAGCACCAGTTTAATTTTGCCTGGATTGGCATCCATGATCTGTTTAACAAAGGGGGAAAAGGCGGCGCAGGTTTCGCAGGCCGGGTCCATAAACTCAACCAGGAAAACCTTGGCATCGTCGCTGCCCAGGGTTCGCGAATGATCGCGAATAAAGAGTTCTCTGTTTTCCGCAGCCATAAAACCGTATTTTTTAACCTGCTGATCTTTGTAGTAGTTGCTACCGACCAAAAAGGCCAGAACCAGCACCAGACAGGTGCCGCCAATCAGTGCGTACTTCATTTAGACGTTCTCCTTTTCAAGATGATTAACAGGGTGACAAGTGTTGTAAATGCGAAAAATGACATCATGGGGATCGAGATAAAACCGAACAGCTCGATATATTTTTCCGTGCAGGAGACGCCCTGTGAGCAGGGCTGAATGTTCTCCGGGATGATTCCGGCGTAGAGCAGGGTGTGGTAAAAAGCGGTCAAGCCGCCAGCGATGGTCAACGGCAGAGCGTACTTGATGACGCTTTTGTCGAAGGCGGGGAACAGGCCCGCCGCAAAAATGAAAATCAACGGGAACAGGCAGATCCGCTGATACCAGCAGAGCACGCAGGGTTCATACTCCAGCACCGAGCTGAAAAAAAGGCTGATCGTTGCTGAGACTGTGACCAGAAGCCAACAGAGGAACAGCAGCGTCCAATTGGTATTTATTGCTTTGTCAGACTGTGACATATCTAAAGTCTCCAAACTCTGGCGATGATTGAGATAATACGAGCGGGCCAGTGCCGCTTATCAATCTGGAGCTATCCTTGGACCGGGATAAACCGGTAAAAGAACATGGTGATCGGACCTAGCAGGCCGAACATCAGCATGATGCCGACCGCAATCAGCATGACACCGGTGCAGATTTCAATCTTCCGCATGTGCTGCCGAAGCCGCTTGAATGCACCCAAAAATTGGTGAAACAGCAGCCCCGAGAGCAGAAAGGGAACTCCAAGGCCCATCGAATAGAAGGTCAACAGGATGGTTCCTTCGCCGACCTGACCGGAGGTCGCTGCGACCATCAGAATCGACGCCAGAATCGGGCCGATGCAGGGGGTCCATCCGGCAGCGAAAGCAACACCGATGATAAAGGTGCCGAAAAAACCGGCCGGTCTTTTGTGCAAATGGACCCTTTTCTCGCCGAGCAGAGCGCGAAACGAAAACAGACCGGTCATGTGCACACCGAACAGCAGAATCAGCAACCCGCCGATCTTAGCGACCCAGTCCAAACCCTCACGCAAGAAGGCCTGGATCTGTCCGGAAGCGATACCAGCAATCGCGCCGAGCAAGATGAAAATAGCTGAAAATCCGAAGATGAAGCAGAGAGTGTGAAGCAAGACCGTCAAGCGGACCTTGGCGCCGGGGTGAGCTTCATCCAGCTGGTTGAAGGACAGACCGGTAATATAGGTCAAGTATGATGGGATCAGCGGCAACACGCAGGGAGAGACGAACGATAGAATCCCTGCAGTAAAGGCGATCCAGTAAGTTATATCGGCAGTTTGTTGCAACAATTGATTATCCTTTGGCTAAACTTTTGAGATAGGCGACCGTTTTAGAACTGGACCAGTCGAGTGGCCCGATGATTTTTTCAATGACGGTTCCATCCTTTCCAACGATGAAGGATTCAGGAAACTTGTAGACACCGTATTGTTGCTGCACGGTGCCCTGGTCGTCATAGAGGATGGGAAACGTATAAGGACTCTTCTTCAGAAAATCAGGCACAACGGTGCGGCCATCCTTCTCTGTATTAATCGCCAGCATGACAAAATCTTCTTCCGCCATAAATTTATTCAGCCTTTCCATTGAAGGCATCTCTTCTATACAGGGCGGGCACCAGGTTGCCCAGAAGTTCACCATGACGACCTTGCCACGCAATGAAGACAAGGTGACTTTGTTGCCTTTGGTGTCTTCCAGAGAAAAGTCCGGGGCCACATCGCCGGTAAACACTGCTGTCGTAGATGGCATATTCGAATAAATATAGGCTCCTCCGCCTATGACCACGAGTAAAACAATCAGGAGCAAGTAACGCATAGTTAACCTTTCTGTTTTCACTGTTTTCCGGCTGCTAATGCCCGCTTTCCATATGGTCGATCATGGTCCTGACCCGATCAGAATCGATTCCGTCAGGCGCAATCTCCAGGTATTTAGTCCAGGCTTCTTTGGCTTTTATCTGATCACCAAGGTCATCACGATAAACGATGCCGAGGTTGTACAGCGATTGGATATGCCGTGGATTCAGAGCATTGGCCTTTTCAAGGTTTTCAACTGCTTTGCCAAACCAGCCGAGCCGGCGATACATGATCCCCTGATCGGTTAAGACATCGGGGTCATTGTCATCTAGGGTGAGGGCTTTATCGTAGGCTTCAATAGCCTTCATCGGCTGGTTTGAATCAAAGTAGTTGTGCCCCAATTGAACCCAGGCATTGCGGTTATTCGGTTCCTTGGAGAGAATGTGTTCCAAGTGCTTGATGTTCTGTTGATAGTCGATTGAAGGCGCTGCTGAAGCAGACGGGCTATCGGTAGTAATATTTTTCTTATTTGCATTGGTGAAAATAACCCCACCTACCGTGCCGACAACTAAGGCTATGATGATCAGTAGAATCGTTTCTTTTTTCATAGATAAATCTACCTGTCGAATTCAGGATTGCGTTAAAAATTTGCTTAAAAGAGCCTTTGGCCGTCAATAACCCTCACGAGCCAATGCGTATCTGTCGAACATGGTGGCCGTGTAAACTCCAGATTCAATCTGTTCTATTATGATTTTTACTGTGGAACGCAGGTAGGTTTAATGCAGAAGAACAACTGTACGCAGGGCTATTGTGGATTGAGGTGCTGGCAAGTGAGTAGGTAGGCTTAGATTGGCAAAGTGAGTAACTTCTAGACTTAAGTTCGGAATGTGGGGAAGATCGTCCGTGTCAAAATCAGTCGGAAGAACTTTATTTGGCGGGCTTGTCCGCTGTGAGGACGTGAGTGCCGAAGAATAAACTAGGGAATCAAGGCAATCGTCCTCTTGTCCAGATGAAAATACCGCTGTCTCAGTGGTCACTGTGGTTTGCTGTGTGGTATCGGTGTTCGGAGGGCAATCGGTCCAACATTTGCCAATGGGGTTCGATTCCAAGTGGGAAGAGCTTTCCTCCTCTTGGCACCAAAAAGAGGCATTGGCAGTACTGAAGCTAAGCAACAGATAGATCAATACAAAAAATCGCATGATCCATTTTGTATGTAGTGAGCTAGTCAGCATAATTGTTACCTGAAAGCATAAATCCCAAAAACGGTTAACTTAATCTTATACTCGCCTTTCTAGATAAAAACGAGGGGAGAAATCACTTTTCATATCTACGTATTTGCACAGTTGCTAGAGTTTACCTGCTTTGAGCTGTACGGCAAGTCGCTTGTGTTTTGGACTTCGGACCTGTTGTTGGCTGCGAGACTAGCAATCAGGTTGGAGAGTTAGGGAACAAGTCAGGTGGAGATACATATCTACATATCCTGATCGTTTCATTTTGGAAAGTCAGCCCAATGCCACATCTAGAAGCATCATCACCGAAAAACCACTCATGGTTGCCATGGTAACCAGGTCGATATTGGCTTGAATCCGCTGTGATTCTGGGATCAGCTCTTCAACCACGACAAAAATCATAGCACCGGCCGCGAAACATAACGCATAGGGCAAAATCGGCTGCATCATCAGCACAAAAAGTGCGCCGATCACCCCGGCGATCGGTTCGACCATGCCAGAGGCCTGTCCCATCAGAAAACTTTTCTTCTGGCTCATCCCTTCTCTGCGCAGCGGCATGGAGACGGCGGTCCCTTCGGGGAAATTCTGAATACCGATCCCGATGGCCAAGGCGATGGCGCCACCGATGGTCGCCGAGGGTAGGTCTGCGGCGACGGCACCAAAAGCAACACCGATCGCCAAACCTTCCGGGATGTTATGCAGAGTGATGGCCAGCACCAGGAGCGTGCTGCGCTGCCACGATGTTTTGATCCCCTCGCTCTGATCCATCCGCAGGCCAGGGTGCAGGTGTGGCAGAAACCTGTCGGTCAGACGCATGAAGATTCCTCCCCCCATAAAGCCGATCACTGCGGTTAGCCAAGGGGTTTGCCCCATCTGTTCGGCCATATCGATACCGGGATTAAGCAGCGACCAGAAACTGGCGGCGATCATGACCCCGGCAGCAAAACCGAGCATGGCGTCCAACAGCTTTTGATTGATGGTTTTCTTCAGAAAGACCAGCGCAGCGCCTGCAGCTGTGACGCCCCAGGTGAACAGAGTGGCCAGAAAGGCTTGCATGACCGGATTGAGCTCCAGGAAAAAATCAAACATAGTCCATCCTGCCTTAAGTGATGGTGATCGAAAGAGAAACCAGATAACGCAACAACCATGACTGTTCTTGTACACATTAACGCAATTAACCAAGTAGACAAGAAATAAGTTTGACAATCAAAATATAGCATGTTCATATTGCTTGATTATCAAACTTTATGGGCAAGGTATTCTCTTAATGACAGACCGAAATCATACCGGACTATCGCAGGTTATCATTGAACTCTATGACAAGATTTCTTCATGGGAGCATGCGGTGGTCAAGAAAAGTGGATTATCTCCGGCCCAGATGCATACCTTGGAAATTGTTGGTCACCACGAACGGCTGCGAATGAAAGACCTAGCGGAGAAAATGGGGATTACCACTGGAACCTTGACAGTTATGGTGGATCGCCTGGAAAAAGGTGGCTTGGTGACCAGGCAGCCACACCCAACGGACCGTCGCTCCTATGTCATTGCCCTCACCGAGAAGGGGCTTGAGCATTTTCAGGAACATCATCAGCTGCACTGTCTTTTAACTGAGGAACTTACCGCCTCCTTCAGTGAGGATGAGGTGGCCAGCCTAAAACACTATCTGGAGCGTTTGGTACAGCAATTCTGATTCCCCTTTCTCTCCCTAACCGAATTGAAGAAGAGTTTAAGAATGCACACGCACAACATCGAAAAATGGCAACATCAGCACCAAACCCATAACGATAACCGCACGGCTGAACGCAATACGCACCGGGTCATGTGGCTGACACTGATCATGATGGTGATCGAAATCGTGGCCGGTTGGTTGACCGGCTCGATGGCGCTGCTTGCCGATGGCTGGCACATGGGAACGCATTTCTTCGCACTCGGTATCACCGCTTTTGCCTACTGGTTTGCACGGAAGCATAAAGACAATCCCAGCTACAGTTTTGGTACTGGCAAGGTTGATGTCCTCGGAGGCTATTCCAGCGCCATCATTTTGGTCGTTGTGGCTTTGTTGATGGGGGCAGAGTCGGTGGAACGTTTCTTTTCACCGGAGACGATCAGGTTTAACGAAGCCCTGCTAGTTGCTGTTGTCGGCTTGGTCGTCAATCTCGTGAGCGCCTTGCTGCTTAATGGACATTCCCATGGGCATGACCATTCTGGCGGTCACCATCACCATCATGACCACAACCTGAAGGCGGCCTATCTGCACGTATTGGCTGACGCTCTGACATCTGTTTTTGCAATCGTTGCCTTATTGGCTGGAAAGTTCATGGGCTGGGTTTGGCTCGATCCGGCGATGGGGGTTGTCGGTGCGTTGGTTATCAGCCGCTGGGCTTACGGCTTGCTACGAGACACCAGCAAAATCCTGCTTGACCGCGATGGAGATGAACAACTCTCGAAAAAAATCCACACCCTCATCGAAGCGGATTCAGACAACCGGGTCGCCGATCTACATCTATGGCGAATCAGTGCCAACAAGTTCGCATTGATTTTGTCGGTGGTGACTCACTATCCACAATCGCCGGGACACTACAAGGGCTTGCTAGAAGAGTTGGGCAACCTAGAGCATGTCACTGTGGAAGTCCATGAGCCGTCAAATGAGCCTTGTGTGAAAATTGCCTGAGTGAAATAGGGAGTTCGCTTCTTTTTCTCAAAAGTCGTAAATTTCGATAAAGCCCTACGCCCCAATCGTTTCCTTGGCGTACGTTTTCGTTCCGTTGGGCTTCAAACCCCAATTCCAGGTTTTTTCCGTCATTCATCTGTATATTTTTTT
>CAMYNC010000105.1 GCA_947259685.1 uncultured Desulfuromonadales bacterium | reverse complement strand
TTCGATCTGCAGCGCTACCTGACCCTCGCTGAACTCAAGGCTCGTCAGACGGAGTTCCAGCAATTCTACGCGGCCAATCGACTGCTGACTTTGGGCCTTTACTTTGTCCTTTATGTCCTGGTGACCGCTCTGTCGCTGCCGGGAGCTGCCGTTATGACCCTTGCAGGGGGCGCTTTGTTCGGTTTCCTGCCTGCGCTGGTCGTGGTCTCCTTTGCCAGCACCATCGGCGCGACTCTGGCCTTTCTGGTCAGCCGCTTTCTGCTGCGCGACTGGGTGCAAAACCGCTTCCGGGATCGGCTGGCGGCCATCAACCGTGGCGTCGAAAAAGAGGGAGCGTTCTATCTATTCACCCTGCGCCTGGTGCCGATTTTTCCATTTTTCGTCATTAACCTGGTGATGGGGCTGACACCCATGCGCACCCTGACCTTCTACTGGGTCAGCCAGGTGGGCATGCTCGCCGGCACGGCCGTTTACATCAACGCCGGCACCCAACTCGGACAGATCAACAGTCTGGGCGGGATTCTTTCACCCGGGGTGCTGCTTTCTTTTGCATTGCTGGGCCTCTTTCCGCTTCTGGCTCGCAAGGGGGTCGATTTTATGAAAAAACGCACATCACTCAAGGCGTTCCCGAAGCCGAAAAGTTTTGATTACAACCTGATCGTCCTTGGCGCCGGCTCGGCGGGACTGGTCTCCAGCTACATTGCCGCGGCCGTAAAAGCCAAGGTTGCGCTGATCGAAAAGCACAAGATGGGCGGAGATTGTCTGAATACCGGCTGTGTGCCGAGCAAGGCGCTGATCCGTTCGGCGAAGTTGCTCGCCTACGGGCGGCGGGCCGAGGAATTCGGTTTCCGCAAAACCGAAACCGAATTCGAGTTCGGTGAGGTGATGGAGCGGGTCCAGCGGGTGGTGGGCAAAGTCGAACCACACGACTCGATAGAGCGTTATAGCGGACTGGGCGTTGACTGTATCGAGGGCGAGGCGCGTATCTCGTCTCCCTACACGGTCGAGGTGGGCGGCCGCACCCTGACGACGCGCAGCATCATCGTGGCCACCGGAGCGTCCCCGTTTTTACCGCCGATCCCGGGGCTTGATCAGGTTGACTACCTGACCTCCGATAATCTCTGGCAACTGCGGGTACTGCCGCAGCGGCTGATCGTGCTGGGCGGAGGACCGATCGGATGCGAGATGACCCAGGCGTTTGCCCGCTTCGGCGCCCAGGTGACCCAGGTCGAGATGGCGCCGCAGATCATGGGTAGAGAAGATCCGGAGGTTGCCGATTTCGTTCGCCAGCGTTTCGAAGCCGAAGGCGTAAAAGTCCTGACCGAGCATGCGGCCAAAGAAGTGGTGGTCGAGAACGGCGAAAGCCTGCTTGTCTGCGAGCACCAGGGGCAACCGGTGCGTGTCCCCTTCGACCGGATTCTCGTCGCGGTCGGGAGGCGACCCAACGTCAATGGCTTCGGCCTGGAAGATCTCGGGGTTCGTTTGAGCGAGCGCGGAACCATCGATACCGATGGTTTCCTGCGCACCAACATCCCCAACATCCTCTGCGCCGGAGATGTCGCCGGCCCCTATCAATTCACGCACACGGCAGGCCACCAGGCCTGGTACGCAAGTGTCAATGCCCTGTTCGGTGATTTCAAAAAGTTCCAGGTCGACTATCGGGTCATCCCATGGGCCACGTTCACTGATCCAGAGGTCGCCCGGGTCGGCCTGAATGAAGCCGAGGCCAAGCAACAGAACATCCCTCACGAGGTGACTCGGTTCGAACTGGCCGAGCTTGATAGAGCGATCGCTGAAGGTGAGGAGCACGGCTGGGTCAAGATCATCACGCCGCCCGGCAAGGACAAGATACTTGGCGTCACCATCGTCGGCACCCATGCTGGCGACCTGCTCGCCGAATACATCCTGGCCATGAAACATGGCATCGGCCTGAACAAGATTCTCGGCACCATCCACCCCTATCCAACCCTGGCCGAAGCCAACAAGATGGCGGCAGGCGAATGGAAGAAGGCACATGTTCCGGAGAAACTGCTGGCCTGGGCGGAAAAATTCCACGCCTGGCGGCGGAGCTGAACCCTTGAGGTGCTTATGCAGGAGGAACAACGATGAAAACCGCATTCGTCTTTGCCGGGGGCGGCAGCCTCGGTGCCATCCAGGTTGGGATGCTCAAAGCCCTGAGCGAGAATGCCATACGGCCGGACCTGCTGGTCGGATCTTCGGTGGGTGCGATCAATGCCGCCTATTTTGCTGCCGATCCGTCATCCCATGGCATATCCAAACTTGAGGAAATCTGGCGTTCCCTGCACCGGGATGATGTGTTTCATTTTTCCTGGGTCAGTGGCATCAAGGGTATTTTGGGCAAACGAAATCACCTGTTTGACGAGAAGGCCTTCGAGAGATTTCTGGCTGAGCGGCTCCCCTATCAGGAGTTCCATGAAGCGGCCCTTCCCATTCATATCATTGCCAGCGATTTTGTCAGTGGCGAGGAGGCCATTCTCTCCCAGGGCAAAATGCTGTCAGCCCTTCAGGCCAGCGCCGCGATCCCCGGAGTCTTCCCTCCGGTCGAAATCGATGGGCGCTATCTGATCGATGGCGGCGTGGCCAACCACACGCCGGTGTCGACCGCTATCAGACTGGGAGCGACGCGGCTGATTGTTCTGCCGACCGGATTTACCTGCGCTCCGTCCATGCCACCGACGGGGGCACTGAATATCGCCCTGCATGCGTTGAATCTGATCATCGCCAGGCAGTTGCTGCAGGACCTCGAAGCACACAAGGAACAGGCAGAAATCTTTGTGGTTCCTCCCCTGTGCCCGCAGAAGACCCATCCCCTCGATTTCCACTCAGCGGGATTGCTGATCGATGAGGGATATACTTTGACCCGGCAGTGGCTGGAACAGGACGGTCTGAAGAAATTTTCAGCGTTCGAATGTCTGATGCTGCATGGCCACGATCAGGGGATGGAACACTCGGACGATTACGGACAGGAAACGTCATGAAAAAAATAGTGCTGTTTATTGTCGCATTGACCTTCGTGTTTCCCATTCTGGCGGGCGCAGCCCCCCAGCCGGAGCTTTGGCCACGCTGGCAAGCTTACGATGCGACCAGCACTGTGACGGTTGACCATTCCGTTTGGGCCGACCTTCTTGGTCGCTACCTGGAGACAGAACACCCGTCAGGGATCAACCGGATGCGCTATGTGGCGGTCACAGTTGAGGATAAAAAAACGCTGCAGGACTACCTTGACAGGCTTCAGGGTACTGCAGTGTCCAAACTCAACCGCCCGGAGCAAAAGTCCTACTGGATCAACCTTTACAATGCCCTGACCGTCAAGATCATTCTTGATTCCTATCCGGTCAAAAGCATCCGCGACATCGACATTTCTCCCGGTTGGTTCAACGACGGCCCCTGGGATGCCAAACTGCTTACCATCGAAGGCGAGAAACTCTCCCTGAACGATATCGAGCACCGCATTCTGCGGCCGATCTGGCAGGACAATCGGGTTCATTATGCCGTGAATTGCGCCAGTCTTGGCTGCCCCAACCTGCAAGCGCAGCCGTTCACGGCCGAAAACCTGGAAAAACTTCTGGACCAGTCGGCCAGAGATTACATCAACCATCCACGCGGCATGAAGATCGAGGGCGACAAAGCCATCCTCTCCTCAATCTACGACTGGTTCCAGGTGGATTTCGGCGAGAGTAAAGAGGGTGTGCGCCAGCATCTCCTTGAGTTTGCAGGGTTAGATCGGGCTAAATATCTTAAGGCCAACAAGGTACGTTTTTCCTATGACTATGACTGGGCACTGAATGAATAATTTTTACCGGGCAGGGTTGGTTTTGTGATGAAGATCAGGCCCCTCAAACGCAGGAGTTAAATCCGTTGCTATCCGTCTTCGCAAAAAAATCGCCAACTATTGAGCTGCACCCGGAGTTGCTGAAATCGATCCTGGTTCTGGGAGCAGTCGTTGAGGCACGAGATGCTTATACCGGCGGACATAACTGGCGCGTTGCTCGCTACAGTCAGCTTCTGGCGCATCAGGCCGGCCTGTCGAAGGCAGAAACCTTTGTTGCCAGTCTGGGTGGATTTATCCACGACATCGGCAAGGTCGGCATCCCTGACCAAATTCTCAATAAGAACGGCCCGCTGACCGCTGAAGAATTTGCGCAAATCAAGAGCCATGCCCGGATCGGTCATACGTTATTGGTCACTCATCCGTTGGCTCCGCTGATACTTGATTCTATCACTCATCACCATGAACGGATTGATGGTCAGGGATATCCAGAGGGAATGCTTTCGGAAAAGTTGTCTATCTTTCCGCGCATCATTGCCGTCGCGGACAGTTTTGATGCGATGACCAGCACCCGGGCCTATCGCGATGGAATAACCAAAGGGCGCGCCCTGGAGCGCCTGCGCGAGGTTCGCAACAGCCAGCTTGACGCCTCTTTGGTGGATCATTTTGTAACCCTTGGGGAAAAACGACTGATAGACGAGATTCTTGGTCACAGTGCTGAGTCCCGACCACTTGTCAACTGTCCCATGGATGGTCCGATCATCGCGGTACCTCAAGATAAAAAAGCCGGCGACACAATTTACTGCCATGCCTGTAAGGGGCTGTACAGATTGCATGGCGCAAAGGAAACTTTCGAGCTTGAATTGTTCGAACAGCGGCGGTTCGATCTGCAACCGGAGATTGATTTTGTACAGATCAATGACTTGGCCAAGAAGGCACCAAAGAGCATTCAATTGCCGAAATTATCATAAATTCAGGGGCTGTGGAGAAGGTTATCCAATGATCAGACAGCTACTTACATTGACTCTCTTTACCGGTCTGGTTTTTACCGCCATTCCGGTTGGAGCCAGCTGGGATTTTTCGCAACATGCGATTCCTCTGGCTGAGATCCATTCGGGCGGGCCACCCAAAGACGGCATCCCGGCCTTGACCGAACCCAGGTATGTCGCGGCGACCAAGGCCAATTTCATGCGCCCTGACGAACAGGTCATTGGCGTCGAACTGAACGGCGTTACCCGCGCCTACCCGACTCGGATACTGTCCTGGCACGAACTTGTCAACGACCGTTTCGGCGGGTCGCCAGTGCTGGTGAGTTGGTGACCACTTTCGTTTGCGGGAGTCGTGTACTCCCGGCAGGTTGGCGAAAAGGAATTCACCTTCGGCGTCTCCGGCATGATCTACAAGGCCAATGTTATGATGTACGTCCGGCAGACCGAATCGCTCTGGTCGCAGGTCCGCCGGGAAGCGGTCACCGGACCGATGACCGGCGCCAGGCTCAAGGTCCTGCCGTCCACGCTGACCACCTGGCAGAAATGGCTCAAACAACACCCCCAGAGCGAGGTGCTCTCGATGAATACTGGCTACAGCCGCGATTACAGTCGAGACCCTTATGCAGACTATTACCAAAGCCGAAAAGGCTTCCTCTCCTTTTTCAAACCGGGACCGGGCGAGGAAGAAAAGGCACTGGTGGCTGGCATCACCTTGGACGGGAGCGCCAGGGCATACCCACTCGCTTTGCTGCGCCAGAAAAATATTCTGGCCGATACTCTGGGCGGAACCACGTTGACTGTGACCTACACAGCGGATAGCGACCAGGTCAGTATCCGCACGGCCGACGATGAAGAGATCATGCCCCTGATCCTGTACTGGTTCGTCTGGAAAAGCATGTATCCGGAGTCAAGCCTGTTCCGGATTGATAAGGAGTGACATGGCAGATTTGATTAAACCGATAAAAATCATCGTCGGCGGACTTTGGCTCGGCCTCTTCGGGAGCGCACTGATCCTGTGGTGGCATTCGGATATGCCATTAACCGGGATTCCCCGTTTATTGGAGCAGTGGCTCAGCGAATTCGGGCTTTTCAAGGCGGCTTCGCTCTACGTGGTTATCTATGCCGTCCGACCCTTGATTCTGTTTCCTGCGACGCTCCTGACGGCGGCCTCCGGCCTGGTTTTCGGCCCCTGGCTGGGGGTTCTCTTTACCATCCTCGGAGAAAACGCCAGTGCCAATCTGGCCTTTGTCATGGGGCGCTGGTTCGGTCGAGGAACGATTATCAAATATGCGGACCCGCGTTGGCGCCGCTGGGATCAAAAGTTCGAGCGTAATGGCCTGGTCTCGGTTCTGATCATGCGTCTGGCCATGCTCCCCTTTGATGCAGTCAATTTCGGCTGCGGTCTGACGGCGGTTCGCCAGCGGGACTTCGCCCTTGGCACGTTTTTCGGCATCCTGCCGTCATTGATCGGCTTCGTCTTGCTTGGCGGTACGGTCGCTTCGGGGGTCGCACATCGTGGGGTAATTATTGGACTATCCCTGATGTTTCTGGCCGTCGGTTTTTCCACGGCCCATTTTCTGAAACGTCGAGAACGAAAGAACACCCTGATGCCGAGGGAGAGCGTACCCGTCAGGAACACCTGACACCAGTTTGCTTGACAATTGAAAATATGGCGCGGGCCATGAAAGAGAGGTTGTCATGATCATTATTATTAGCATTGGGGTACTTTTGGGGCTGGCTTATTTTCGCGCCAGCTTGTGGCTCTGGTCCGTGGTTCTGATCATCGCCGTCGGCGCAATCGGGTATGACCTCTGTGTCCCGAACGGCGCATTCTTGGGCCTGGTCGGCGCCACGACCGCTCTCGCTCTGGTCCTCAATCTTCGCTCCTTGCGGCTGAACATGCTGACCCGGCCGCTATTTGGCCTGTTCCAGCGCATGCTGCCGGCGCTTTCCGACACCGAACGCGAAGCTCTTGAAGCCGGCACCGTCGGCTGGGATGGCGAGCTGTTCAGCGGTGACCCGGATTGGCAGAAGCTGCTAAACCTTCCAAAACCGGCCCTGAGCGACGCCGAGCAGGCCTTCCTCGACGGGCCGGTCGAAGATCTCTGCCGCATGCTTGACGACTGGCAGATGGTCGAGTTCGACAAGGATCTGCCACCTCAGGTTTGGCAATTTCTGAAAGAACAACGCTTCTTCGGCATGATCATTCCGCCCGAGTATGGCGGCCTCGGCTTTTCCGCCCTTGGCCATTCGGCGGTGATCATGAAGATCGCCAGCCGCAGCATTACGGCGGCGGTGACCGCAATGGTTCCCAATTCCCTCGGTCCGGCCGAACTGCTTTTACACTACGAACATTAATATGGTCTTTCGCTGGCCACTCGTCGGCCGCCACCACGCCGGTGGCTGACTGTGCCGGGGTTATTCATCTACTGGAAATGGAGTCCTGAAGATGTTGGAAAAATGGTCACGCACAGTTTTTCTGCTCAGCATGCTGCTGGCAGCCGGGATGGTCATCTCCCTTGGGGTTGTCTTCAACGGTTTACTCTGGCTGTTGCTGCCGCTGGCGATCATGCTGGGAATTGGTTGCTACGACATGCTGCAGACCCGGCATACGATCCTGCGCAACTTCCCGCTACTGGGGCATTTCCGCTTCCTGCTCGAATCGATCCGTCCAGAAATCTATCAGTACTTCATCGAAGCGGAGGATGCAGAACACCCGTTCAGCCGGGAGAAACGCTCGGTCGTTTATCAGCGTGCGAAAAAGACCCTGGATACGCTCCCGTTCGGTACCAGGCGGGATGTTTACCGGATCGGCTATGAATGGATCAATCACTCCATACGGCCCAGCGAACCGAACCCGGAGCTCGCCTGGACGCTGGTCGGCGGGCCCGACTGCAGCCAGCCCTACCGTGCCTCGGTCTTTAACATCTCAGCCATGAGTTTTGGCGCCCTGAGCGGCAACGCTATCCTGGCCCTCAGCCAAGGAGCCAAACAGGGTGGGTTTTATCACAACACTGGCGAGGGCGGAATCAGCCCTTATCATCTGGAAGGCGGAGCGGACCTGGTCTGGCAGGTCGGTACCGGGTATTTCGGCTGCCGCGATTCCAAGGGGCAGTTCTGTGCAAAAACCTTTCAACAAAAAGCGGCACAGCCAACCGTCAAAATGATTGAAATCAAGATCTCGCAAGGCGCCAAGCCGGGGCATGGCGGGATACTGCCGGCCGCCAAGGTGACGCCGGAGATTGCCGCTATTCGGGATGTGCCCTTGGGGCAGGATGTGCTCTCACCGCCAGGACATTCGGCCTTCAGCACGCCGATCGAGCTACTGGAGTTTGTCGCCGAGCTAAGGCGTCTCAGCAACGGCAAGCCGGTCGGATTCAAGTTTTGCCTCGGTGATATGCGTGAATTTCTGAGCATCTGCAAGGCGATGCTCAAGACCGGAATCAGTCCTGACTTCATTACCGTCGACGGCGGCGAAGGCGGGACCGGGGCCGCACCTCTGGAACTGACCAACTCGGTCGGAGTGCCGCTCTATGACGGGTTAGCCTTTGTCCACAGCGCCCTGGTCGGGACCGGTCTACGAGAGGAGATCCGGATTATCGCGGCGGGGAAAATCACCACCGGCTTCCACCTGTTGGTCCGTCTGGCTCTCGGCGCCGATGCCTGCTGCGCCGCCCGGGCGATGATGTTCTCTCTCGGTTGCGTTCAGGCCCTCAAATGCAATAGCAACGAGTGTCCGACCGGGATTACGACCCAGGCACCACGGCTAACGCAAGGGTTGGTGGTCGCTGATAAAGCCCCGCGGGTGGCCAACTTCCAGCAGGCCACCGTCAAGGCCGCGCTCGAATTGATGGGGATCTCCGGTTACGGCTGCGACCGGGAACGGCTGCGTTGGCATATCTATCGGCGCACCGGGCCGAGCAGAATCCAGCCGTTGGGCGATATCTATCCCTGCCTTGAACCGGGAGCCCTGTTGCAGGATCCGGTTCCGGAATTTTATCAAAAGATCTGGAAACGGGCTTCTGCGGAGAGCTTTTGAGTCAGGTTGGTGTTCCTGCAAATTGTCTCTAATTTGGCAAAACGACTGACCTGATGCTGGCCTACCAAACCGATAAAGGGTGAATAATATGAATGCTTCAGATCTGTTTATCAAAGCGCTGGAGAATGAAGGCGTCGAAAATATCTATGCTGTGCCCGGGGAAGAGAATCTCGATTTTCTCGAAGCACTGCGTAAATCGAGCATCAAACTGATTCTCAATCGCCACGAACAAGGAGCCGCCTTTATGGCCGCCACCTATGGTCGCTTGACCGGCAGGCCCGGGGTTTGCCTGGCGACTTTGGGGCCGGGAGCGACGAACCTGGTCACCGGCGCGGCCTATGCGCAGTTGGGAGCCTTTCCGATGGTGATAATCACCGGGCAAAAGCCGATCAAGGCGAGCAAGCAGGGCCAGTTTCAGATTCTGGATGTGGTCGAAATGATGCGCCCAATCACTAAATATACCAAGCAGATCGTCAATGTTGACCTGATCCCAAGTATCGTCCGCGAGGCATTTCGTCTGGCCCAGGAGGAACGACCCGGAGCTGTCCATCTGGAAATGCCAGAAGATATTGCCCGCGAACCGGTAGATAAAACCACCACCCCGGTCTTTAAAATTGCCCACACTCATCGCCCCTGTGCAGACGAAAGGGTAATTAAAGAAGCCGTTGAAATGATTCGCGAAGCGCAGTATCCATTATTGTTGATTGGTGCCGGCGCCAACCGCAATCGAGTCCGGAGTGCGTTGAGTAAATTCGTCACTGAGACCGGCATCTATTTTTTCAATACCCAGATGGGCAAAGGGGTGGTTGACGAAAATAGCCCGCAATGTTTGGGCACCGCCGCTCTATCCGATAACGATTATATCCACTGTGCCATTGACCGTTCAGACCTGGTCATCAATGTTGGCCATGACGTGGTGGAAAAACCACCTTTTTTCATGGAGCACGGCGGTAAAAAAGTAATCCACATTAACTTCAAAACCGCCACCGTTGACAACGTTTATTTCCCTCACCTCGGCGTGATTGGCGACATCGCTGACAGCATCACCCGTTTGACCGATCTGCTCGGGCAACTTGAACAGGACTGCGCCTATTTCAAGCAGGTAAAAAAACAACTGGACAACCACCTGCGTGAGCGGGCGGACAATGCCGGTTTCCCGATTAAACCACAACGCTTCGTTGCCGATGTCCGCAAGGTAATGCCGGCCGATGGGGTGGTTGCGCTGGATAACGGCGTATACAAAATCTGGTTTGCGCGTAACTATCTGGCCGCTGAACCGAATACTGTGCTGCTCGACAATGCTCTGGCCACCATGGGCGCAGGTCTGCCCTCGGCGATGGAAGTTGCCAGGCTCTACCCCGAACGCCGCGTCATGGCGATCTGTGGTGACGGTGGTTTCATGATGAACAGTCAGGAACTGGAAACTGCAGTCCGCCTCGGTTTGAACCTGGTGGTCCTGGTGCTTGATGACAGTTCTTATGGCATGATCCGCTGGAAACAGTACGGCATGGGCTATGCTGATTTCGGCCTGGAATTTAACAATCCGGACTTTGTTATGTATGCCCAAAGTTATGCTGCCAACGGCCACCGAGTCAAAGCTACGGAAGAGTTTGCCCCGCTGCTGGAGCGCTGTTTTAATGAAGGCGGCGTCCATCTGATTGATCTTCCGGTTGATTACTCAGAAAACAACAAGGTTCTAATCGATGAACTCAAAGAGAAAGTGTGCCAGCTATGACAGTCCGACCTGACCGAAACACCACAGGACAACTCGACGTCGTCTCTCCCTTTGACCTCCACCTGCTTGACACCCTGCCCCTGCAGTCCGCCACCGATGCCGAACGGATGCTGGCAACGGCGACCCGTCTGGCCCAGAATCGGGACTGCTGGCTGGAGGTTGATGAGCGCATCGCCATTCTGCAGAAACTTGCCGAACTGGTTGCCGCCGAAGCGAATGAGTTTGCCCGATTAATCGCCACCGAAGGGGGCAAGCCGTTGCGCGATGCGCGCATCGAGGTTGACCGCGCCGTTGACGGCATCAAGCTGGCAACCCGCGAGCTGCTGCGAGTGATGCGTGGTGAAGAAATCCCCATGGGCCACACCGCCGCGACCCGCGGTCGCACGGCTTTTACCGTCTGCGAACCGATCGGGGTGGTGCTGGCGATCAGCGCCTTCAATCATCCCCTCAACCTGATCGTCCACCAGGTAATTCCGGCTGTGGCGGTCGGTTGCCCGGTAATTGTCAAACCGGCACTGACCACGCCGCTAAACTGCCTGCGACTGTGCACGCTACTGCAGCAGGCCGGTCTGCCCAAGGGGTGGTGCCAGCCGATAGTCTGTGACAACGAGGTTTCCGAGCAGCTGGCCACCGATCCGCGGCTGGCATTTCTGACCTTCATCGGCTCAGCCAAAGTGGGCTGGTCCTTGCGCGCCAAGCTGGCCCCCGGGGTGCGCTGTGCACTGGAGCATGGTGGTGCGGCGCCGGTCATCATCGACGAGACGGCCGACCTGGATCAGGTTATCCCCTCGTTGCTCAAGGGCGGCTTCTATCACGCCGGCCAAGTCTGTGTTTCGGTGCAGAGGATCTTTGCGCCCGCCGCCCTGGCTCGTGTTCTGGCCGAGCAACTGGCTGCTGGCGCGGCACAGCTGGTGGTCGGTGATCCGCTCGATGAAGCGACCGATATCGGCCCGCTGATTCTGCCGCGCGAAGTCGTCCGGGTGCACGACTGGGTCGAGGCAGCACTGGCCGGTGGCGCCCTGCGCTTGATCGGTGGCGAAGCGATGGGATAAACTCTCTATCGGCCCACGGTTCTCTATGATCCACCGGCCGACGCCCTGGTCTCAACCGCCGAAATCTTCGGCCCGGTCGTCTGTGTCTATCCCTATCAGGATCGGTGCGAGGCAATCGAGCGGGCGAACAGTCTTGATGTCGCCTTTCAAGCAGCAGTTTACAGTAACGATCTGGAAATGGCTTTTGACACTTCCCGTCGCCTTGATGCCGCAGCGGTGATGATTAACGATCACACCGCCTTTCGCGCCGACTGGATGCCTTTTGCCGGGCGTCGCACCTCCGGCTACGGGGTCGGCGGCATTGGCTACACCATGCGCGACATGCTTCAGGAGAAGCTGATCGTGCTGAAATCGGTTCAGGCTGACTCGTGTGATTCACCCTGTGGCTGATCACGACATCTCGTGGGAGCTTCACCGCAACCTTTTTTACTCTGGAGTATGATGGCATGGATTACGTTCTTCCAACTATTGCCGGTTTTGTCGCTCTGGCTTCAGTCATTCTCTCGCCCCGCGCCGAGAGTGAAGGGGCTTTCTATCAAGGTCTCGGAGCTAATGACAGTCAACCAGGCCTGCTCAGTCTAACTTTCTCCCAGGTCACCACCTGGATATTCGCCCGCTCCCTGATGAACGCGGCGATCTTGGGATTCTATTATGGCATCTGGGGCACGCTGGCCTATGCGTTCTATTATTTTTCATTTCTGACCGGGGGCAAGATCGTTGACAGCCTGCGTTATGAGCATGGCTTCAACAGCGTGCAGGATTTTCTGCGTGCCCGGTTCGGAGGATGGGGAACCGGTTGCTATAATTTCGTTATCGGCATTCGATTGATCAGTGAGGTATTTGCCAACCTGTTGGTCATCGGCATTCTTTTCGGAATCGCCGGCAGCCAGGCATATACACTCACAATCATAGGATTTTCTGCGATCACTTTATTCTACTCTATGGTTGGCGGCCTACGTGCCTCGTTGCGTACCGACGTTTTTCAGTTGGTGGTTTTCCTCGGCACCTTGCTCCTCCTGATTGCATTGGTGGCGGGTAGTCAGAGTGTCCACCTGCACGACCTCTGGTTCAAGCCGTTTGTCTTCGACCAACCCGGGCCAATTCTGATGCTGGTCGCAGTGTTGCAGGTCTGGAGTTACCCGATGCACGACCCGGTGATGATGGATCGTGGTTTTCTGGCGGACCGGGACACAACCCGCAAAAGTTTTCTGCATGCCGGCTGGATCAGCATCATCTGCATCATCGCCTTTGGCTGCCTCGGCGTGCTGGCTGGGGCGCATGCCGTGCAGGGGACCTCGATG
>CAMYNC010000104.1 GCA_947259685.1 uncultured Desulfuromonadales bacterium | reverse complement strand
CGATGGGATCGTCCTCGCCTCACCAACCTACTGGTACTCTGTTACCTCTGACATGAAACGCTTCATAGATCGTTGTTACAGTCTTATCCAGTTTCCCGTTAGCCGAAAGGAATGGATCGCAAAATATCAGGGAGCGGGAAAAGCCTGCGTGACTGCGGCGATATGTGAACAAACGGAAGAATCTATGCTGGGCAACACCCTGTCGTTGTTAACTGATTTTTCTAAGGACATTGGACTGGATGTTCTCGAAGCGGTAAAAGGCTTGGGTTTCTTTGAAGCAGGCAGTATAAGGTCTGACCAGGCGCTCCAACAAAAAGCAGAAACGGCGGGACAACATCTATTTGCTCACTTGAAGCGGTAGTCTCCTACTTAGTCTCCTACTTTCAATGTCTCACAAGTCACCCCTTTAAACACTCGAACCGCTCACGGATACCACATCGTGGGCGGTTCTTGCTTTGGTGCATTAATCAGACAGGTTTTAGGGGTGGCGGACCCCCCAAGTGAGACTGTTATGGCTTTTTTAATTTGCTGAGTACTTGGATAAGCTCTGCCCGAACAGAGTCAAAGGTATATTCATCTTCAGGCTGAGGTTCTTGCCCGTCTTTTTGAAAAAAGGCCTCTCCTGAAATATTTCCCCCCGCCTGATATCAACCTGCCGGACAAATTCTCGCAGTATGAACTCGGTCGACAAAATATCCTTAATGGCAGAGGGAAGAGCTTCTTTCGGAAGATCTAGGTGTTGTTGTTCGACAGAACGAATCTTCTGCCTTAACTCAGACTTGAGGGCTCCTGATGGATCTGTGACGTTTTGATTAACCCACTCCTCCAAAATCTTGATAGCCTGATTTTGTGGTGAGACGGGAGAGGCTCCTTTAAGAAGTCCTCTTCCTGCGGGACCAATCGCTCACGCAATAGAGAACTTTTGCTCGGACTGGGCTTCCTTTTCAATGTTATCTTCGCTTGTTTTGTTCATGGATACCTGCCGATTGCTCTTGCCCCAGTTTTGTTAATGCTTCATCGCATGTGTTTATCAAACTATAAAAGTAGCATTACACTACTAGCGAATCAAATTGGCATGCGGACAGAGCCTTTTATTCCTTCTGTAGCCAAGCAAAAAGCCGCACGATTTCCAGAATACATGTGGCGTTCTTGGTTTCTGGGAATAATCAACCTGGATTACTGGAAGTGGCGATATTCAGGACATGCTCGATCTGGGCTCCCTCCAGACCCATAATTCAATGTGGAGCAACTTCCGATAGTCAGGTTGGGCAGAAAATCTCCTTCGACCCATGTCTGATAAGTCGACACTTGCAGGAAGAGTGTCGACAAAACTTACTACTCTGTGCAAATTGCCCGGAGTGATTCGAAATTCGTTTGCAAAAATGAGGTCCTGACTTTTGAACTCCACACAGTTCAAGATACAATTATTCCCCTGCACAAATTATCGTACAAATTTTTTGACAGGTGGTGCAGAGGTGCCATGCAACAAGCACACTCACCAGTTTTGTCAACCGAGCTCTGAGTAGATCAGTAAGCAAAAGTCTCCAGACGGACCTTGGGCAACAAACTGTGCGAGCCGATCAGGTACTCATCAACGCAGCGGGCAACCTCGCGCCCCTCGCTGATCGCCCAGACCACCAGGCTTTGGCCACGACGGCAGTCGCCGGCGGCAAATACACCATCGACCGAACTCATGCGGGTTTTTGGATCGGTCTTGATGTTGGAGCGTTGATCGGTTTCGCAACCGCTCTGTTTGATTAACTCGGAACGCGGGCCGAGAAAACCCATGGCCAGCAGAACCAGATCACACTTCCAGATTTGCTCACTCCCGGCAACCTTCTCCGGGCGCCCACTTGACCAGTCGACCTTGATAGTCTCTAGGCCAGAGACCTTTCTGCCGCTGCCGACAAAGCGGGTGGTCATGATCTCATAGTGAACGTCACCACCAAGGACCTGCATCTCCTCAACCGAAGAGCTGATGCGCAGCACGCGCGACCATTGGGGCCATGGATTCGAATCAATTCGTTCAGCCGGGGGTTGTCCGAGAAGTTCGAAATTGACGACCCGGTTCGCACCTTGACGCATCGATGTACCGATACAGTCCGAACCGGTATCACCACCGCCGATAACGATAACTTTTTTTCCTTTGGCGCTGATATTCTGCTTTTTAGGGTGCAGGGCGGCAACATCGCTATCGCTCCAGTTGGCGCGATTTTGCTGGGGCAGGAAATCCATCGCAAAATGAATTCCATCAAGATCGCGCCCCTCGACAGGCAGGTCGCGTGGTTCTTCGGCGCCGGTGGCGATGACGACGGCGTCGAAGCTGGACTTAATTTCGGCAAAGGTAGAATCCTTGCCGACTTCGCAGGAGTAGCGGAATTCGATCCCTTCTTCCACAAGCAGATCGATGCGACGCTGAACCTTTTCCTTGCGCAGTTTGTAATGCGGGATGCCATACATCAACAGGCCGCCGGCGCGGTCGGTTTTTTCAAAAACGGTCACCCGGTGGCCAGCCCGGTTGAGCTGCTGGGCACATGCCAGCCCGGCCGGGCCGCTACCGATGATGGCGATGGATTTGTCGCTACGTTGATTCGGCGGTTGCGGAATGATCCAACCCTCCTCAAAGCCTTTGTCGACGATGGAGGCCTCGTGCAGCTTGATCGTTACCGCAGGTTCGTTGATCCCGAGCACGCACGAAGTTTCGCACGGTGCAGGGCATACGCGGCCGGTGAACTCGGGAAAGTTGTTGGTCGCATGCAAGGCTTTCAATGCCTGCTTCCATTGGCCACGATAGACCAGGTCGTTCCACTCCGGGATCAGGTTGCCCAACGGGCAGCCGGACATACAAAAGGGTACGCCGCAGTCCATGCAGCGTCCGGCCTGGGTTTTGACCTTCTCTTCGCTGGGATAGTTGTAGTGTTCGTCATGGTGCTGCAGACGTGAATCGACCGGTTGAATGGTTTTGTCGCGACGACCATGCTTGATAAAACCGCGCGGATCACCCATGGACGGCCTCCTTCTCTCTGTCAGCCTTGGCTGCTCGTTCATTCAGCACGCGGCGATATTCGTGGGGGAAGACGCGCACGAAACGGGTCAGTTGCGCGTCCCAGTCGGCGAGAATTTCAGCTGCGCGATACGAGCCGGTCTGCTCATAATGCATGGTGATGATCTGCTTCAGCCACTCGGCGTCGTCGTCATCGGCGGCCATCTGTTCAAGATCGACCATCGCCGGGTTACAGCGGCGACGGAAGCGGCTGTCATCGTCGATCACATAGGCGAAGCCACCTGACATGCCGGCGGCAAAATTGCGCCCGGTACGTCCCAGGCAGATCATACGGCCGCCGGTCATGTATTCGCAGCCATGATCGCCGGTGCCTTCGACGACCGCCGTGACGCCGGAATTGCGTACGCAGAAGCGTTCACCGGCCTTGCCGGCAAAAAACGCCTGGCCGCCGGTCGCACCGTAGAGCACCGTATTGCCGACAATCGAGTTCTCATGCCAGACGAAGGTCGCCTTGGGGTCAGGGCGGATGATGATGCGGCCACCGGCCATCCCCTTGCCGACGTAGTCATTGGCCTCGCCAACCAGATGCAGATCAACACCGGGAGCCAGAAATGCACCGAAACTCTGGCCGGCGATGCCGGTCAGGGTGATGTCGATGGTGCCTTCGGCGAGTCCTTCGCGGCCGTGGCGCAGGGCCACCTCGCCCGAAAGCATGGTACCGAAGGTGCGGTTGGAATTGCGGATCGGGAGTTCGATCTTGACCTTTTCCTTGCGCTCAAGGGCAGGCGCAGCAAGGACCAACAGTCGGTGATCCAACTGATTTTCCAGACCATGCTCCTGTCCCTGGATGCGCCGGGTGGCGATCTCGGCACCGACCTGTGGCTTGGCCAGAATCCCTGAAAAGTCCAAACCCTGATTCTTCCAGTGTTTGATCGCGTCATCCATCTCCAGATACTGGGTCTGGCCAATCAGTTCGTCCAGGTTGCGCACCCCCAGCTCAGCCAGCAGTTCACGGACCTCCTCGGCGAGGAAGGTGAAGTAGTTGACCACATGCTCCGGCTTGCCGGCGAACTTGCCACGCAGGGCTTCGTCCTGGGTAGCAACCCCGACCGGACAGGTATTGAGATGGCACTTGCGCATCATGATGCAACCGACGGTCACCAGCGCCACCGTGGCAAAGGCATACTCTTCGGCGCCGAGCATGGCGGCGATAACTACATCGCGGCCGGTGCGCAACTGGCCATCGGTCTGCACGACGATACGGCCGCGCAGGTCGTTAAGTACCAGGGTCTGCTGGGTCTCGGCCAGGCCGATTTCCCAGGGGATGCCGGCGTGTTTGATCGAAGAGGTCGGCGAAGCTCCGGTACCGCCATCGAAACCGGCGATGATGACCCGCTCAGCGTGGCCTTTACTGACCCCCGCTGCGACTGTGCCGACACCAACCTCACTGACCAGCTTGACGGTGATATCGGCCTTGGGGTTGCAGTTTTTCAGGTCGAATATCAACTGGGCCAAGTCTTCGATGGAATAGATATCGTGGTGTGGTGGCGGCGAAATCAGGGTGACTCCCGGAACGCTGAAGCGCAGCTCGCCAATGTATTCGCTGACCTTGTGACCGGGCAGCTGTCCCCCTTCCCCGGGCTTGGCCCCCTGGGCTATTTTGATCTGCAACTCGTCGGCATTCACCAGGTAGTGCGGGGTGACGCCGAAACGGCCCGAAGCCACCTGCTTAATGGCGCTGCGACGCAGATCGCCATTGGCATCTGCAGTGTAACGCCGTGGGTCCTCGCCACCTTCGCCAGTATTTGACTTGCCACCAATTCGGTTCATGGCAATCGCCAGGGTTTCGTGGGCTTCGGTGGAGATTGAGCCGAGACTCATGGCGCCGGTACAGAAACGCTTGACGATGGCGCTAACCGGTTCGACCTCATCTAGAGGAATAGGCTGGTTCTGCCCCTTGAATTTGAACAGTCCGCGCAGGGTGCAGAGCTGTTCGCTCTGATCGTCAACCAGGTTCGAGTAACGTTTGTAATCGTCAAAACTGCCGGAGCGTACCGCGTGCTGCAGCAGGGCGATGACTTCGGGATTCATCAGGTGCAGCTCCCCTTCACGCCGCCAGGAGTACTCTGAGCCTCGATCAAGGTTACGATTTTTATCTATCTTTTCGGCGAAAGCCAACTGGTGTCGCATCAGACTTTCGGTCGCTATTTCCAGTATACCTGCGCCACCGATCCGACTTGCGGTACCGGGGAAATATTTGGCGGTAAAATCCTGATTCAAGCCGACGATCTCAAAGATCTGGGCACTACAGTAGCTCTGCAGGGTGCTGATCCCCATCTTGGAGAAGACCTTTAGCAACCCTTTGCCGACCGCCTTGATATAGTTTTGGATGTACTTATTGACAACGTCGATCTCTTCGTCGGCCTGAGTGTTCCCGTCCTGACCGGCGAGTGCTCCCTGCGTGACCATATCCTGCAGAGTCTCGAACGCGAGGTAGGGATTGATTGCCGCGGCCCCATAACCGACCAGCAGAGCAAAGTGGTGAACTTCGCGCGCTTCGCCGGTCTCGACGATAAGCGAACACTGGCTGCGCTTGCCGGCGCGGATCAAATGGTGATGGATGCCGGACAGGGCGAGCAGAGCAGGAATCGGTGCTTTTTCGGCACAGACGCCCCGGTCAGACAGCACCAGAATGGTTCGGCCGGAATCAACAGCTGCTTCGGCTTCGGTAAAGAGTGCCTCCATGCGCAGTTCCATGGCTTCAGGGCCACGATCTGCGTCAAAAAGTGTGCTCAGAGTGGTGCCGCGGAAGCCCTGAATATCGCTGTGACGTAACTGTTCCAATACGTCATTGGTGATCACCGGGTGATCGATTTCCAACATCTGGCAGTGTTCCGGTCCAGGCATCAGAATGTTGCGCGCAGGCCCGATGTACTGGGTCAAGCTCATGACAATCTCTTCGCGCAGCGGATCGATAGGTGGATTGGTGATCTGGGCAAAGAGTTGGTTAAAGTACCAGTAGATCAGCTTGCTGTGTTTTGACAAAACGGCGACCGGGGTATCGGTTCCCATCGAACTGACCGGCTCTTGAGCGTTGGCGGCCATCGGCGCCATAATGACCCGCATCTCTTCCCGTGTGTAGCCGAAGCTCCCCTGCTTACGGCGCAGTTTAACGTGGCTCGGCGCCTTCTTGGTCGCCGGTGCAGGCAGATCATCAAGCCGGATCAGGTATTCATTTACCCAAGATGCATATGGCTCAGCAGCGGCTAGCTCCGTTTTGATCTCGTGGTCTTCTTTGAACTCGCCGGTTTCGACATCGACCTGAATCATCTTGCCGGGAGCCAGACGTTCTTTGCGCAGTATCTTCTCAGGCGGGATATCCAAGACCCCCGCTTCGGAAGCATAAATGATTTCGTCGTCACTGGTGATCCAATAGCGAGCCGGGCGTAGCCCGTTACGGTCAAGAATCGCAACCACCTGTTTACCGTCACAGGCCACAATATTTGCCGGACCGTCCCAGGGTTCCATCATGGTGGCGTGGTATTCAAAGAAACCCTTGACGTTAGGACGCAGGTGGGCCTTGGAGGCCCAGGCCTCAGGGACCAGCATTGCCAGCGAGTGAGCCAGACTGCGGCCGGTCACCAGAAGCAGTTCGAGGGCGTTATCGAGACACGCGGTGTCAGAGCTGCCTTCAACGATAACCGGATCCAGGTCAGTGACCGCATCTGCCAACTCCAAATGGGCGAACAAAGCGGTCCGGGCGCGCATGCGGTTGATGTTGCCGCGCAGGGTGTTGATCTCACCATTGTGGGCCACGTAGCGGAACGGCTGGGCCAGGTCCCAGGTCGGGAAGGTGTTGGTGCTGTAGCGCTGGTGCACAAAAGCGATCGCACTGACCAGACGTTCATCATCCAGTTCGGGATAGAAAGTATTCAGCTGCTCCGACAGCAGCATCCCCTTGTAAAGGACGGTGCGGCTGGAGAGCGAACAGACGTAGAACATCTCCTGATCGGCCAGTTTCTCGTCACGAATCGAATTTTCAGAACGTTTGCGGGCCAGGTAGAGCATCAGGTCGAGGTTCTGGGTCTCAACCTCACCGCGACCGACAAAAATCTGCATGACCTGCGGCTCCACAGAACGGGCATTGCGGCCAATCGTGCTGCCATCGGTCTGGATTTCACGCCAACCGAGAATACTGCAACCAACGCGGATTAGTTCACGATTCAGCACGTCGATACAGGCTTCGCGGTTGCCAGAATCACGAGGTAAAAAAACGATACCGGCACCGTATTCGCCTGTCTCTGGCAATGGAAAGTTACACACCTCTCTGTAATAGGCATCTGGCATCTGGATCATCAGACCCGCACCGTCACCATCCAGAGGGTCGGCACCCACGGCGCCGCGATGGGTTAAATTACACAGAATTTCGATGCCACGCTTGACGATACTATGGTTTTTCTGGCCCTTGATGTTGGCGATAAAGCCGACACCACAATTATCGTGCTCATTGGCGGGGTCGTAAAGGCCCTGGGCGGGCGGCATGCCAACATGATTTATCATATTTGTACCTTGGTTGTTGGGGGGAGCAGAAGCAGGGCAAAAACGCTCAGCGTCTGAAAGTCAGATTTCGACTCGGTGCAACCGGTTGACTATGACCAGCCTGCAAGCCGTCAGTGAAGCTGATGTGGTCGATATCTGAAGTAAATTACCATGGAAGCTTGGCCATCGTTGGCGCTTCCATGTTGTTTCGGGTGCACGGATGCTAAGCTGCTTTGCTGATAGGAGTTTATTTTTTCATGGATCACTCTTACGGCTCAACAAACCACCCTTATTCTCAGTATTTATTTAAAAACCTGTCTATCATGCCTGCTATGCTTCTATAGACTAGCCTTCTCCTCCTGTCAAACTCTAACCTCAAACAGGAGAATTAATGCAGCATCAACACTGAAAATATCGGTGGTGCGTTTTTGGGCATTCGTAAAAAGAAGTGCTCCTACTCAGCTAATACTCAGAACAGCTGATTCGGTTTTCGCTTGGGTCTTCTCCCGTTCAAAGTTTCGCAAGTTGAGACCTATTCGGATTGCGGGGTTACACTGCATAATGTCAAAAATAGAAGTTGTGATTGGAAACCGGAGTGATCGGTTAGTCGCTTCCGGCTTTAAACACGCGAACCGCCCTCGATTACCAGATTGGGGGCGGTTCTTGGTTTGCTGCATTTATCGGACGTTTCCACCTGAAGGCCTCGGAGGATTAATCGCTGACTAGCGCCCTCATTGGACGTACGCTATTACGTATAAAATAGAGGAGGCAGATATGCCAACAATCACAGCGACCGAAGCAAGAAAGAGTCTCTATCGGCTGCTCGATGAAGTATCAGAGACGCATGAGTCGATACAGATTACGGGCAAGCGCGGTAATGCCATCTTAATCTCAGAAGATGACTGGAGGGCAGTCCAAGAGACGCTCTATCTCCACTCACTTCCTGGGATGAAAGAATCGATCATTGAAGGGATGCAAGCACCCGTCGACCATTGTGACGAGGAGCTTGATTGGTGAGCAGGAAGGCTGTTTACACCAAGCAGGCCCAGAAGGATGCTAAAAGGTTAGCCGCATCAGGCATGAAGCCGAAAGCCCAAAGGCTGCCTGGAATTATTGGTTAAAACCCATATCAGACCCCACCACCTTATGAAAAACTTGTTGGTGACTTGGCGGGGGCCTATTGACGACGAATCAATATTCAGCACCGGCTTGTCTATTAGGTGCTGGAAGACATAAGAACTGTCAAAGTGCAGCGAATGTGGACTCATTACGATTAGTGGATGCGACGCTCTTACGTCACATTTGCTGGAAAGACAGGAGATCAAGCCTCCGGAGGAATCCAGCTTTTTGGCCAACATGAAGAGCCGCATTGATTATTGATCTTGCGGCTCTTTTACTGGAAGTGGCGATTTTCAGTAATGCTCGGCCTGTCCAACTTCCTGACGCATAAAACGATGTGGAGCAACTTCCAAGACAAATCCCTCAAATCTGAGTTTTCGGGCTAAAGGGAGCCGCGTTCACTGTCTGATAAGTCAGGACAAACAAGAAATTTTCTTTTCCGATGATTGCCCCATTATATTAATGACATAAATTCTAAGACAATTTCAGCCGACCAGGAAGTCAGGTTCCTATTTAGCAAGTTATCTAATCGAGTTCAGTTGTAGTAATTCTTCCTACCTGGGAGGTGCTAAGCTAAATCTCTTATCTTAGAGGTCTGGAGTGGGTGCCTGACTAAACCATTCTTCTGGTAGGCCAACAAATCGTAAAGCGACTTCCACCCAATGTGGAAGAGGATATTGTGACACTCCCTCGATGGGCCTCGACAGCTCGTTTTACAATCGCCAACCCCAGTCCGTACCCCCCTGATTCACGACTTCGGCTAGAATCTAAACGTGCAAAAGGCTCGAAAATTCGTTCCCTATCCGCAACTGGAATGCCAGGACCATCGTCGTCGACGTGAATCAGAATATCCATTCCTTGTTGCTCAAGGCACACCTTGACTAGGCCGTTTCCATAGCGAGAAGCATTTTGTACGAGGTTGCCGACCGCCCGTCCCAGATGCTTGGGCTCGAAGCAGGCGACCAGTTGATGATCAATAAGCAATTCTTGTTGGAGGTGAGCTGATATCTTTCTTTCCAGCTCACGTATGACCTCAGTCAACCAAGGCACAACGGTCTGTTCTTGAATCTTCAACTCGGTGATTTTCCAATCAAAATTAGCATAGGTCAGAAGCTCGCTGATCAGGTCGTCCAGTTCATCAAGATCCTTGTAAATTCCATCAACATAGCGACCCCTGTCATGCTGTCCGGGGGAACTTTCGACCATTTCCATGCCGAAACGTAGTCGGGCGATCGGCGTACGCAATTCGTGCGAAACGGCATTGGTGAGCTCTTTTTGCGCGGTGAGTAGGTGCTGGATGCGTTCAGCCATCTGATTAAAGGTATTGGCTAGAGGCAACAACGCCGAACTACCTGAAATTCTGGCCCTGACATCAAGCTGTCCTTCGCCCAGAGCCAAAGCTGTCCTGCTGATGCTGCTCAGTTGTCGCCAGAATGGCAGCGCCCATAAAAGTGCTGCAATCCCGAGCAAAGCCAAAGAGAGCCCCCAGGTCCAGACATCCAGAAGGCTGTCAACTCCCGGCGAGGGGAAGGGCCCGATGGCGAGAGCATAGCCACTTTGACCAATCTGTTGCCAGAACTGATCGTAGTCGGCGGAAACAAGTATCTCGTCCTTTTGTAGCTGAGAAAGTTCCTGTGCAGGAAAGTTTTCCAGACGAATCTCTACCAGAGTTAGAGGATAACCGAATTCAGGTTGCAACTGTTCTAAGCGTTCCGACCAGCGTTGCTGAGGAAGACGGGTAAGATCCTGCCTGATAAGAAACAGGGGGCCCCTGACCAATTCACGATGATACTTGTTAAACTCTGCCCTGAAAGGGGTCGCGGCAAAATTTTCCACAAGGGGTACTACTGCGAAGATAGTCAACAAAAGGACAACGATAATAAACAGGTAAAAACTGAGGAAGATTCTTTTCATGGGCTTACCAAGCGTCCTTAACGAATAGGTATCCCTGGCGCCAGATGGTTTTGATCCGCGTGGGCTCAGTAGGGTCAACTTCCAGTTTTTTGCGCAACCGCGAGATAGCGATGTCGATGGAACGATCCAAACCATCGTAGTCGATACCACGCATTTCGGAAAAAATCCGTTCCCGATCAAGAATTGTTCCAGCATGGCTTGCCAGCAGAGCGAGAAGATCGAATTCAGTTGTCGTTAAATCCACCGAATGGCCGTTCAGAGAGGCCAGCCGAGAAGAAAAACTGATCATCAAGTTCCCGAAATGAAGGTCCTTTTGAGGTAGGGTGGGTGAGAGAGGAGATTGATGATTGACGTTTTTCTCCATGCGCCGAAATAAGGCGCGGATTCGCGCTAGTAATACGCGAGGTTCAATCGGCTTTTTCACATAATCATCGGCCCCCAGTTCAAGTCCGGCGACCTGATCCATATCGTCTTCCCTTGCCGTCAGAATCAGGATCGGTCCAGGGTACTCAGAACGAACCTGTTGACAGACTGAAAGGCCATCTTTTCCGGGCAACATCAGATCCAGGATCAGGAGATCCGGATTCTCCTTAAGGATGCGCCCGGGAGCCGTGTCGCCCCGCCCTTCAATCAATACCTCAAATCCCTGCTGTTGAAGATAGTCGCGGATCAATTCGGCAAGGCGCTGATCGTCTTCAACCAGGAGTATCCGTTGTTTCTCATCCATGGGTCTCTCCTTCGGCATACCTGAATTATCAGAAGGTTAGCATCTATCTCAATTATATAAAATCTTATCCAGTGGGTTTTGGTTTTTTCGATCTGATCAAAGATACGAATTAATTCATCATCTGTCTGAAAAACCGAGCTCTTTACTTGCTTCGCTGGAGCTTTGCAACAGTGATGACCAGGTTAATGCTCTAGAGTAAAGTTATCTGTTGGTTTTTTGCATCGTTTTGTAACCAATTGTTACCTATTCGTCCCCGCTCTCATTTTTGAAACAATTCGAGACAATCCAAAACAGTTTCACAACAGACAGGCCTCCTCTTCAAAGGTAAATTCCAGGCAACTTCAACAAGGGAGGTCAACCATGAAACGATCAGTCATTTTAGGAATCACCAGTCTGTTTATCACATTTATTTCTCTTTCAACCCCAGTCATTGCTTTTGAGACGGACTCAGGTCATCGAGGCCTGTACGGAAATATTCAGATAGGTGGCGGGATTATTAGTGGCCACCCCTCAGGGCTGGATGTGCTGGATGACAATGAGCGTCGCGACGACCTGAGTAGTCGTGGTCAGAGACAATCAGAAGCACAGATTCTGTTGAGTGCAGATCTTGGATACATCTTCAAAGAGGGGACAACTATCGGAGTCGGAATCCGTACCGAAGGTCCTCTTTACTTATCCCTGAACCATGAGATCGAGGGTGCGGGAGATATTACACTCAGTGCACGCTATGAAAAAAAAGAGGTCTGGCAAAACCCCTACCTAGTGGGTGTAAACCGCAACAGAACTGACGAAGAATCACTCGGCTTCGCGGTGACTTGGGAACAAATTATGGGGACCGGTGTGAACCTCACCTTCGAACAGATGAATGTTGAGGTCGAAGATGATCTGATCGGCCAAATTGAACCAGCCCTGAGGCGGGACGGTACAGATACATCTCTGAGTCTTGGTTATGACTGGAATTTGGGCGCAGGTGGAATTTTAAGCTCAAGTCTCAGCCATATCATTCTCGAACGGGAAGGCGCCAGCAACAGTGCCAGCGCTTATGGTGCAGAGATTAAACACCTGCTGGAGGCCGGAAGACTGACGTTTGCTACCGGTCTCGAATTTAAAGAAACGCAGTTCGACGCAATCCACCCCATATTCAATAAAAAGCGCCAGGAATCGACCTACACGATTTCGGAGATGGTTTCATTCGCTGAGCCTTTTGGCTTTGAAAACTGGTCGATATTTCTTATTGCGGCCAGTGTTACAACGGATTCCAACGCCAGTTTTTTCGACAGCTCAATATTCCTCGCTGGGTCTGGTATCGGCTATAAATTTTAAGTTCGTCGCTTATCTTTGGCGGGCGAATTTCAACATATCTTTAAAAGGTGACGTTTATGATTACTCAATACAAGTACCAACCTCTTGTCTATTTTCCCACCGTATTTCTGGTGACTTTTGTCCTGTGGTTTGGTGGAGCGTTTCTGAGCTTTCAGGACCAACAACATGAATACTATATGTTGTTGATGTTGCCAGGATTGATGGCTCCCTTTCTTATTGCACTGGGCATGATCATCAAGGCGAAAAAACCGGAATTAAGTAAAGATTTTATTAACCGTCTGACCAATCTCAGGCTTATTCGACTCAAATATCTTCCGATGTTTCTGATGATTATGCCG
>CAMYNC010000103.1 GCA_947259685.1 uncultured Desulfuromonadales bacterium | reverse complement strand
GACCGGAAAACAGCAATGGCCTGTCGGAATAATTGACTGGCCATTGGCTTGAAGCCCGGCGGGACGAAAAAATACACTAAAGAATCAGCAAAAATTTACGACTTTTGAAACTTGGTTGTGCCTATTGATCTGGTGGCAGATCATGCTTAAATGTCATTATGCTAAAACGGAAAAGAGGTGACTATGGAGATCCTTAAAATCATCATCACAATCCTACTCCCGCCCTTGGGGGTATTCATGCAGGTGGGGATCGGCAAACACTTTTGGATCAATATCATTTTGACAATATTGGGCTATATTCCCGGCATCGTTCATGGGATTTGGGTTATCGCGAAAAACAAATAGCTCTGACACATAAAAGCCCCGGCTATGACCGGGGCTTACTTATGTCACAACAAAAAGTAGAGGTTAGGGGCCTTCAGGAAGGCGATCAACCATATATATAATGGCTATGTCAAAAGTTGGCCGTTTCCGCAGCTATGTGGTCATTGGGCCTTATCGCACGAATCGTTGCCGACCCTCGTATTGGTCCAACACCGTCAATTGAATCGTCTCCCGGCGCCTCCTTGAAAAAGGGTGCTATAGTTGAGCAGAGGGGTTTGGAGTGGGGTCTTTGACCCGAGGGTTACGCCCGAAGCCGCCCTTTCTCGGAACAGAGACATGCTCAACGAATCGTTAATCATCGATATCCTGCTGATCCTCGGGGTGGCCTGGGTCTTCGGAAGGGCCTTTGAACGGTTTCAGCTGCCGGCTATGCTCGGAGAGATCCTTGCCGGCCTGATTCTCGGACCACCAGTCCTCGGTCTAATCGAACCTTCCGCCTCCCTCGAGTTTCTGGCCGAACTAGGCATCTTATTTGCCATGTTCTATGCCGGAATGGAAATGGATCCCTGGGAGCTCCTTGGTCATTTCTGGGAGTCGCTGCTGGTGGCAGTGGGCGGTTTTTTCCTCCCCTTCGCCCTCGGTTACGGCCTGTGCCTGCTTTTCGGGGGCACCGTCTACCAGTCCCTCTTCGTCGGCATGGGGCTTTCGATCACAGCCATTGCCGTGCAGGCGGTAATCCTGCAGTCCTTACGCATTCAGCACACCAACGTCGGCCATATCATCATGGGGGCGGCCATCGTCGATGACATCCTCTCGCTCTGCACCCTTTCGGTGCTTCTCGGCTTGGCCCGTAGCGGCACCATAGAGGCAGCGGCAGTGGGGCTTATCATCGCCAAGGTGGTGCTCTTTTTCGGCGCCACCATTACCCTCGGCCACTTCGTCATGCCGGTGCTGACCCGCAAACTCGACGATTACCAGGCCAAGGGCTTCACCTTTGCCATGGTGGTCGCCCTCTCCATGGCCTGCCTTGCAGAAATCGCCGGTCTTCACCTTGTGATCGGCGCCTTTCTGGCCGGCCAGTTCGTCCGCAAGGAGATGATGGACGAACAGGTCTACAACGCCATCAGCGACCGGTTCTACGGCCTGAGCTCCGGGTTTCTGGTGCCGATTTTCTTCGCCTCCCTTTCCTTTCACATCCACGTCGAATGGACTCTCCCCTTCTGGCTCTTCGGGCTCGCCCTGACGCTGATCGCAACTATCGGCAAAGTCGTCGGCTGCGCCGCCGGCGCCCGGCTCGGCGGGCTGAGCCGCCGAGAGGCGACAGTGATCGGCATCGGCATGAACGGACGGGGGGCGGTGGAGCTGGTGGTGGCCACGGTGGTGATCAAACTGAGCGATGAGATGCTGGCCGCCGGCAAAATCGCCGAGCCGCTGCTCTCCCCGACCCAGTTTTCCGGGCTGATCCTGATGGCCTTTATCACCACCCTGCTCACCCCGATCCTGCTGCGCTGGGCGGTGACCCGAACCTGCAGCCTCGAGGAGAAGGAGAGTTTCTGCCGCCTGATGGAAGAGGCGCAATCCAAACCGTATAAGTAGCCGGACAAGGATTTGAGGTGTGGGTACCAGAAACTTCGTACCCATTGACATCGTTGACTTTATTGGAGAGCACCAAAATGTCTGGGGCACACTATTTGTTACAGACAAGAACGGCAGAGCTCAACGGTGAACTACGGGATCAGTTTGAAGAGTGGTATCCGGATATGAGAGTCGCAACCAACGATGCTGAATTTGATATGCCCGTAAAAAAGGCTGCTTGAAATTGAAATATTGCCCCAGACATTTTGGTGCTCTCGACTTTATGGGTGGTGGGAGTGGGCAATTTCTCTTACTGTAATCTAATTCTGGCTCAGGTTCCTCTCTGAAGGAAACTTGTTCTATATCGCCACCTAAGGCTTCAGAATATATAACTTCTTTGGCTGTAAATACCAAATTCATTTTTTTCTTTCATTCGCATAACGATTGCAGTGAGGCGCGGCCTTCAGGATGTCGCCTCGACTGCTTGGTTGTGTAATTCCCCGCTCTCGAGAATCCGCTTCAGGTTCTCCCCCTCTTCCTTCATATGCTTCCTGACACTTGAAAGCCCATACTCAAGTTTGTTTCTCGCCAGCAGCTTGGCCAAGCGTCCCACGCGAAGCACGCCGGTCGCAGTGAACACACATGAGCCGTCACGCGGCTCGATCAAGAGCGTGTTTCGGGGGAAGTAGATTCGAAGAAAACGGGAGAGTGGCACGAGTTCGATCTCCCGATTCGAGACGACTTTCTTGACGAAGAACTTGAACTTGTGCAGCTTTCCGTGGATGTACTCTTCGGCATACGCAACAGATCCCTCTTGCCAAGGCTCACCTTTGATCCAGCGAAAGGCTACATGGTCCTCGGGATGCCAGGCTTGGTAGCTTGCATCATCGACAATCTGAAGGAAGAACCCGAAAATCTTCTCAGGTGTCGTGTGGATTTCGATCGAATCGCAAACGACAATGTCTTCCAGTAGCTTCATTTTCTCCTCTCACACAACTCGTAAATATACCACTTTCGAGATGCAGAAATGTCGAAGCCCCGGATCATGCCGGGGCTTACTTTTGTCGCAAGTCAGAAGATGCCGAGATCAATTCCTGCGGCGAGGGTCTGTCCGAGTTCCTCCAATCGTTTAAAACCCTCGTCGGATGGGGGAGAAACCACCCGCAAGTGTTCCTGCACTTTCTGCCACCGGCAACCTGTGGCAAGTCGCTCTATTTGCGTAATAGCTCCTCGTCCGTCATTGCCTGCACAGACAAAGACGACAAAAGGCAGGCCAACGGTTTTCTCTTTTGCCTCTTCGTATGTACGGTCAAAAAAGTCTTTGATCATACCCGCCATGGTACCAAAATATTCCGGAGAGCCTACAGCAATGGCGCTGCACCCTAGCAGATCAGCAAGGGTCGCTTCCCCAGCCGGTTTCAGGTTAACGGTTATACTTTCCTCCCGTGCGGCACCAGCGGCAAACCGTTTGGCCATTTCCTCCATGGTACCGCCCTGGGAATGATATATCACAAGAATTGTTTTCCCCGTCGCCATCGATTACCTCTCACCACACGTGACTGAACCTTTTCTACTCGGATAAATCGATTCTAGCTTCGTAAACATTCCCAGCAAAGAGGATTTTGCTCGCCAGCTCAATGTTTCGAGGGCGACGGTTTGCAGGCTGGCGGCGAAGCTGGACAAGAAATCTGTCGAGCAGACCCAGAAAGACCGACAAGCGGAGGCTGCGCTCAATTCGGCAGCAGCCTCCACCTAAATCACAACATGTGAGACGGCCCAACCATTTGGTATCTGGTCGGGCCGTTTTTGTCTTACGGATGGTGGCTTATAATAAAATGGCCACCGGCTCTATGTGGTTATGAATGTTTGAGGTCTTCCTGCTGTACACGAGCCTTAAAAGAATCCCCTGCGTTCAGCAAAGAAAGTATAATCGCTGTCTTTTTCCAAGTCTCTCTGCGGCCCCTCACCAACAACAATCCAACCATTCGACCGCTTGAATTTGGCGACTTTATCTAGTGATAGAAATACATGAAAGGCTTTCTTTCCCATCAGGCAGACCGCTCCATCTTTCAACTCAACATCGATTCTCAATGGCATTGCAAACACTCCGTCAAACAATAGACTCCTGTGAACAAAAACAATGTAATCCTTTAAAAGTTTACACGACAAACAAGAAATGGCCACCCGTTACCAGGTGGCCATCATTTTCTCCTCCGAGATATCTAGACTTGTCGGACATTGATCGTGGGTGTTTTTAGTCCAAATCCGCCAATCAATCGTAAACGTCTCGAAAGTTGCTCCACATTGAATTACAGGTCAGAAGGTTGGACAGACTGAGCATATCTTGAATATCGCCACTTCCAGTAAAAACGGTCTGACAAATGCCCTATTTCAAGAAAAGCCCATGATCTGGTAATCATGGGCTTTTTACGTGGTTAAAGAGGCCCCTTCCAGTAACCGCTTCGACCGACATGCACTTGGTCTCAAATCTTTGCATATATGAACCCCCCTCTGGAAATTGGCCGATTTTGCCCTCTCATAAGTGAAATCCTGATATTTGACAGGCCGAAATCCTTCTCAAATATCCTTTCATATCTCCCCATTTCATCAAGAAAAAGTCCTCAATATCCAATTCTCAAAATGAAATTCCCGATTTTTGGAAGGAAAAAGCTCCAGATCGGTCGGCATGAAGCCTCGAAAATTAACTAGCGAAAGGCCAAAAATGACAATATCTAAGGGGGTCCCTGCCTGGATTGAGTGTGCTATTTATCCCTAGCCAAACTAGGATCCCTCATTATCGGACAACATATTAAAACGCCCCGGCTCAATTGACAGGCTGGGGCGCTTTATATGCTGGAAATGGTGAGAAACAAGACTGCAAGCGCCCGTTGGTCCATTACCCATTCGGTGTCAATCAATGACAAAATAGCTTTTCTTTTCCCTCCACTCTATGCATTCCATCCTAACCGCATTCAATTTTGGCCAATTCCTCCTGCAACCACTTGCCTGCTTTTCCAAGTGGCTTGGACAAAGTCCAGACCAGGTAGACCGGCACCTGGTGGGCCGTCTGTTCCATGGTGACCG
This sequence comes from uncultured Desulfuromonadales bacterium, assembly GCA_947259685.1. The sequence continues at coordinate 7,995 of CAMYNC010000103.1, read as the reverse complement.
GCAGGCGAACCAAGTGTCCGGCCGCGATGTCCTCTTCCACCAGGTGGCGTGGCAAAAACGCATAGCCCATACCCTTTCGCACTAGGTCCCGGATGACGTAATTACTCTCGATCATCCAGGTTCGACTGCCAAAGATGACGGGGTCGGGAATGCGTTCTCCGCCCCGACTCGTGATGATGAGTTCGCGGTGGGACTCAAGGTCCGCCGGGGTGACCTCAATCAGTCTGGTAAGGGAGTGTTCAGGTGCTGCCACGGGACAATAGGGCATGTAGGCAACCAGGCGAGCCGAAACGGTCTTATCCGGAAAGTCGATGGGAATCAGCAGGCCCATGTCCGCCCGGTCTTCCTCGACCAGGGTCTGGATATCCATCAGCGTACCGTAGAGGACCTCCAGTTGCGTCTCCGGAAAAACCTCACCGAACCGCTCCAGGACTTCGACAAAGGCGTGATGCGGGACAATCTCGTCCACCGCAATCCGAATTCGGGCGTCTATGTTTTCGGAAAATGCACAAGCGCGGTCCTGAAAATCGATGCAGCGGACGAGGATGGTCCGGGCCTCGCGTAGCAGGACCTCCCCTTCCCCGGTTATGGCCGGGTATTTGCCACTACGGTCAAAAAGTTGAACGCCAAGATCGATCTCAAGGCTTGCCACCGCGGTGCTTACAGCCGATTGCGCCTTACCAAGCTTGCGAGCGGCGGCCGAAAAGGAGCCGGTCTCGGCCGCTGCCACGAAAGCTTCCAGGTGATCGAGGGATAGTCTCATAGGATTTATTCTCCGGCAGTTTTAAACAAATCACGACCTATCTGCATTACAGATAGTATCTAACTTTTATCAATCCGATAAATAGATAAAATAGCTGTGCAGACAGAGTTGGTGAAGAACAGATGATCATTGGAGGATAAAAACATGAGATCAACATGGGATCGTTTACGGCACACGATAATTTATGAAGTTTTGTTGCTAGCGATATGTATCCCTTTGCTTTCGTACTTCCTGCACGAACCGGCCGCCAAGATCGGGGGGATCGGGGTTCTCTTGAGCCTGTTAGCCATGGTCTGGAACTATGCCTACAACCTAGCCTTCGACATGTCCTTAATCGGCCTGGGAAGGCCGCTCTATCCGAGAGGATTCCAGCTGAGGATGATTCACGCGGCACTCTTCGAGGTCGGTTTCATGGCCGTAACCATCCCGGCGGTGATGCGGTGGATGAACTATACCTTCTGGCAGGCCCTAGCCCTGGATGCGACGTTTATCGTCATGGTTCCGATCTACACCCTGGTCTATAATTGGGGATATGACCTGATTTTTCCGGTTCCGACCGGCGTTGTGGTCGAAGCCAGCCAGTAGGCATTGTGTAGAGCGCCCCTTTGCATTGACTGGGCTGTTTTCGTTTTTTCTTTAAGGGGCTACCGCAGAATTCGGGAAAGCTCATAGCTAAGCTTTAGAAAATAGACAACTGTATTACATTGATTTACAATGATTGCAAAAGGAGGATGCAGTTATGAGCACCATGCTAAATCTCAGAATAGACGATGAAACCAAAGAAAAACTGGATCAGCTGGCTAACTCCACGGCCCGGACAAGAACTCATTTGGTCAGAAAAGCTATTGATGAATACCTGGAAGCCAACGAATGGCAGATCCAGGAAATTGAAAAGGCCGTCAAGCAGGCGGACCGGCCAGACGCCGGGTTTGTCGATCATGAGAAAGTCGCCGCCTGGTTGGATTCCTGGGGAACCGAAGATGAGCAGGAACCTCCTAAATGAAGATCCGCTGGCTTAGCAAAGCCCTCGTTGATCTGGTGGAAATAAGAGAATACATCGCCAAAGACAACCCACCAGCAGCCAGAAATGTCGCTAAACGCATCCGGGAAGCTGTGGACCGGCTTGGAATGGCACCCGCCATGGGCCGTCCAGGAAGAGTCGAAGGAACCCGTGAATTGATTGTTCCCGAACTTCCTTTCATCATCCCCTACCGCGTAAGAAATCATACTCTTGAAATTTTACGCGTTCTGCACGAAGCTCGAAAATTCCCAAAAAGCGTTTAAGGGGCTTGAAGCCCAACGGTACGAAAACGTACGCTCAGGAAACAAGGGGGGGAGCTTATCGAAATTTACTACCTATGAGACACCATTTCTTCGCCAAAGCAAGTTCCATCCGAAGAGGTTGTGGCTTTCGTGCGCATGGAATGGTTATTTGTCAGACGTAGCAACAGACTGTGCTACCAAATGAACCTGGTCCAACTTGAGGACCTTCTTGCCGGAAATGGTCTGATTACGACCACCCTCTTTGGCCCGGTAGAGGGCTTGGTCGGCAATCTCGAGGAGCGAGGAAATCAGCTCGGAGGCATTGTGGCTTTCCCTGGAAGGCCGGCTACATTCGCAGCTTCCTATCCCGATACTTGTGGTAACCTGTTTCGGCTGTTTGATGTTCACTTCGATGGCGGCGCGAATCTTTTCAGCCACAACCTTGGCCTGTTCCTGGTCGGTATTCGGCAACAAAACCAGGAATTCTTCCCCGCCGTAGCGGCCGACAATATCAGACTGTCGAACTGCCAGTTTGGTCACCTCGGCGACTTTTTTCAGTACCTGGTCCCCCTCACCATGCCCGTAAGTATCATTGATACTTTTGAAGAAGTCGATATCCAGCATCAGGCAGGCAAAATCTCCTGGAGTACGGACGATACTGGCCATCTGCTTCTCCATCCATTCGAAAAGGAAGCGTCTTGTAAAGAGACCGGTGAGTTCATCGGTCACCGCAACCCGTTGTAACTCTTTGTGCGCTTCATGCAACTCTGCAACGTATTTGTCCAACTTATTCTTTTTCTCAGTCAGCTCTTCATTGGTCTGCCGCAAATCCTCGGTACGATCCTTAACTTTTTGCTCCAGGGTTTCATTGGCAATATTCAGTGCCACCGTTGAATTACGCAATCGGATGATGGTGTAGGCGATGACAATCAGTAGTCCGATGGCAAGCAGATAGAGGGCCAGGCGATAAATGTTCGCCGAGGCCTGCTTTTCAATGTAGCTTGCGTAATAAACTTGATAGGTTGCCTGCAGAGTATCTTCCGAGGGCAGATTCAATAGTTCGAGGGTCACCGAGTCGAGTTGGCCCTTGTATTTAAGGATGGTTTCGGCATGGCGGATGGTGCGCTCTAGCTGGATCCGATTGAGAAATTTAGCATAGTCCTCTTGGTTGTTTCTCAGCTCTACGACCTGCAGCTCGATCCTTTTCAGCGATTCCTCATAAGGATAGAGGTTATAGGTCAGAATCGACCGCAGAAGATTCCGAATTTCGCCGGCAGCCTGTGGGGTGCGGGAATCGGCCCCGTCGGCAAGTTCGGAAGCCGCTATAGGGAAAAAGCTCAGAGAGTTATGCAAAATAGCGTTTTCTGACTTAAACCGATCGCTCAACATTTCCTTTTCAGAGATCAACCGGAGGTATTCATACAAATGGGTCTGAAGTTTCTCCCTGGTCTGTGGATCAACGAACTGGGGTAGCTGTAACAGTCCCTGACTGGTTGTTTTCAACTTGCGCAAATTCTCGACTATAGCATCATAATTGGTCAGGTAGGCATGTCTCGATTTAAGAATATTTTCGTTGAAACTGACATCCAGAGACTGGAGGGTTCTTAATGTATGAATATAGCGGTCATGTTCCTCGACACTGACCACCTGGGACCGGCTGTAAAAAAGGGCCATCAAGGTCAGCACTGCAATCCCGAGTACCAGGCTGCGAAGGTAAGATCTGATCATAACGTTTCCCCCTTGTACTCCCCGGTCAAGGTTTTCAGAAACTGGACAATCAGCCGAGACTCATCTGACTTAAGTTCTCTGCCGAGCTGGCTGTTCCACATGACCTTGAGAACGTCTTCAAGGGTTGCAGCTGATCCGTCGTGCAGGTAGGGAAAGGTCACCTCGATATTGCGCAGGGTCGGCACCTTGAATTGATAGAGGTTCCAATCCTTTTTGGTGACGTTATAGCGCCCGAGGTCAGCCTGGTTGATTTCGCGATGAACGAAGTAATTGTCCATCACCCCCAGCGTCTGATACATGTTGCCGCCGATGTTGATCCCTTGGTGGCAACCGACGCAACCGAACTCCTTGAACAGCCGGTAGCCTTCTTTTTCCTCTTTACTCAAAGCCTGCTTAATCCCTCTTAAGTGCTGATCAAAGCGGGAATTGGGGGTAATTAGATCCCGTTCGTAGATCGCAATGGCATCGACGATATTGACCCCGGTGATGCCATCGGTATAAAGCTCGGCGAAGGCCCTACGGTAATAGGGAAGTTGCTGCAGCTTCGGGATTGTTTCTTCCCAGCTACTGCCCATTTCGATGGGGTTATGTACCGGTCCATGGGCCTGTGCTTCTAGCGTTTCAGCTCGGCCGTCCCAGAACTGAACGAAACTGAAGCCGCTGTTATAGGTGGTCGGAGAGTTGATCCCGCCCAGCGTCCCATTGATTCCCGTGGAATATTTCACTTGATCGGTGCCGCCCTTTTTCAGATCGTGGCAGCTGGCACAAGAGATCGAATCATCGTGAGAGAGTCTCTTATCATGATAGAGCATCTCACCCAATTCGATCTTGCGTGGATCGAGCTCGAGACTCAAAGGGATGGGAATGATCGGTTCCTGACTGTTCCCCAGGCTCACAAGTCCAGCTGTGGGAGCTTTCGCCGCCGCCTCCCTGGTCAGGGTGAAGTCCTTGACCGCAATCCAGATCCCTGCAACCGCGAAAGCAAGAATGAACAGGTGTTGCAGAATACTCACCTTTTTGGCTCGGTAATTCATAATCAATCTCTCCCGGGCTGTGCTATTTCGATATGGCGAATTGGCTGTACTTCTGATCCTCTCCCAGCAAGTGATCGTGTAGCCAAGTAACCAGGATTTTCATGACTTCAGTGGGGAGCAAGCCATCGATAGATCGCAAACCGTCCTTGTGCTTTTCCACCCGTTGTAAAAAGTTCTGATGCTCTTTTTGGTGCTGATCAAGACCGGGGTAGCCGATGCTTAACATGTACTCTTCTTCTTTGCTGAAATGCTCAATCAGATACACTTCGAGACTCTTTATCGCCTTTTCCTTTGCATCGGCGAGATCGTCCCTATCCTCAGCCATCAATGCTTCATGCAGGTCATTAATGATTTCGAGCAATCTTTTGTGCTGATCGTCCATTCCTTGTACATGGACAGTGTACGCCTCATCCCATTGAACCTTTGGCATTTACGATCTCCTGGTGGTTGGTGAGAAAAACCTGTATCACTTCCCCCTAGCTCATGCAGGTAACGAACCTCCAATTAGAAAGTTAGGGAGATGACGATGGAAGGTTCATTATTGGCTCAGCCTAATCTTATAACTATAGCCATTGGAGGCTTTTGTGCAAGGGTTCTAATCAAGGGAGAAACGGAGTTGTAACTGATGGCTTGGTTTTCAGCACGTATGTAGAGGTGTACGTACAATAGACTTAGACTGCCCTATATGTTGGACTGACCGAAATATAGTTTCTAAGGTGGCAAGTCTCTTATGAACCCCAAATATCGGGAATGCTACCAACCCCCTGTGGAATTCTCATCTCATATCTTTGGGGATCTGAACGACGGATAATCGGGAAAGCCTAAGAAATCGGGTTATGATTAAGCTCCCTCCAACCATTTTTGGCTAGGCCAGCGCCATCAAATTTCTACCTGGCTGAAAACACTGAAGTATTCCAGCCAAATCTTCTCACAAGTTGTTTCACAACGTGGAATGCGGAAAACGGACCACTAACTGCCTGAAATTACGTCGAGAGGAAAGGACCAAATTATGCTCCAAATATCTGGGCATGAAGGGGTTAAGTCACGACATTTAAGACCAAGAAACAAAAAAGCCCCAGTTCTATTTGGCAAGGGGCTTGGTTAACGTGTGGAAGCACATATGGCAAAAATTAAGAAAACCCCGCCGATTATAATGACTAGCCGGTAAGCTTGTTCGGCAACCGTAAGTTGCGGGAGATCACATCGCGCCATTCAGGGGCAACGTTCACCTCTTCAGCATATTCGGGCCAGCGGGACACAACCTCAAGCACCTTTTTGTAGATCGTCTCGGCCCGCCCCCTCTTCATAGAAACAGCCTCGGCGCAAACCTTAAAATCGTCCAGCGTGAAGTTGTCGCGCTTTTGATTCAACGTCATCTGGTGCGAAGAGGTCCAGTCGCCATCCGGCTGATAACTGTAGGTGACATCAAAGGCCGGAGACAACGACCACTGCCCGGACTTGTCCATCAAAAACGCAATATTCTTAACGTGGTCATCTTGATTGCGCGCTACGATATTAAAGACCATCCTTCGAAACTGCTGCTCGATCGCCTCCATCGGCAATCCGAGCTGACGAATTGCCAATAGCGCCTGTTCATAAGAGTAGGCCCCAGCCAAATTGTAATCAAAGTGAGCAATGCCCCCCAGTGACTGCATGTGAACCTTACTGCCATCGTCCAGGCGATCAAACCGTCGCGTCATGAAATGGCGTCGGCCGCTCTCTTCCAGCAGGCGACACTCGCTCATCTTGATGCCTGCATCTTCTGCCATCTTGTAGTACGCGTATTCGATAACGCCATATCCCTTGGGATCTTCCAACTCCTTATCTTTGTTGCCGGAGACGCCATCAAATTTAAGCAGCCAATGCTCAAACCCTGGATCGACTTTTACTTGCCCAGAGCGCACTTCTTCAGTTTCTGGATTCCAAGCAATAACCGCCTTGGCGCGCGCGCCGCCAGCCGAAGTCCCGACCCGTAAAATGTCCCGCAAAGCCTCTTCTTTGTTGTTGTCATCGCCGAACGAGGCCTCCAGATCGCTGCGGTGAGTTAAAACTTCGGATGCAAGATCGACCAGGTGGATGATCTCGATGTGAGTTGCTTCCTGCGTGCGAGGGCCAATTGCAGGGGCATATTCCAAGGCCCCCATCCCCCGTGCTCCCGTATAGCAGAGACGCTCTACGGCGTTGAAGGAGTCGGGCCGTCGCCCCTGTGTGGCCAACCATGCATCGATCAAAACATTACCAAAACGATCAGGCAGGGAGTCGGACAACAGTCCGGGTAATCCATGAAAGGTCTCTTTGCGTAACGCGGGAAAAGAATAAACTTGTTGCGATAATGGCATCACCAGGGGCGCGACCTCAATCCCGCTACGGGTAAACGCTGCGTCATATTCAAAGAGAGCCGCCTCAGCGCCCTCCTCTAGCATTACGGCCCCGATGGTTCTCCCCCACAACACAACTTCTGCAACTGTTGCCATTATTCATCCCCCCAGGTCCAATCGTCATCGGCCAGTTGCTTTTTTTTCTTTGAAAAAACGCGCTGCCGCTCTTTGCCCTTCATCTTTAACAAGTCCATCGGGCGGGCGGTCGCCTCGGGAATTGCCACCTCAAGCAAGTCCAGCATGTTCAGGGCTCTCAAAACCCGAACAACCGTCAAAATCTGACTGGGCTGGCCAGCCTCCAGTCTTTCCAGGGTCCGCTTAGAGATTCCGGCCTCGTTCGCCAAGCCTTCCTGAGTAAGCTCCTGCGCGATCCGGCGGCGTGCTAAGCGGTACCCCAATTCTTCCAAAACTGCTTTGTCTGTCATTAAGCCATCAATAGTCATAATCGTCACCCATGTCGAAATATGGCTTAATTCTCTCATATCTCGCCACAAAATGCGAGTAAAAATGGCAAAGGAATAGAGGTTAAGTCGTCATGGGATGCGAATTCTACCTAAAAAGAACCGCAACTCGTCATGCATGACGCATAGAAACAAAAAAGGCGCAGGTCCACTGCGGGACACGCACCTCTTTCTTGGCTCCAAACCAACTAAATACAACGGCAATATATTGCTGTGGCTTTATGTCACCAAGGGCCGTCTCATAACTATGAACCAGATCGACAGCAGATCGTCCAAAAAGTCCGCTTCAGACCCTGGTACGACAAAAATCGTCACCTGATCGATCTGACCAGCTCCCTACTAGGCCGTAATCACTCCGCAATTTTCAC
>CAMYNC010000102.1 GCA_947259685.1 uncultured Desulfuromonadales bacterium | reverse complement strand
TCGCTGGAACAGGCGCTGGAGTATATTGATGGCGATGAACTGGTTGAGGTGACGCCGAAATCGATCCGTTTGCGCAAGCGTTATCTGGATGCCAACGAGCGTAAAAAGAAGGAAAAATTACGCAAATAACACTCTGGAGTGAGCCTTTATGTTCGCCCTTATTGATCAAGCTAAAAAAGGCCGCTTCCATTTGGGAGCGGCCTTCATTTTTGTAGCTTCGAACCTTGAACCCGGAAATCGGACTGTTTAAATTCCCATCCTTAACCGCTTGATTTTTTCGACCAGGGTGGTGCGGTTGATGTTGAGCAGGTCGGCGGCGCGAGCTTTGACACCCTTTCCAAGTTCCATAGCTTGCAGGATCATTTGCCTTTCAATCTCTGCAATCACTGAGTTCATGTCGGTACCATCGCTGCTGACTTGAGGAGCCAACTGCAGATTTTCTGTCTGTCGTTTGCCAATATCGGGTGGCAGGTCATGACAACGAATCAGGTCGCCATCGGTCAAGGCGATGGAACGTTCGATGACATTCTCCATTTCGCGGACGTTCCCCGGCCAACTGTAGGCCTCAATCGCGTCCAGGGCTTCCTGGTCCAAACTCATCAACGGTCGGTGCATCTCTTTACAGATTTTTTCCAGAAAATATCGCGCCAGTACCGGGATATCTCCCTGCCGGTCTTTAAGGGATGGCAATAGAATGGGAATAACATTTAGTCGATAGTAGAGATCTTCCCGAAAATTACCAGCTTTGACCTGTTGTTCGAGATCCGCGTTGGTGGCTGAAATCAAGCGGATATCCAGCTTGGTTTTACGACTGGAACCAACCCGTTCAAATTCATGCTCCTGCAGCACCCGCAGCAGCTTCATCTGCAACTGCAAAGGCATATTGGCGATTTCATCGAGGAAAATTGTACCGCCGTTGGCGACCTCAAATTTACCGGGTTTGTCGGCTACAGCGCTGGTAAAGGCGCCTTTTACATGACCAAAGAGTTCGGATTCCAGCAGGTCGGCAGGGATAGCGCCGCAGTTAATGGCGATGAAAGGTTTGTCTTTGCGTGGACTGTTGTAGTGAATCGCCTTGGCGACCAGTTCTTTGCCGGTTCCCGAAGCGCCAAGAATCAAGATTGTGGAATCGGTGTTGGTGACTTTTCCCATGCGCGAGAACACTTGGCGCATTGACTGGCTGTTACCAATAATTCTGTCAAATTTGTATTTACCGCGCAGCTGTTGACGTAGGTATTGATTCTCGATGACCAGCTGACTTTTTTCCAGAGCTTTGGCCACTTGTAGTTTTAGTTTTTCAAAATTGAATGGTTTGGTGATGTAGTCGAAGGCGCCTTCTTTCATCGCTTCAACTGCAGTTTCGGCGGAGGCGTTGCCAGTGATCAGGATCACGCAGGTTTGGGGATGGTCTTCTTTGACCTGTTTGAGAATATCGATTCCGCTGACCCCAGGGAGAAAAAGATCACTGATAATCAGCTCGAAGGTCTGCTTATTCAACAGCGCCAGGGCCTTCTCACCAGAGTGGCAGCTTTCTACGCCGTAACCTGCACGGCTCAGCAATACCGACAGGGCTTTGCAGCTCTCTAGCTCGTCATCGATCAGTAATATTTTCGGCGCTTGTGGCATATAGCCTCCTCCCTACCGTAGCGTCATTTCATTGACGTAGATTAGCATGAATTTGAAAGCTCAAACAAGAGTTATATATTCAGGTCATTATGCACTTAACATTAGGCGGCTTGAATGGTGGCTGTAGTTATGATATTTCATAGAATCAGTAGGAACTCCCTTTATGTAAAAAAGGTTTGCTGTGTTTGAAACTATCAATCATCACGCCGCAGCTTATTCCGCGGTCTTTTCCAGAGGCCAAACAGGCTTTGATTCGGCGCCTTTATCTCGAGCCGAATCTGTCGTAGGCAAGGAAGAAGAAATCAAAAACCACCAGGTACGGACCGAGCCGGAGAAACACATCACCGGGTTAGCTGGCGAGCCACGAGATTCTGTAGAATTGACTCAGGAAGCTGAAGAAATTCGCCAACTGCAGGCTCGAGATCAAGAGGTTCGTACTCACGAAGCGGCCCACGCCGCAGCTGGTGGGGCATATGCCGGTGCCCCTAGCTATAGCTTCAAACGTGGCCCGGATGGTGGCAGTTATGCTGTAGATGGTGAGGTCAGTATCGATGTCTCAGCGGTCTCAGGCGACCCTGAGGCCACCTTGCAAAAGGCCCAGAAGGTTCGTGCCGCAGCCTTGGCCCCGGCTGAACCCTCAGCGCAGGACATGAAAGTTGCACAGCAGGCGCAAGCCATGGCCGCTGAAGCTCGAAACGAACTCGCCAAGCAAAACTCTCCAGAAGTTGAGAATACAGAACAAGCAGAGCAGGGCTCTAAAGGTTCCCACCCTCAGGGTGGTTCTATTCCTCAAGCCTCGGCTGCTGTTGATTTCCCTTCTTCGGTTAGTCCCGCAAGCTCTGCTAGTATTTCCAGGCTCGATATCAAAGCTTAAAGTCATCCCGCTAGTCTGGTAAGACCATTTTTTTTATTAGCCAGAAACCATTTATGGTATCATTTAATTTACCTGTAATTATTTGGATTCACTTCGATTTGTTCCTCCTGGTCAATTCTAGAGATGATTTTGCCGCCATATATGATAATAATAGAACGCTATTCTAACTTGACACCGGGAGCAGATTTTTGTACCTATGTCGATATGCAATCTTTCTAAGTTTTTGATTTTACAGTTAGAATTTAGTTTCAGTGAAATTTTTTAGCCATCTCAAAATATATCAAATCTGTATGTCATATAACGTTTTCTGAGAGGATGAGACCATGGGTGTAACAAAGTTCAAAAAGATTATGGCGGCCAATCGTGGAGAAATAGCAATACGAATTTTCCGCGCTTGCACCGAGCTGGGGATTTCAACTGTCGCGATTTATTCCGAAGAGGATCGCCTATCGCTACACCGCTACAAGGCGGATGAGGCTTATCAGATTGGCAAGGGGAAAGGGCCGATTGATGCCTACTTGGCGATTGATGAGATTATTGATCTGGCGCGGAAAAAAGATGTCGACGCGATTCATCCCGGTTACGGTTTCCTTTCGGAAAATGCGGAATTTGCGGAGGCCTGTGAGCGCGCAGGGATCACTTTTATCGGCCCGACCCCTGAAATCCAGCGTAGTCTCGGTGATAAGATTTCCGGCCGTCAGGTGGCCATCGAGGCCGGTGTGCCAATCGTTCCCGGGACAAAAAATCCAATTCAGACCGACGAAGAAGCACTGATTTTTGCCAAGGATTGCGGGTATCCGATTATCGTCAAAGCAAGTTCCGGCGGGGGTGGCCGTGGGATGCGCGTGGTCAATAATCAGAAAGAGCTGCTTGAAGGGATCCGCAGCGCAGGCTCTGAAGCTATGGCTGCATTCGGTGATGCCACGGTATTTCTGGAAAAATACATCGAGAATCCCAAACACGTCGAGGTCCAGATTCTGGGGGATACTCATGGCAATCTGGTGCATTTCTATGAGCGGGACTGCTCGATTCAGCGTCGCCACCAGAAAGTTATCGAAATCGCTCCCTCGCTCTACCTGACGAAGAAAAAGCGGGAAGAGATTTGTGCTTATGCGTTGAAGATCGCCAAGGCGGTTAATTACCGTAACGCTGGGACCGTTGAATTCTTGATGGACAAGGATGAAAACTTCTACTTTATAGAAGTAAATCCGCGCATCCAGGTTGAGCACACGGTCACCGAGCTGGTGACCATGCGCAATTTGGTTCAAGCGCAGATCCGCATTGCCGAAGGGCACAAGCTCTCCGATCCGGAGATCGGTATCAAGTCGCAAAAGGATATCGAGTTGCGCGGCTTTGCTATCCAATCGCGAATTACCACCGAGGATCCGGCCAACAATTTTGCACCTGATTTCGGTACGATCAAAGCTTACCGGACCGCAGCTGGTTTCGGCGTCCGACTGGATGCTGCAGCCGGATACGCTGGTGCGCTGATCACCCCGCATTACGATTCGCTGTTGGTCAAGATTTCCACCTGGGGACTGACTTTCGAGGATGCTTGCCGAACCATGCATCGCTCACTGCAGGAATTCCGCATCCGTGGAGTTAAGACAAACATCGGTTTCCTGGAAAAGGTGATCACCCATCCCACTTTCGTGGCGGGTAACTGCAATACTTCGTTTCTCGAAAAGCATCCGGAAGTTTTCGACCTGAGGGTGAAAAAAGACCGTGCAAACAAGATTCTCAACTACATCGGTCACACCACTGTAAATGGTTATCCCGGTATCGCACCGGAAAAGAAGCTGCATTACAAGAATCTGCGTGAAGCCGATGTTCCAGAGATCCCTTACGGTCAAGCCCATCCGCGTGGCACCCGCGACATTCTGCGTGAAAAGGGTGCTAAGGGGCTGGCTGAATGGACCCGGAAGAATAAGCAGCTAATGGTTACCGACACCACCATGCGCGATGCTCACCAGTCGTTGATGGCAACCCGTTTCCGGACCTACGATCTTGATCGTATCGCCGAGGCGACTGCCCACCTGGGCGGTGGTCTTTGGTCGTTGGAGATGTGGGGCGGTGCGACCTATGATGTCTCGATGCGCTTCTTGCGGGAGGATCCCTGGGATCGTCTCGAGCGACTGCGGGAGAAGATTCCTAATATCCTCTTCCAGATGCTGCTGCGCGGCTCCAACGCGGTTGGCTACACCAACTATCCAGACAACGTGGTGCAGGAGTTCGTTGCCAAGGCAGCCGAGAAGGGGATTGATGTATTCCGCGTGTTTGACTCGCTGAACTGGACCACTGGTATGAAGGTGGCGATGGATGCCGTTAAGAAGAGTGGCGCCATCTGCGAGGCGGCGATCTGCTACACAGGTGACATCCTTGATCCGAAACGTGACAAGTATCCTCTCGAGTACTACGTCGGCATGGCGAAGGAACTCGAAAATATGGGTGCAGATGTCCTTGCGATTAAGGACATGGCTGGACTGCTAAAGCCGTTTGCAGCAGAGAAGCTGGTCAAGGCACTGAAGAGTGAAACCGGTCTGCCGATCCATCTGCATACTCATGATACTTCAAGTAACGGTGTCGCCACGCTGATGATGGCTGCCCAGGCGGGTTGCGACGTCGTCGATGCGGCACTTTCTTCGGTCTCCGGCCTGACTGCCCAGCCGAACATGAACGCTCTGCTGGCAACGTTGGAAGGGACCATCTGGGATCCGAAACTGGATATGCAAGGTCTGCAGCAGCTCGCTAACTACTGGGAAACCTGCCGGACCTATTACGCGCCGTTTGAATCGGAGCTGCGGAGCGGCACTGCCCAGGTTTATCACCACGAAATCCCCGGTGGGCAGTACTCTAATTATAAGCCGCAGGTTGAGGGTTTAGGTCTCGGTCATCGTTGGGAAGAGTGCAAAGAGATGTACCGTAAGGTCAACGACATGTTCGGTGATCTGGTCAAGGTGACCCCGTCCTCAAAGATCGTTGGCGACATGGCGATGTTCATGATCCAGAACAATCTGGAGCCGGAAGATGTTTATGAGCGTGGTCATGATCTGGCCTATCCGCAGGGCGTGATCGATTTCTTCAAGGGAATGATCGGCCAGCCGTACGGAGGTTTTCCGGAAAAACTGCAGAAGATTATCTTAAAAGGGGAGCAGCCACTCACCTGCCGCCCGGGCGAACTGCTGGAGCCGGTCGACTTTGTGTTGAAGAAGGATGAGTTGGAGAAGAAGCTTGGCCACCAGGTACGCGATGAAGATGTGCTCTCAGCCGTCCTGTATCCCGGGGTCTATGAAGAGTACGACCGTTTCCGCCAGGAATACAGTGATACTTCGGTGCTGCCGACCCCGGTCTTCTTTTATGGTCTGGATGTCGGTGATGAAGTGACCATCGATATCGAGGCGGGGAAAACCCTGATCGTCAAGCTCAGCGCCATCGGCAGGGTGCGTGAAGATGGCACTCGCAATATCTACTTTGAACTGAATGGTGAGCCGCGCTCGGCGACTGTCAGGGATGATTCGGTTGAGTCGGATGAGACCAGCCATGTCAAAGCCGACCCTGATAACGGCAAAGAAATCGGTGCGCCGATGCCGGGTAAAATTTTTAAAATGATGGTTAATTCCGGTGACGAGGTCAAAGAAGGGGATGTGCTGCTGGTCACCGAAGCGATGAAAATGGAGACGAACATCAAGGCCAAGAAGGCTGGGGTGATAAAGGATCTGGTCTTTGGTGAAGGGGATCAGGTTGAGCAGGGCGACCTGCTGGTCGTCTTCGAATAATTCTTTTTCACATGCAGTGATTTGTCAGCCGGGCCAGCAGTGGCCCGGCATTTTTTTTTCTGCGGGGCCATAAAAAAGAGCGTCACGATCAATCGTGACGCTCTTTTTTCAGTCTTGTTTGTGAAGCTTTACAGCTTAACAACGTTAGCCGACTGTGGGCCTTTTTGACCTTGGGTCACGTCGAAGCTGACGCGGTCGCCTTCAGCCAGGGATTTGAATCCGTCACCGCTGATAACGTCAGGACCGTTGTCCTGCTCGATGAAACCAAAACCCTTGCTGTCGTTGAACCACTTCACTGTACCTTCTGCCATTGCTTTTCTCCTTTTGGGCCCTTGATTGAGCCATGTTGTTGTCCAAGTTTACCAGACTTTTTAAATAAAAAAACCGCACAGGCCTAAAGGTCTGCGCGGTTGGTTTTAACTGTCTTTCTCGATCAGTCTGAATGCTTTAATCTACACAAACTTAAGTTGAAGGCATTGATAACATGGCGGTAATTTCCATGCAAGGGGAAAAATGGCTTTTTAGGTGATTAAATTTTCTTCAATCAGGATTTGACCGGCCTGCGGTATATGGATTGTCAATATTTTTCAGTTATCTGTGGCCAATGGGGCTTTCAATCTGAGGTCAGTGATTTATAGCCGACCCCGTGTACGGTCACAATAGCCTGTGGAGAGGCCGGGTTCGTTTCAATCTTTTTGCGCAGTTGGGCAATGTGCTGGTCGAGAGTGCGGGTGGTCCCGCTATAATCAATCCCCCAGGCGGCATTGAGCAGGTGATCTCGGGAGAGGACCTGGTTGGGGTGTTGGTGAAACTGCTCAAGCAGACTCAATTCGCGGGCCGTCAGGCTGGATAGCTGTCCGTTTAATTCGACCTGAAAAGTCTTCCGGTTAATCTTCGCGCTACCGATTGAGAAGGTGTCTGGGAGCTCGTCGATGCTGCTTTCCGGAGTCCTGCTGCGGCGCAGCACTGCGGTGATTCTGGCGCGCAATTCATGCAGCCCAAAGGGTTTGGTGATGTAGTCATCTGCCCCCAGTTCCAGCCCGATGACTTTGTCGATCTCTTCACCTTTGGCAGTCAGCAGGATAATCATCACGCGCGGATCATTTTTGCGCACCTCCCGGCAGATATCGTAGCCACTGATTTTTGGCATCATCACATCGAGCAGCAGCAGGTCTGGAGACAGCTGTCGATATAGTTCCAGGGCTTCGGAACCGTCTGCCGCGGCGCTGACCTGGTAACCTTCGCTGTCGAGCAGGTCGATCAATCCCTGGCGCAGATGGGTATCGTCTTCGGCAATCAGTATCTGTTTTTGGCTCATTCGCTCCCTCCAGTAGGCAGTGTCAGGGTAAAGCAGGCCCCGCCAGTCTGGCGATTTTCGCAACTCAAATCCCCTCCAAGACCTAGGGCCAATTGGCGCGCTATGCTCAGGCCCAGCCCGGTGCCTTGTTGCGGTGCGTTCAGACGGTCATCGATGCGATGGAATTTTTCAAACACTTTCGTCAGCTGGTCTGTGGCGATCCCCGGGCCGCGGTCACAGCAGCTTAACTGCCAGTTCGCATCTAAATACTGGAGTTGAATCTGCAGCTGTTTGCCTTCAGCAGCATACTTGATAGCATTGTCGAGCAGATTAAGGATGATCTGTTCCAGGGCGTCTCGATCGCTGGAGATCAGCACTGGAGACTCCGGCAGTTGCAGTTGCAACTGCATACCCACCTCGCTGAACCGCAACTGCTGCTGTTTTAGCAGCTGTTGAAGCAGGTCGAGGAGGTCGAGCGGTATTTTCTGATAGGCTTTTTCCCCCTGTTCGAGGCGGCTGAAGTCGAGAACGTTATTTACCAGCCGGGTCAGTCGCTGACTCTCCTTGACAATCACCTGCAGGTAGTTGCCGGTGCGCTCATCCAGGTTGGTTTGTTCGCTGATCATTTCCGCGTACATGCGAATGGTGGTCAGGGGCGTTTTTAGTTCGTGGGACACATTAGAGACAAAACCGGTTTTTTGTCGGGCTTCGCGTGAATTCCGCCAGGCTTGCCAAAGCAGCAGTCCGCCACCTGCGAGGATGCAAACCATAAAGCTGGCGACCAGCAGGCCCGCGATCAGGAGAAATCCAGCGGGCCCTGTTGCTGTCTGGCTTTTATTGCTGATAATGCGGATTTGCCAGTGGGGCAGGGACTGCAGCCCGACACTGGCCAAATGAACGCTGGGAGCCTTGCTGTCGTCAACCGCACCGGTCTGGTGAAAGATCTCAGCATTGCCATCAAGTAACTGGTAACTTTCCCCCTCAGCTGGATCGCCAGGAATATTGTTTAAGAGTCTGCCGAGCAGGGCCATCATTTCAAGCTCCAGGCCGATCCGCTGGCTGCTTCCGGCCGGTTGATACCAGCCGAGAAGCTGTAAGCGGTTATCGGCAAACCAGTGCCGCCAACCTGACTCGCCGGCAGCAAGCGAATCTGCTGAGCTTTCGGCGACGATCGTCGCTGGAGCTTCGGTGGCCAGGCTGCGCAGTTTCTGACGGGAGGTATAGAGGTCGTTGTTCGCTGTCGACGGTAGTGGCGGGGGCTGGTCGGCTTTGGGAGTGCTCCAGGAGCTTTGGTTGCTGAACAGGCTTTGATAGCGCCGGGTGAAGGCGGCGGCCTCTTCACTGGGAGCCCGCTGGGGGTGGATAAGGCCTGCCGAACTGTCCCAGATAAATACGTTGCGAACCAGCGGGTTGTTGCGTTTCCAATTCTCCAGAGCTTCAACCAGATTCTCTTGCGGAAACTGACCAAGGGTCAGCAACAGGCCGTCCTGGACTTCACCGATGGCGAGATCGATATTTCCGGCAATCGCCAAGGCCCGGTCGCTGGCGGTCGCCTGGCTGCGATTCAGCAGGGTCTGTTGTTGCTGGCTAAGCAATTCAAATGCTCCCAGCCCCAACAGCAGGGTTGGGACCAGGAGCAGCGAACAGGCCAACAAAATTGTGCGGGTTTTCAGCATCGTTGTTCTTTCCTACCGCTGGCCGGGTGCCGGCCGATGGCCCATCAATAGGTTTTTTGTTGTTGGCGAACTTTGTAGCTTTCGGAGCGGAGTTCTTTTTTCTTCGGGCTGGGCATGGCCGGGGCGGCAAATTCCACCGCATCCTCTTCCAGGACTTCCGCTTCGGCAGCCAGATCACTAAAGCCGAGGCTGCTGCTGCGTTGCTGCAGTTCGGCGCTGCTTTTTTTCAGCTCTTGCACGGCTTCATCCTTGCGGCCGGCATTGTAAAGGTCCAGCGCCCGGTCTCGCGAGATGGCGATTTCATTTTGCACCACCGCCTTTTGCACGGTTTTGCTGGCCGACCGACGAATCTCCTGCGGTTTCCGGGAGAAACGGACACTGGCCTGGGCCTGACCTGCTTCGTTGCGGTTGGTCAAAGCGTTATCGTAAGAAATCTGGGCGCTGGCCAATTGTCTGGTCTGGTCAGCTTCACCCGGATCAACCATCACCTCAATTAAAGCATATTTTTCCTGGCCACCATAAAGCTGGTTCAGCTGAATTGCGACCTTGTTATTGTAGACGCTGCCCTCGCGACCGATCACACGCACTGGCCGCACTCCATCAGGGCAGTTGATTTCGATCAGGATATTGCGCGCGGCAACGCTTAAGACATCGCCCAGTTCCGCAGCGAAAATCCTCGGCAGGTCACGGCTCGATTCGACAAAATAATGGTTGCCATCACTGCGTTCGGCCAGCTGGGTCATCAAGTCTTCATTGAAATCGGTGCCGATACCGATGGTGGTGACGGAAATCCCCTCTTTGACCAGGGCCGCGCCCAGGCGTGCCAGGTCGGCCGGATGGCTCGGGCCGACGTTGGCCAGTCCGTCAGAAAGCAGGATGACGCGATGAATGGCTAGGCTGCGCAAATTGCGCCGCACTTCGGCGGCGCCCTGGTTAACCGCGCTGAACAGGGCGGTGTTGCCACCGGCACGGATATTGTTGATGCGCGTTTCGATCCATTCGCTGTTAGCTGCCGACTGAGCCGGCACCAGGGTTTCGACTCGGTGGTCGTAAGCGATCAGCGAGAACAGATCTTTGGGGCTCAGCCGGCGCAGCGCCACAATTGCTGCCTCGCGCGCTTTGCTAATCTTCTGTCCGGACATCGACCCGGAACGGTCCAGCACCAGGGCCAGATTGACCGCCGGCCGCTCGCTCTCCTGAGGGATTTCGGGAACGGTCAAGGCGACTTTGATGATCGCCTTTTGCGATTGGCCGGCTGGCAGAATCTTCCGGTCAAGTTCCAGTTTGATGTCGACCAGGGGACTGGCGAGGGCGGTTGAGCAGAATAGGGCAAGGGCAAGCAGGCAGCAGAGAGAGAGGCTTTTTGTCATGGCGAACTCCTTAAATTGATGGGCACAGGTGGTTAGGCATGTTGCCCGAGGAGAGTCGTCATGAGGGAGTAAAAGAGTTGTAAAAAAAATGTCATGGAGCAAACTGGCCGTGTGGCCGTGTGGCCGTGTGGCCGTTTAGAGCCTGCCGATGGTTTCATTGAGTAACGCGCGAATGCTTTGGCTATCGGGAAGCTCTAGGACGCGCTTGGCAACCTGTTCCGCCGTTGCGATGTCGACCTTGCTGATGAAATCCTTGAGCATCGGGATGTAGGGTGCCGAGAGGGAGAATTGCCGGATTCCCAGGCCGACCAGAGTCAGAAAACAGACTGGATCGGTCGACATCTCGCCACAAACACAAAGGTCGATCTGCTTCTCGCTGGCGACCCTGGTCAGTGAATCGATAGAAAGCAGGACCGCCGGATGCAGCGGGTCGTAATAGCGTTGTACCAGCGGGTTACCACGGTCGGCCGCGAGCAGGTATTGAATCAGGTCGTTACTGCCCAACGAAAAAAAGTCGACCTCAGAGGCTAGATGCGGTGCCAGGCGAACGGCCGCCGGGACTTCGATCATCGCCCCGAGGGGGACATCTTCAGCGCAGGGGATGCCCTGTTGTTTAAGGTTCTGTAGCGCATCCTGAACCACGACCTTGCAGGCCCTGATCTCATCAATATTTGAGATCATTGGGAACAGTAGACGGATCGGACCGTGGACCGCCGCCATCAGGATTGCTTCAATCTGGGTCTGGAAAATCTCCCGGTTATCGAGGCTGACCCTTACCGACCGCCAGCCCATAAAAGGGTTATCCTCCTTGGGTGGCGTGAAATAAGGCAGGGCCTTGTCGCCGCCGATATCCAGGGTGCGGATGGTCACTGGCTGTCCGGCGAAATCTTCGACCACCTGTTTGTAGAGCTGATATTGATCCTCGCGGTTGGGAAAACTACTGCGGGCCATGTAGGGGAATTCAGTGCGGTACAGGCCGACCCCTTCGGCGCCGTTGCGCCGGGCGATGTTGATGTCGCTGACCAGGCCGATATTGGCGCGCAGCCAGATCCGTTCACCGTCAGCGCTGGTCGCGGGGATCTCGCGCAGCTTGTCGAGCCGCTCCTGTTCCTCGTGACGGTCGTGTTCGAGACGGAAATATTCATCCAGAATCGAATCGCTGGGGTTCAGATAGACACAGCCTGAATAGGTATCGAGAATCAATTCGGTGTCCGGCTCGATCATTGTCAAAGCACCTTTGACACCGATCAAGGCTGGAATGCCCAGCGCTTTGGCCATGATCACCGAATGTGAATTGGCTTCGTTCGATTCGATAACCATGCCGCGAACCATCTTATGGTCGAGAATCGCCATGTCTGATGGCAGCAGGCGTTTGGCTACCAGGATCCCTTCATGGTGCAGCTGCAGTGACTGCGACTCCTGACCGACCAGGTTGGTGAGCAGGCGACGGCCGATATCTTCCATATCAGCCGCGCGCTCACGCAGGTAGGGATCCTCCATGTTGGCGAAGGCCTCCAGATAGCCGGCGATGACTTTTTTCAAGGCATAGGGAGCGCTGTGGCCATCTTCAATATGGTCGTGAAGTTTTTCGATAAAGCCGCGATCCTCAAGGATCATGAGGTGGGTGTGGAAGATGGCGGCATCTTCCTGGGTCAACTGGTCAGCGACCCGTTTTTCCAGGTAAAGGGTCTGAATGCGGGTTTTTCGTAGCGCCTCATCGAGTCGGTTGATTTCTTTTTCGACATCGACATTTTCTTCATCAAAGACATCGGCGAAACCATATTGCTGATCAATCACGTTGGCGGTCCCGGAGACCACCCCAGGATAGGCAATCGTGCCGCGCAGTACGGCCATTTCCTGATCTTCACCGTTAGTAGTCGCTGCCGCCGTACCGGGCAGAGCGCCCTGTGGCAGGGAAATCTGTTGATTGTCGATGGTGTCGATCAGTCGGGCATTGACGACGATCGAGGCGACCTGAAAAGCGATGGTATTTAAGGTGGAGATTTCTTCATCGGTAAAGTGATGGCGGTCGCGGGTTTGAATAACCAGAACCCCGATCGGTTCGCTGCGATCAAAGAGGGGAATGCCGACAAAACTGTGGAGCTGCTCTTCACCGGTTTCTGCAAAGTAGCGGTAGTGGGGATGATTCTGTGGTTCTTCAATCGCCAGCACCCGACGTTCTTTGGCCACCTGGCCGGTGAGGCCCTCGCCGATCTTCAGGCTGACTTTGCCGATTGCCGCCGGGTCGAGACCGTGGCTGGCACGCAGCAATAGAGTGTCGCCATCATCCTCCAGTAGATAAAGTGAGCAGACTTCTGAATTGGCTCGCTCCGCGACCAGGGTAACGATGTTACTAAGGGTCTCATCCAGATCGTGCGACTTGAGAATGAGGGCGCTGATGTCCTGTAGAGTGCTCAGGCCAAGGCGGCGGTCAGATTTTTTTCGAGATTTCGGAGTCATCGATTGGCCAAGCTAAGAGGCATAAAATTAAATGAGAATATTTTACCGTAAATAGCGCGCTTTGGCGAACGCAAAAAATACCAAAAAAAACGCCGTCAAGGGGAGAGAGGGTCCTTGACGGCGTAAGAGGGATGTTTCTGATCCGTTCGGGCGGGAACGGTATGGATCCCTATACATTGCTTAGGAATATATGCATAGGGTATGCCAATAGTTTGATTTTTGCGGTAAGCCGCAGCGGGCCGCCTTTTCGACGGTGGCGGCTGTTTGCTGAGGATATGTCTATGTGTCAATGATGGCACATAGAATGTGCAGATTTAGGGCGATTGTGTCTAATCACGACACGGTTGGGCAAAATCGCTGCGTGTCAACTCTGGCACAGATTGCGGGTGACTGTGCAGGGTTTGGCACAAAAATCATCCGCTACGGTAGCTCTGGCTAAGGATCTTATTGCGCTCGAGCATTCGGTAAAAGGTGCGGCGAGGGATTTCAGCCAGACGGGCCGCAGCCGAAACATTCCCCCGGCTTTCTTTCAGGTAGTGAATTAAGAGATCTGCCTCAACCTTACCGACCAGCTGATTGCGTTGCTGGCGAAGTCCATCGTTAATTTCCAGGGTACCGCCAGCTTGTTGCTTGCGTAGTAGATCACCGAAGATCACCGGGAGCTGCTCCAGATGGATGATCTGATCGGGAGAGAGAACCACGGCACGTTCGATAATGTTCTGCAGTTCGCGGATATTGCCTGGCCAGTGGTAACACATCAGGGCCTGCAGGGCCGGCTGGTCGATTTTATGAATGGTTTTGTTCAGCCTTCTGGCGGCCCGGTTGAGGAAGTGGTCGACCAGTTGCGGAATAGAATTCAGCCGGCTGCGCAAAGGGGGCAGGGTAATGGTGAAGACGTTGATCCGGTAGAACAGATCTTCCCGGAACCAGCCGTTACTGATCCCCTCTTCCAGGGGCTTATTGGTTGCCGCGATAATTCGAACATCTACGATGACGTTGCTGTTACTGCCGACCGGTTTGATTTCGCCACTGTCGAGCACGCGTAGCAGTTCCGCCTGCAGCTTGGGGGTAATATCGCCGATCTCATCGAGAAAAATAGTCCCGCCGTCAGCCGCTTCGAACAACCCTTTCTTGTTGGCAACCGCACCGGTGAAGGCACCTTTTTTATGGCCAAAGAGCTCCGATTCGAGCAGACTGTCGGTGAGCGTCGTGCAGTTAACTGTTACCAGCGGCTTGTCGGCTCGCTGGCTGGCTTCGTGAATGGAGCGGGCGGTGAGTTCTTTGCCGGTGCCGCTTTCGCCGCGGATCAGGACCGAGGTCGGGGTCGGACCGACTTGCTGAATGAGATGCAGAACACCTTGAGTGCGCTGGTCGCTGCCGATGATCGCCGTGCCGTCATATTCCTGGTCCAGCGCCCGGCGGGCCAGGTCATACTTCTGCTCCAACCGTGAGCGGTCTTCCTCAAGCTGGCGTAGTGAGTAGGGGAGGCACATCCGCGTATCCGCCAGACGTTGATAAACTGCCACCGCATGCTCACGACAGCTGGCGTAGCCACAGCTGGCACAATTTAATTCATCCTGCTCGGAGAACTTTTCGGTCTCCAGCAGGATCCGCTTGATCGCATCGCCGCTGGGGCGTTCCAGCTGGTGGAGCTTATTGGAAAAGCTGCGTTTCAGCTGCAGCCCTTTGGGGACGGTAAGATAATGTGCTGAGGGCTGGTAGGGGAGATCGCGTTGCTGATAGTCGATGATCAGGTTTCGCTTGGAAAAAGAGGTCAATCGATTGGTGCGACCGGGGCCACCGATACAGCCACCACTGCAGAAGCGCACATCGACATAGTGAGGCGAGATCCGTTCCGCGGAAAGGTCGCGGATAACTTCCATGGTCGCTTCTTCACCGACGGTTGAGACAAAGTTCGGGTCGAGACCGTTATTGATGATGCCAAAATTATTAAACGGGCCGCCGACAATAGAAAAGCTCCGTCCGCTGCTGGTCGGCAGGCCAGAGAAGGGGGTTTTCCCCAGTCGATGCAGGTCGATTTGCCGCTCCTTCAGCATCCGGTTCAGCTCGCTGTAAGTTAGCACCGTGTCGATAGCACCTTTGACCGATTCTGAGGTGATTTCAAATTTCCCGCCAATGCAGGAGCTGATGTAAACCACCTGAATATCTTCGCCGCGGTGAGCTTTGATGTAGCGGCCGATGGCGACCATCGGTGAGACCACGGGAACCAGGTTTTTTAGCAGTTTCGGGTAGTGGCGCTCGATCAGGTCAACGACGGTCGGGCAGTGGCTGGAGATCAGGGGATGGTCCGACTTCTGGGAGATCAGTTCACGATATTCCGGGGCCATAAGTTCGACTCCGGCGGCGCCTTCGAGGACTTCATCAAAACCGAGCTTCTTCAGGGCTGTGACCATCTGGGCTGGATCGATATCGTAGAAAAAGGCTTGAAACGAGCAGCCGAGGACCGCAACTACCGGTTTTTTGCTGCGCAGCCGTTCTTCGGTCTCTTTGATGGCATCGGCAATCACCTTGGCTTGCTGAGAGCAGACCTGAATACATTTACCGCAGCCGATGCAGCGATGGTGTATGACTTCCGCAGAATCCTGAAACACGCCGATCGCTTTGGTCGGGCAGTTGCGCACACAGGCGTAGCACTTGCGGCAACTTTTGCTGATCGTGGTGATCGGACCGGTGCTGTCATTGTGGGGCATGCGGAATCCTTAAGGGCTGATGGAAAAGATTCCGAATTGTGCCATCGCTGGCACAGGTGTGTCAAGCGGTGACGCGGGATACGAGATAACGGCCGACCTGGTCCTGATGATGACAGGCCGTGAGGTGCTGCTGGCCGATCTCGGCCAGGGGGGGCTGCTGTTGGCGGCAGAGCTCGGTTGCGTAGGGGCAGCGAGGATGGAAGGTGCAACCGCTCGGTGGGTCGATTGGTGAGGGAATTTCGCCGCTGAGCGGACTGGGCCGCGCCTGCTCCGGGTCGGGAATCGGCACTGCGTTGAGTAGGGCTTCGGTATAGGGGTGGCGCGGATTCTGGTAGAGCTGGTCGGCACTGGTCAACTCAACAATCCGCCCCAAATACATCACCGCAACCCGATCGCTGACATGTTCAATCACCGCCAGATCGTGAGCGATAAACAGGTAGCTGAGGTTATGCTCCTGCTGGATGTCCTGCAGCAGGTTGAGGATCTGCGCCTGAACCGAAAGGTCGAGGGCGGAAACCGGTTCATCGGCGATGATCAACTCCGGCTCCACAGCCAGGGCACGGGCGATGCCGACCCGCTGGCGTTGGCCACCAGAGAACTCATGCGGATAGCGGTTCTCATGTTCGGCAGTCAGGCCGACTTTTTCCAGCAGTTGAATGACCCGCTCACGGATCTGCTTACCGCTGGCCAGTTTATGGATTATCAGCGGCTCACTGAGGATTGCCCCGACTGTCATGCGCGGGTTGAGTGAGGAAAAAGGGTCTTGAAAGATCATTTGCAATTGGCGGCGGTAGGGGCGCATTTTTCCGACACTGAGCTTGGTTAGGTCAGTGTCGTTGTAGAGGACCTGGCCCTGATCAGCCTTTTGCAATTGCATAATCAGTTTTCCGGTGGTCGATTTACCGCAGCCTGATTCGCCAACCAGGCCGAGGGTTTCACCTTTTTGCAGGCAGAAGGACACCTCATCCACCGCAACCAGTTTGCCCGCTGCTTGACCGAGTGAGCTCGACACCCGAAAGCTTTTGCGCAGGTTTTTTACTTCCAGCAGCGGTGTCATTTAATACCTCCAGCAGCGGACCCAGTGGCCTGGTTCCTGCTGTTTAAGTTTGGGCAGTTGATTTCCACAGGGGGCGTAGGGCTCGGGGCAGCGGTCGATAAACAGACAGCCGTCATGATGCTCGCGCAGGTTCGGTAGCTGTCCGGCAATGGTCGGCAGCGCCTCTTTCCGGCCAAGCCGCGGAATGCACTTCAGCAGGCCTTGGGTGTAGGGATGCAGCGGATTGTCGAACAGTTGTTTGACCTCGGCCAGCTCGACGATCTGGCCGGCATACATGACCGCCACCCGATCGGCATTACTGGCGACAACCCCAAGGTCGTGACTGATCAGCAGCGTGGCCATCTGCCGTTCCTGCTTGAGGCTGGCCAGGAGGTCCATGATCTGGGCCTGAATGGTGACATCCAGCGCGGTGGTCGGTTCGTCGGCAATCAACAGCTGCGGATCGCAGGCCAGCGCAATAGCGATCATCACCCTTTGCCGTTGGCCACCGGAGAGTTGGTGGGGATAATTATTCAACCGTCGCTTGGGGTCGGAAATCCCGACCAGGGTGAGGAGTTCCGCCGCTTCGTTCAATGCTTCCTGCGTGCTCAGGCCGCGGTGTAAGCGTAAAACTTCGGCGATCTGCTCGCCGATCCGCAGGACCGGATTGAGTGAGGTCATCGGTTCCTGAAAAATCATCGAAATCTGATTGCCGCGGATGCGCCGCATTTCCAGATCGGGCAGGCGTAACAGGTCGCGGCCATCGAGACGAATTTCGCCCTGAACTATCCGGCCTGGTTCTGGCAACAGGCGCAGCAGCGAGAGGGCGGTCATCGATTTGCCGCAGCCCGATTCCCCGACCAGCGCCAGGGTCTGGCCGCTGTCGATGGAAAAAGAGACATCATCGACCGCTTTGACCAGCCCGGAGCGGGTGAAGAAATAGCTGCGTAGATTTTCGACTTCAAGGCGTTGTGGCATGGGACATTTCCTGGTTAATAGACAGACTCATGTGTACACGCTCAACTGGCAATGGTCAAGCATCCAGAGCGAGGAGACTGTCGGGCTATCCCTGAGCCGGCTGCAAATTCGACTGTTTGGACCAGATTCCAGCGCCTTCTCGGCCCATCGCTATGGCTATGAGCTCTTAACCGAACTAAAGTCTGGTCTCCACCATCCAAATTTCCGCTTCGGCCCGAATGTTCCGACAGCCTCCTATGAAATTGCAATCCGGCGTGCTAACATTGGCGTCTTTTTAGCAAGTAAATGGCCACAATAGGACGACCTTTCGTGTCTGCCTTGACAACGATTCACCACTCAGGACAGTAATTAAATATGAAGACCATGGATATTCTAGAGATCCTGATCGAAGAGACCGGTATTAAGCCTGGCCAGATCAAACCAACCCTGACCCTGCTTGAAG
Organism: uncultured Desulfuromonadales bacterium; assembly: GCA_947259685.1. Next base: position 5,423 of record CAMYNC010000102.1, on the reverse strand, counting down.
AGGGTGCAACTGTGCCGTTTATCGCTCGTTACCGCAAAGAGGTCACCGGAGAGCTGGACGAAGTGCAGATCCGCCAACTTCAGGAGCGGCTGAGCTATTTCAAGGAGCTGGAAGAGCGTCGACAGACGATTCTTAAATCGATAGCCGAGCAGGGGAAGCTGAGTGCTGAGTTGCAGCAGAGAATTCTCACTGTTAGACAGAAGACCGAGCTGGAAGATCTTTACCTGCCTTATAAGCCAAAGCGGCGCACCAAGGCGATGATCGCCCGAGAGCGCGGCCTTGAACCCCTAGCAGAGCAGCTGCTGGCGGCGCTTGACGGTACGTCGGTTGAACAGCTGGCACCGCCGTTTGTGGCACCACAGCAGGATGTTCCCGACGTTGCCGCCGCTTTACAGGGCGCGGGGCACATTCTTGCTGAACAGTTTGCCGATAGCGCCGATGCCCGCGCCATAGTGCGGCAACTGACCTGGGAGCGGGGCGAGTTCTGCTCGCAACCGGTGCGGGGCAAAGAGGGTTCGGTCAGCAAATACGAGATGTATTATGATTATCGAGAAGCGTTGAAGCAGATTCCCTCGCACCGGATGCTGGCGATGCGCCGGGGAGAAAAGGAAGAGGTCCTGCGCTTAGCGATTGCTGCACCAGAGGCAGAGATTCTGGCGCGCCTGGCAAAGCTACTGATTCCCTCAGCAAGCGGTTGCAAACCCTGGCTGAAGCTGGTGCTGGAGGACGCATATCATCGTTTGCTGGCAGCATCGATCGAAGTTGAGCTGCGGTTGCAGGCGAAAAAAAGTGCCGATCAAGAGGCGATTCGCGTCTTTGCCGAGAATCTGCGGAATCTGCTGCTGGCAGCTCCGGTCGGAAGTCAGCGGGTGCTGGGTGTCGACCCGGGGTTGCGAACCGGCTCCAAATTGGCGGTCGTGGATGCCACCGGCTGTTTTCTCGAACATGCAACCATCTATCCGCATGCCGGTGGCAGCGCTAAGGTTGACGCCGCGCAACGAGAACTCCTTCGCTTGATTGAACAACAGCAAGTTGAGATGGTGGCTATCGGCAACGGCACCGCTGGTCGTGAAATGGAGCAATTTGTCCGCCAGACCTTGAAGTCGGCCGACAAGCAGCTGGCGGTGGTGATGATCAGTGAGGCTGGGGCCAGTATCTATTCGGCGTCCGATATCGCCCGGGAAGAGTTCCCCGAACTGGATCTGACCGTGCGTGGCGCGATTTCTATCGCCAGGCGCTTGCAGGATCCACTGGCCGAGTTGGTCAAGGTCGATCCGAAGAGCATCGGGGTCGGACAATATCAGCATGATGTCAGTCAGAGCGCGCTGAAAAAATCCCTCGACGAGGTGGTTGAATCCTGCGTCAACTATGTCGGGGTCGATCTGAATACCGCCAGCTGGGCACTGCTTAGCTTTGTTTCCGGAATCGGCGAGTCGCTGGCGAAAGCGATTATTCGCTACCGGGATGAAAAGGGCGCGTTTAGCCGCCGTGAACAGCTGCTAGAAGTGCCCCGCTTCGGACAAAAAGCGTTTCAACAGGCCGCCGGGTTCTTGCGGATCAGAAATGCCGCACAGCCGCTCGATAACACCGCAGTCCACCCGGAGCGCTACCCGCTGGTAGAGCAGATGATCGCCGACACCGGTCAGCCACTGGATAAACTTTTGGCTGAACCCAAGCTGCTTGATGGTATTGACCTACAGCGCTACCTGGCTCCCGATGTCGGGCTGCCGACGTTGCAGGATATCATCGCTGAATTGAAAAAGCCGGGCCGTGACCCCAGGGAGAGCTTTGTCACCACCGCTTTTCGCGAAGACGTGATGGAGATGAAAGATCTGCAGGAAGGGATGAGCCTCAATGGCGTGGTGACCAATGTTGCCGCCTTTGGCGCCTTTGTCGATATCGGTGTGCACCAGGATGGGTTGGTGCACGTCAGCCAGCTGGCGGATCGCTTTGTCAAGGACCCTAATGATATAGTGAAGGTCGGCCAGCAGGTTCAGGTGCGGGTGGTGGCGGTCGATATGCAGCGCAAGCGGATTTCCCTGAGTATGCGCCGTGGCGAGCTGGAGAGAAACAACTCTTCGCAGCAAAAACCGGCACCAGTAAAAAAGCAAATCACCACTGACCCTCTCAACAGTTGGGAAAAAGCGGGTTTCCGCGTCAAAAGAAAGAATAAATGAAATGACCGATGAGAAACTGGTCGACCTGCATCTGCATTCAACCTGTTCCGACGGCTACTATGCGCCGGAAGAGGTTGTGCAACTGGTGGCTGACGCCGGCTTAGCCGCCATGGCGCTGGCTGATCATGACAATGTTGATGGCATTGATGCTGCCCGGCAGCAGGGTGCAGAATTGGGTGTCGAAGTCCTCTCCGCCGTGGAATTATCGACCCAGTGGCATGACTTTGTCGATATGCACCTGCTCGGCTATCTGATCGACCATCAGGACCCCTACCTGATTCGCGAACTGACCGATTTCCAGGAATTTCGTGCTGGCCGCAGTCGGCAGATTATCGAAAGAATCAACCAGAAACTGAGTGCAGAAGGCAAGGCCCCTATCGATCCTGATTACGTACGGCAACTGGCCGGAGGCACCCTCGGCCGGCCGCATATCGCCCAGGCGCTGCGGGAAGCTGGCCATGTGGCGCATAACGAAGAAGCCTTTGAACGCTACCTGACCCCCTGCAACGTTCCCAAACGCTATTTTCCGGTCGACGAGGCCATCAAGCTAATTCATGGTGCAGGTGGGGTCGCGGTGCTGGCCCATCCGCCTTACGTCACGCGCAATCGCAGCAAGCTTGAGCCATTGGTCGCCGAACTGGTCGGCCTGGGGCTTGATGGCATCGAGGTTTACAATAACGGCTCGAACATGGAAGACACTGACTGGTTGATCAAGCTGGCCCGGAAGCACCAGTTGATTATTACCGGCGGCTCCGATTTTCACGGTGATCCAGGGTCGAATATTGAAGTCGGCAAGGGCTTTCGTGGTATGCAAATTCCCTACGCCTGCGTTGAGGAAACCCGTGCCGCACAAGGCAAGCGGCACGAGAGCAATTCGTAGGGGCAACCCGTTGGGTCGTCGCTACGAAATTTGGAACAAATATTACTTGTCTTGCCAGACCGGTTGGCGTTTTTCCAGAAACGCGGCCATCCCTTCCTTTTGATCCGCAGTCGAAAAGCAGAGTCCAAATAGGTCTGCCTCGTAGGCAAATGCCTTGTTTATTTCCATTTCCAGGCCATTGTCGACGGCTTCTTTTATCAGTCGCACCGCCACCTGGGATTTATTGGCGATCTTCTCTGCCAACTGCCGGGCTGCTGGCAATAACTCCGCCTTTTCGACCACCTGATTGACCAACCCGATCCGCTCCGCAGCGGCTGCACCGAGCATGTCCCCGGTGTACATCAACTCTTTGGCCTTGGCTTTGCCGACCAATCGCGGCAGCCGCTGGGTGCCAGACCAGCCGGGGATAATGCCAAGATTGACTTCCGGCTGGCCGAGTTTCGCGTCTGCTGCAGCAATCCGGATATCGCAGGCCATGGCCAGTTCGCAACCGCCGCCCAGGGCATAGCCGTTGATCGCGGCGATACTGACCTTGCGGGAGTATTCGATGGCGTTGAACAGTCGCTGCGCCTTCAGGGCGACCTCACGTGCCGACATGGCATCCAAAGGCTGCATCACTGCAATATCTCCCCCGGCGACAAACGCTTTTTCACCGGCACCGGTGATGATGATGACTTTGACCGCCGGATCCTCCTCCAGGTCGGCAAACATTCGCAGCAGTTCGTCAAGGGTGGCCGGGTTCAGGGAGTTGAGCGCCGTCGGGCGGTTGATGGTCAGCAGGGCAATGTGGTTCTCGATTTTGAGTAGCAGATTCTGATAGGGACTCATCTATGTTTCTCCTGGTGGGCAAGTTTGCGTTTGGTTTTAGCGGTGGCCGTTGCCTCTCGTGGGTTATCCGGCCAGGGGTGCTTGGGGTAGCGGCCCTTCATTTCTTTTTGCACTTCAGGGTAACTTGCACTCCAGAAATGCTGTAAATCCTGGGTAATCTGCAGCGGCCGGCCGGCCGGAGAAAGCAGATGGATGACGACCGCAATTCGGCCTTTGGCTATCCGCGGAGTTTCTATTTGACCGAACATCTCTTGCAGTTTGACCGCCAGTACCGGTGGTCCATCTGCTGTATAATCCAGTCTGATATTCGAACCACTCGCTACTCTGATCCGCTCTGGAGCAAGCTGCTCGAGCAGCTGCAGTTGCTGCCAGTCGTAGCGGCTCCGTAATGCAGTCAGCAGATCAAGCCGTTGCAAGTCGGAACGGTTGCGCGCTTTGCCGAGAAACGGCTGCAGCCAACCCTCCAGGGTCGCCAGCAGGGCCGGCTCACTGCAGTCTGGCCAGTCTTCATCCGGCAGGTTGCGATGCAGAAAGTTGCCGCGGTTGAGAAAGCTGATCGCTGTTTGGCCAGGGTTGAGCAGTTGGAAGCCTTCCTGGCGAATTCCGGCAATCACCGCTGCGGTGCGTAATTCGGCGGCTGCTTTGGTCGGGCGCTGAGCCAGGACCAGGGCGCCTAGCCGTTGCTGTTCGCAATCGACCACCCGGCCATCGCTGGATTCCCAGTGACATTGGGCCTGCCAGTGAAGATTTGGGAAGATTTTCTGCAGAGACGTTGGGAGCAACTTGCTCGCCTGGGTAATTTCGGTTGTTCCCTGGCGGCTACGGAGATCGACAGCAATCAGAAATTCCGCCTGGTTGAGGGCTGAAGTCTCGCTAAGTGTGGCCCCCTGTCCTGAGCTCAACAGGTAGGACTTTCCCGCAGAGCGCCGAGCGCGGCCGATGCGGTCAGGGTAGGCCGCCACCAGCAGACTGGATATCTGGTCGGCGGAATATTTTCCGGCGGCTGCGGGAGGAGCTTTGAGCCGAAAATGTTTCTGCCAGTAGCGACTGGCGCGATCTATCCCGGAAAACTCAGCCAAACGATGATCCCGCCTTCTTTTCCAGAGTTCTTCCAGGCGGTCGAGCAGGTCACTATCACTGGTTTGGCGGGCCGGTTTGTGCTGGTTCCAGGGATCGCGTTCCCCAAGCAGAGCTACCAGATCGCAACCGAGCAGCAGCAAATCGGCTTCTTCAGCTGCCAGCAGCAGGTTGCCGAGCCGAGGATGGGCTGGCAGTTGCGCCAGCGCTTGCCCTTTGCTGGTCAACCGGTTTTGTTCGGTCAGTGCGCCAAGGGTTTTGAGAAGTTCAAGGGCTGCATTCCAGGCCGTTGGCGCCGGTGGATCGAGCCAGGTGAGTTGCCCAGGCTCAGAAATGCCCCAGTTAAGCAGCTCCAGAGCCAACGGCGCAAGATCGGCGTTGCGAATTTCCGGCGGGGTAAATGGCAGCAGGCTGCCTTGAGTCCCTTGGCTCCACAGCCGGTAACAGCTACCCGGGCCCAA
>CAMYNC010000101.1 GCA_947259685.1 uncultured Desulfuromonadales bacterium | reverse complement strand
TGCGGATCCTGCTGCGGCTTGCCGAGCACTTCGCTCAGATATTCCACCGTACCATCTTCGCGAATATGCTCCAGATGATGGGCGGTGCTATGCCAGTCCTGCTGCGGCGTGCCGATCGATTCGAGATAGGCTTCCCAGAGGCGGTGGGCACGCAACACCTGTTGGGCCTCTTTTTCGCCAGTTTCGGTCAGAGCGTAATTGCTTCCCACCAGCTGCAAAAGACCATCATTGACCATCTGCCCCAGGGCTTTGAGCAAACGCTTTCGGTGCTCAACATACTTGCGGATCACCGTCAGCGGGGTCGCCTGGCCGTGGCGCAGAATGGTGGTCAGGACATCCTCGATGACCGGTTGCGGGACCATCCGCCGCAGCCGCAGCCAGCGGGCCAACATACCATAGCGCGGGGCGAAGATTAGCACGACCAGAAACTGCAGGGTGCAGAACAGCATGATCGCGCCGCCGCCGGCGGAATCAAGCCAGACGCAGAGGTAGAGCCCGCCGACCACGCTGGTAAAGCCGAAAAAGGCTGAGAGCAGCATCATCCGGTCGAGGCGGTCGCTGAGCAGGTAGGCGGTGGCTGCCGGAGTGATCAGCAGCCCGACCACCAGGATCACCCCGACCATGCTGACCGCGGAAACCACCACCAGCGAAACGCAGGTGGTCAGCAGATAGTCGATCAGCAGCACCGGCAGGCCGATCGAGGCGGCCATCACCGGATCGAAGGTGGTGATCTGAAAGTGGCGGAAGAACAGGATAATGATGGTCAGCACCGTTGCCGCGACAAAGGCGCTGGTCCAGAGGTCGGCGTCGGCCACGCCGAGGACATCACCCATGATGAAATGCATCAGATCGATGTGGATATAGTGGCGAAAGATCGAGACCACCACCACGCCGAGGGCGAAGACGCCGGTGTACATGATGCCGATGGCGGTATCTTCTTTAACCCGCGAAACCCGCGAGACGAAACCGATCAGCGCCACGGTGATGATCGCCGACAGCAGTGAGCCGAGCAGCATCCCCGGAGCGTGGGCCTCGTAGCCGAACAGCATCTTCATCACCAGGTAGCCGCCGGCGACCCCGGCAATCATCGCATGGGAGAGGGCATCGCCCAAAAAAGCCATCCGCCGCAGCACCACCAGGCAGCCAACCACCGCCGAGACGATGGCGACGATGCTGCCACCGATCAAGGCTTTTTGAAAATAGGTTTCTCCCAGCGGGGCAAGGAACGCGTTGAAGAGAGTTTCCATCAGACACTCTCCTTCTTCAACACGTCGGCAAAGATCCGCAGCTTGCCTTCGTAGACCTCGCTGAGCAGATCCTCGCGCAGCACCGCCTTGGGCGTGCCGTAGGCGTACATGCGCTGTTTGATCAGGATCAGTTTGTCGAAATACTCGGCGGCAGTGACCAGATCGTGATGCACCACCACCAGGGTCTTTCCGGCGTTTTTCGCCCGCTCCAGGACATCAAGGATCGCCCGCTCGGTAGCCGCGTCGACTCCGGCGAAAGGTTCGTCAAGCAGCAGGATGTCTGACCCCTGGGCCAGCGCCCGGGCGAGGAACACCCGCTGCTGCTGGCCGCCGGAGAGCTGGCCGATCTGGCGATCGGCGAAATCGGTCATACGCACCATCGACAGCGCTTCCATCGCTGCCTCGCGGTCCTTTTTATTCGGATTGCGGTACCAGGGGATGCGCTGATAACGCCCCATCAGGGCGACCTCTTTGACGGTGATCGGAAAATCCCAATCGACGGCGCCGCGCTGCGGCACATAGGCGACCTGTCCTTTGGCGTTCTGCACATCCTTACCGGCGATCAGCACCTGACCGACATCCGGCTTGACGAAACCGAGGATCGCCTTGATGAAGGTAGACTTGCCGGCCCCGTTGGGACCGATCACCCCGACCAGCTGGTCGCGTTCGATGGCCACCGAAACATCCAGCAGCGCCGGTTTCGAATGGTAGCTGACGGTCAGGTTGCGCACCTCGACAGCGATAGAATTAGTGGTCATGGTCAGCCTCCGCAGCGTCTTCGAGGGAAAAATCGATAGTCCCGGAGACCTTGGCACCCGCTTCGGTCCAGAGGGTGCGGTCCAGCTGCTGCACCCCACCACGCAACAGGCGGACCCGCAGGGCGTGATTGAGGTGGGATTCTTCAAAGGCTGGGCTGGCTTCGAAAAAGAGTTCGTTGTTTCCGACTACCAAACCTTGCAGCGGCTCTATCCGCAGGGTTTCACCACGCGCCAGCGATTGCTCACCGCGATAAATCTCCTGCCCCCCAAGACGCACCAGCAGGGTCGCCGGGCGCTGGCCTTCATCAAGCAGGGCAAAGGGATCGGCCTCGGCACCAAAGGTTGGCGTGACCTCCAGGGCAAAGGCAGCCGATTCAAGCTCGACGGCAATCTGCGCCTGGGCTTTGGGAATGATCCGGCTATCGCGCTGCTGGATATAGAAACTTAAACCACCGATCAGGATCAGCCAGATCAGCGCAGTGATGATAAAACGCATCAATAATTCCTTATATGGATATCCACTTTACTCAACTTAAATGGCCAAACCCGAAAAGATTTCACCGCAGAGGTCGCAAAGGTCGCGGAGAGATTCAAAACAAGCCTGATTATCTCTGCGTTCTCTGCACTCTCGCCTCAAGGCGCCTACTTCTGGCTAGTGAGTGAAGCGAGCGGGCGGTAAAAAGAATTATAAACTCTGGTAATACCTGGTGGAGCCAAGTGCATATCCAGAATTCCTTATTCAGGTTTCAGTGCGGCAACGATTAACAGCACATTTTCCCGCATCATGCCGACATAGCTTTCGCCGGCGCTGCCCCGCTCGCCCATCGAATCGGAATAGAGCGAACCACCGATTTTCACGCCAGTGTCGCGGGCGATCTCGCGGATCAGTTTGGGGTTGATACTGGTTTCGACAAAAATTGCCGGCGCGCCGGAGCTGCGGATCGAATCGATCACCAGCCGCCGTCTTTCCGGGGTCATCCCGGCGCCGACTTCACCACCGGTCGACCAACCGACCGGGGCGATGCTCAGATAGTTATTACTCGGGTTGAACTTGTACTCGTGACAGAAGTAGTTGAAGGCATCGTGGGTGGTGACCAGGATCCGCTGCTGCGGCGGGATCTGGCTGACCTGCTCGCGGATCCAGGCATCGAGCACCCGCAATTGCTGCAGCAAAAGTTTAGCACGGGCACGGTACTCATCTTTGTGCGCCGGATCGAGCTGCGCCAACGCCTTAAGGGTATTGTTGACGTAAACGGCAGCATTACGCGGTGAAAACCAGGCATGCGGATCGGGCACCGTTTCGCCGTTGGCACCGATCTCCAACGGCTTGATGCCGGTGGTGGTGGTGGCCAGTGGCTTGCCGGCATCCTTGGCCAGGGTCGCCATCCAGCTTTTCCCTTCCAGATGCAGGCCGTTTTCCAGGCAGAGGTCCGCCTGCAGTACGATCTGCACATCGTCCGGGGTTGGCTGGTAAGTGTGCGGATCAGCCCCCGGCGCGAGAATGCTGCGGACGTCAAGCCGGTCACCGGCGATCTGCCGCGCCAAATCGGCGATCTGGGTGGTCGACGCGACCACCAAGGGTCTTTTTTCAGCAGCCGCTAAGGCGCCGGCAGAGCCGATCAGCGCGAGGCCCAAAATCATCAGGATGGACAGAATCAGACGCATTAAAACTCTCCTTAGGAAAAACAGGTTATCAATATAGCACAGCTGACCGGTCAGGACAGGGACATCACAGATATTACCAGTTCCGGTTTGGACCGAAAGTCAAAAAAAACCGGCGGTCAATTGACACTGCCGGCGAACTATTTTTTTGTCTTTCTCCGCAACCTTTGCGCGCTCTGCGGTGAAATCATTTCGGGTTTGGCCTTTAGGATGCCCCTTTTACCTGAAACGACCGGCGCCGATCAGATGCTTGCGCCAGTAGGGGGTATCGAGATGGGCGTAACTGACCGACTGGCCGGAAGCGGGGGCATGAATAAAGCGCCCGTTGCGGTCGTAAATCCCAACATGCGAGACTTTCGGCGGGCTCAAGCGGAAAAACAGCAGGTCCCCCGGCTGCAGTTTATCCAGTGCCACTTTCTGGGCATAGCGGTACTGCTCCGCCGAGGTCCGTGGCACCTGAATGCCCGCCTGCCGGTAGGCGTAACTGACCAGCCCGCTGCAATCAAAGCCGCGCGGGTTAATGCCGCCATAACGATAAGGACTGCCGAGCATGTTACGGGCAGTGTCGATGACCGCCAGACCAATTTTCGAAGTGCTGCTGTTCTGGACCGGCGGCTGACCGGGCATAACCGCAGGCGCGGCAGGTGCAGGATTGATTGGCGGTTTACCGGCACAGGCAGACAGCAGTACCGCCAGCAACAGAAGCGATAGACGGGATAGATCCATATTCCTCTCCCCTGGCCAGGTGTAAGCAATCCAAGCTGATATCCGCAAGTACTGTTCCGAGCCTGACAAATTCGATTGATTCGAATAATTCTAAGCGGTTGACAACCGCTCAGGCCATTTTGCCAGGGGGCCAGTTGGGCAATAGTGTCAATTCTTGCCCAATTATCGACTCACTGCCAACAAAAAACGCCGCGGGAAAAGCCCCAGCGGCGCCATGCAAAAAGGGCTGTCTGGCAATTCTAACCGCTTAAGCCAGCCCAACCATCGTTTGTTGGTGGTGCGGCAAGAGCTGGCGGCGCTGGATGCTGAGCGTTCTGATTGAGGACAAAGCGACCGAGCATCTGCTGCATCTGATGGGCCTGACCAGAGAGCTCCTCTGCGGCCGCGGCGCTCTCTTCGGCGTTGGCGGTATTCTGCTGGGTGACCGAATCGATCTGCGTCAAGCCTTGCGACACCTGAGCGATCCCCTCAGCCTGTTCGTTGGCCGCGGTAGCAATCTCTGCGAGAAGTACCGAGACCTTATTGACCCCCTCGGTAATTCCACCCAAGGCACTGGCGGTCTGTTCAGCGATCTGTGCACCACGGTCGGTCAGGGTCACCGAGCCTTCGATCAGCTCTGCCGTCTCTTCAGCCGCTTTGGCGCTACGAGCCGCCAAGTTGCGGACCTCTTCGGCAACCACGGCAAACCCTTTGCCGTGCTGGCCGGCCCGGGCCGCTTCGACTGCGGCGTTGAGGGCCAGCAGATTGGTCTGGAAGGCGATTTCGTCGATCACTTTGATGATTTTGCTGATATTCTGTCCGGCAGCATTGATCTCGGTCATCGACTTGACCATCTCCTCCATGTGCTGGTTGCCTTCTTCGGCAGCTTTCTTTGAGTCGGCAGAGAGCAGGTTTGCCTGGTTGGCGTTTTCGGCGCTCTGGCGCACCTGCGAGGACATTTCGTTCATCGAGGCGCTGACCTCTTCAAGCGAGCTGGCCGATTCAGTTGCCCCCTGCGAGAGGGACTGGCTGGCATCGGAGACCTGCGAGGCACCGGAGGCGATCTGTTCACCGGCGATCTGGACACTGCCGACTATTTCACGCAAGCCTTCGACCATCTCACTCAGGGCCAACCCTAACTGATCTCCCGCAGATGACAGTGTGACCTCCTGAGTCAGGTCACCATTGGCAATCGCTCGCGCGAGAATCGCACGCTGCTCCAGGGTTTTTGCCAGACCGACCATCACCGAGCCGAGCTCATCAACCTCGTTGCGGGCGTTGTATGTCCTGCAGTCGCGACAATCCTTGAAGGTCCCATTGCTGATTTTGATACAAACCGGATTCGGGCCGAAGGTCCCGGTTTCCACCCAACAGAAGCCTTCCTTACCGAAACTGGGACACTGATCCTGGCCGCAGTTATTCTCAGCGGAACAGTTCACATGCTGCCCCATCTGCACGTTACGGTCGCTGGTATCGCCCTTGCTGTATTTCTCCATGGCGTCAAAAGCACGGTGCAGAGGCTTGGTGATACCACGGGTAATGACCACACCGAAGAGGATGCCGATCAACAGCGAGATGATGGCGACCGTCAGCTGTACAGAAAGTGCCTTTTCGCTCGAATCACGCCCGGCCAACTTGGCGGCGGTCATTTCGGCACCGGAGAGTTCTTCCACCTGACCAAGCAACCGGTTCGCTTCATCCCCGGCAGCATCGAGGGCTTCCATGTCCTGCTCCATTCGCTCCATCCCGGCGATCAACTGGCCTTGCGAGTCGATCAGACCGAGGGATTGCTGGCTGAAGTTGGGGAATAGCCCGTTGGAATCCAGCAGAGCGCCCTTAAGGCCACTGTCTTTGACCGGCGGAATTTTGGTGCCGTCGATGGTGCCACCGTTGAGCAGGGCCGATACCGTGGCGGAAAATTCACCGGCAATATCTGCAAACTCTCCCTTCAAAGTCGCCAGTGTTGCCTGCTCATCCGCCTGGTAGGCCTCTTCGATAATGATCCGACCGTCGCGCACCAGAGCCATCAGCTCCATGGCGGCATCGATCACCGGAACATCTTCATTGATCAGAGAGACAAACTGTTCGGTAGTCCAGGCGTTGTTTTTTTTCGACTCGACGATCTCTTTGGCATCCGTTTCGACGACATCTAGCTTTCCGATCAGCGTGTCGAAGGCCTCTTCCATCCCTTCCATCTGTTCATCGGTCTGCTGACGCAATACAATCATCTGTCGGCCACTTTCCATCATCGCACCAGCGGCGGCCTGGAATTTGGCATCGTGGATTTTGTCGGCCTGCTCAACCAAGCTGCGCAGGTTATCGTTGTCAGTAGCAATAACAATGTCGCCATCCAGGTCAGCCCCTTTGAGGATGGCGCCGGTATACTTATCGAAATCATCCAAAGTGGCCTGGTAGCCGGCCGCCAGGTCATCAAGAACGCCGGCGTCGCTTTGAGCAATCACCGAGGTGGCTCCCTTGAATTCTTCGAGGGTGTTACGCGCCTGCCAGAGGGAGATTTTCATCTCATTGGCCATCTCAACGATCGGTGCTTCCTCCTCCGCCACCACCGTTAAAGCGCGACCAACGGTTTTCAATCCGTTGAAACCGACCAGATTACTGATGACCAGCAATAACAGGATAGTGCCAAAACCGATTGCCAGCTTGGTGGCGATACGTAACCCGTTCCAACTCATGAGACTCTCCAGATTGGTTAATACTACAGTTAACGAACTCCCCCCGAGCCGCTACATTTGATGGGGTGGTATCAGAAACGGAACAAAATGAAAACAAGCTAATACTTATAGTAGGTGATTGGCTCCTGTCAAGAATATCTATATTAAATCAGCGGCTTAGAAGTATAGTGTACTTTAAAAAATTACCGAGCCGGTAACAAAAGCAAATAATCACTAATGATTCTACGAATACCTACTGTTCATTTCAACCAGTCAATATCACTTCCTTTCTCTCCCCCAGGCAAGCTCATTAATCGATACCCCGCTGCTGGTATTTAGCGCTAAAATCTCTTATCCTGCAGCAAACTTAACATTTATCTGGTGATGCAAATTATGCGTATCGGTATCAATCTGGGTGGAACCAAAACAGAAATCATCGCCCTGGATGATCAGGCCGGCGAGCGAGCAAAGCCCCTGAAAACTGCTATGCTTGAGCACTATGAATTTTGTTTGCGAAGAGGAGTGACCCTATGGCAAAAACCATCCTGATCACTGGCGCCACCTCCGGCTTCGGTGCCGCCTGTGCACGACGCTTTGCCGCCGAGGGCTGGCAACTGATCCTTACCGGCCGACGCACCGAGCGACTGGAAAAGCTCCAGGCTGAGCTGGGCTCGGCAGTCCGGCAGAGCATCCCCCTCGATGTGCGGGATCGGCAGCAGGTATTCGCTAAGCTTGGAACGCTGGAAGATATTGATCTGCTACTGAATAACGCCGGGCTGGCGCTGGGGTTGGAACCGGCCTGGGAGGTTAACATCGACGACTGGGAGACGATGGTCGATACCAACATCAAAGGCTTGATGTACTGCTCGCGAGCCATTCTGCCGAAGATGGTCGCGCGCAACCGCGGCCATATCGTTAACATCGGTTCCACCGCCGGCAGCTGGCCGTATCCCGGCGGCAACGTCTACGGCAGCACCAAGGCGTTTGTCCAGCAGTTCAGCCGCAACCTGCGCGCCGATCTGCTCGGCAAACAGGTACGGGTCACCAACCTGGCGCCAGGAATGGCCGAGAGCGAGTTTTCCAACGTGCGCTTCAAGGGAAACGACGAAAAAGCCGCCAAGGTTTACCAGGGAGCAGCACCGCTACGACCGGATGATATCGCCGACATCGTCTACTGGGTAGCCACCCAGCCGCCGCATGTCAACATCAACGCCATCGAGGTGATGCCGGTCGATCAGTCCTGGGGGCCACTGGCGGTACATCGCGAGGGATAGTGTTAGGTAGGGGCGACCCGGTGGGTCGCCCGGGTTCGGAGGCAAGAGTAGATCCGGGCGACTCAGCGAGTCGCCCCTACGGATATTTCCAGCCCCATGTAGGGTCGACTGCAGCTTATTTTTTCCTCTAAGGAACTTTCATTCACTCAGTCTGTTCTTTGTCATCGGATGGCCCAACCCCCATTTTCTGCATCATCGCCATGCAGTCAAAACCGTCTTTCTCAGTGCCGCAGAATTGCTGCATCATTTTACTCATCTGCTCGCAGCAGGTTGATGGATCGAATCCAGCACAGCATTTCTCGAAATGTTCGGTTTGTTGTTTGGTCTTGGTCATCGCCCTTCTCCTTTATTTGTCTCTGTCCAAGGCTGGTCAGTCTGCCGCCGGCTTGCGAATTCCGCAAATGTCATGCTCATCACCTCCCTTCTATTCCTATAGACGAAAGGCAGTGACAAAAGGATACAGTCAATTTTTCGGGGAAGCGAAAAGTAGCTGGGTACTCAGTCTGCTGAATCAGCCTGTTTGCGGTCACAGGCCAGCTCGCTACGCTCGTCCAGATAGAAACTGCAGTGACTCTGCAGACTCTCTTTCAGCATCCGCCGCGCCCGGTGCAGGCGGATTTTGACGTTTTCCAGGCTGATCTGCAGGATTTCGGCAATTTCGCGATTCTTGAAGCCTTCGACATCACTGAGCAGCAGAGCGGCACGATAATCCTCCGGCAACCGATCGATATAGCCGCGGATGCAATCGTTCATCTCCGCCCGGATCACCTGCTGATCGATCTTGGGGGCCGGTTCCCGGGTCCAGACATTCTGTTCAACCAGCTGAGGGGATTGATCTGCCAGAGGGACTGACTCGCGCTGCCGCTGTTTTTCCTTCGCGCAGCGCAGCTGATCACGGAAACAGTTGGTGGCAATCCGATAGATCCAGGTGGAAAGCTGCGACTCACCACGAAAGGACCCAAGCCCCTGTTCCACCTTGAGAAAGGCATCCTGGCAGAGCTCCTCGGCTGCGTCGGGACCGGCGAGACGGGTCAGGTAGGCAAGAATTTTCGGGCGATACTGCTGATAGAGCTGGACGAATTCGAATTGCTGCTCAGCCATGGGGCACTCCTGCGGTTGTCTCGGCGGCGGACCTTTTCAGAACACCTGCCTGCGGATGGTCTTTTCCAGCTCCTGAGCGGGGGTAAAATCGGCCTGCAAACTGAGGACCTTCTGACAGTCGCTGAGCGCCCGGCTGAACAGCTTCATCTCAAAGCAGGTCTGCGCCCGCCCCCAGAAGCCGTCGAGCTGGGTGGCGGAAATCTCGATCGCGTGATTGTAGTCCTCCAGCGATTGATCGTATTTCTCCTGCATCCGGAAGACCAGCCCGCGGTTACTCCAGGCCCGGGAGTTGTCGCTGTTATAGTGGACGGCGCGGGAGAAATCATCGACCGCTCGTTGGTATTCAGCCATGGCGAAGTGGGCCATGCCGCGGTGATTGTAGACCAGCGAGCGCAACGATGGTTCCAGCTTCATATGCAGAATTCGGCCGTAAAACTTAATTGCCAGCGGAAAGTTCTTGTTGCTGTGTGCCTCCAGCGCCTTGAACATCGACTTTTCTAATCCACGTGACGAATTCTGCAGCAAACTTTCTTCCAGCGCCACATCGTCCATGTCAAGACTGCCATCCACCTGTGGAGCGATCTCGATCGAAGCCGCCTCCACCAGCATTTGTTCGACACTCTGCCGGCGGCGCAGCCCTCGGGAACGGAGCTCCCGTTGATAGTCACGAATCTCCTGAAAAATCAGGTCGGAGAGCGCCAGTGAAGCATTGAGCGAGGCCAGTTTGCGCCTGATCGAATCGTTGGGAAAGCTCAGGTCCGACTTGTAAACCAGTTCGTGTTCCACTTCGGCCCAGGCATCCTGCAGTATGGTGCGCAGCTGGATTTCACAGAGATGATTGGTATGCGGCAAGCTTTTGCCATCAGCCGGCGGGTCGAGCAGAACCAGCAGATGCACCGAGTCGTAGCCGAACTCGCGGAAAGAGTGCCGATCGCCTTTGCGCTCCAGTTCAATCACATCAAAATGCTTGGCAATCAGCTTTTCGATCCACTCCAGATCCTCCAGAAAGGGGCAGACCACCCGCAATCCGAGCAGATCGCTGATCAGCACCGCTTTCTCCGGTTCCTGTTTGTGCAGCTTGCTCAGCTTGTTGAAATAGTTGTCAAACCCCTTGACCCGGGATTTGATGGTCGGGGTATGGCCGCGCTCTTCCAACAGGTGGCGCAGTTGATGGTAAACCGAATGCAGCTGTTCTTCCAGCGCCGGACGCAGCGTCGCATAGAGCTTCCTGGTAGCAACCAGGTCGGGCATTGGGGAATTTTTCGCCAGTTTTTCGACCATCAGGTCCACTCCTGAAAACATGCTTGAGCATAAAGAATAGCGTGAAATCAAAAAGTTGCAGCTGTAAATCCTGACCTGGCGGCTTGAAAAATCCCGTTTAACTAAAATAATTATCTGGTTATTCGCTCTCAGGGCTGGCGCAGGAAGTCCTGATCGGTTGCCTTGTGCATAATATCTCCTGATTAGAACGAATCTTCCGCTGGACCCTTCTCCCTGAGGGAGAAGGTGGCCGAAGGCCGGATGAGGGGTATAGCTGGTAATTACCCGACGATCCCCCTCACCCTGACCCTCTCCCTCATGGAGAGGGAACTATATTTCGCGACAGCGGAAGATTATATGCTAATGGGTAATATTTTATCTTCGACCCGAATGCCTTTGCTGTAGCCCTTGAAGTCGTCTCTCAAATTACCGGCCAATGCAACTTGGAGTCGATTGTTTATCCTGACCTCTCGGTCCGTGCTGATTTTTTTGCAAATCGCCTTCAATATTATATTGTTAAGTAAATGCGCCCACAGGGCAGCTATGCGAGGAGAATCAATATGGCTTATATACAAAAAAGTCGAGACGAACACCTAGGTAACGACGGCACGCCGAAACGCATCTTGGCTTTGGATGGTGGCGGCCTGCGGGGCATTCTAAGCATCGGCATTCTGCAAAAAATTGAAGACATTCTTCGCGAAAGACACGGCGGCAGTGAAAGCTTTCGTTTGTCACACTACTTCGACCTGATCGCTGGCACCTCGACCGGTGCCATCATTGCTGCGACCCTGGCAATGGGTTGGACTGTCGAACAGATCCGAAAAAAATATATGAGTCTCGGCGAGAGCGTTTTTGAGAAGAGCCTTTTTCGCCAAGGGCTCTTCCGCGCCAAATATGACGAGAACAAACTCAGCGAAGAGCTAAAGAGCGTGTTCGGCGCCGATACGATGCTGGGCAGTGCCGAGCTGCAAACAGGTCTACTTGTTATCACCAAGCGCCTGGATTCAGGAAGCCCCTGGCCTGTCAGCAACAATCCACGCGGCAAATACTTTGCGTCACGTGAGGGTGGAACGATTGGCAACGGTGAGTATTCCCTTTGGCAGGTGGTGCGGGCATCAACCGCGGCACCGGCCTACTTCGACCCCGAGTCCATCACCATCGCCGAAAAATCTGGTTATAAACCTTTGCAGGGTGAGTTTGTAGATGGGGGCGCCAGCCCGTTCAATAATCCAGCATTGCAGGCATTTATGTATGCCACCATGGATGGTTACCGAGTCGGATGGCCCACGGGGGCCGAAAAGCTCTTGCTCGTCTCAATAGGCACCGGGGCCGCCGATCCCGAAGTGAAAAAGGCCAACCTCACAGCAAAGCAGGCCATCAACGCGCTCATGTCTCTCATGGATGACTGTGCGTCACTCCAGGAAACAATGCTACAGTGGATGTCGTCCAGCGCCACAGCCCGGACAATCGACCGGGAGCTCGGAGATCTTCGCCACGACCTCGTCGCCAGGGCACCCTTGCTAAGTTATCTGCGCTACAACGCCGACCTCCGCACCGAGAGCGTACAGAGGCTCGACCCAAGCTTGACCGATTCCAAGGTGATTGAGTCACTCAGCGCTATGGACGCCCCAGAGAACATGAATTTGCTACACAAACTCGGGCATTTAGTGGCCGATCGCGACGTTAATGACAGCGATTTCGCATCCAACTTCGACCTGCCGGCAGATTAAGAAGCAAAGGCTGGCGTTACCCTTCCTCTCCGTGGGGGACACTAAGGAACAATGGGAAATCTACGCAGATATAGAAAAAAGGCCGACCAATTTGTGATCGCAGTACAGCTGGACCTTGAAACCGAAGGCTTCATCTATAACAAGTGGGGTGCCGAACAGCAATGCAAACGCGGCGATTGGCTGGTCAACAACGGGGGGGACATTTACTCAGTCGACAAGGAATCGTTTGCCAAGACCTACCGCTGCGTGGGTGACGGAAAATATGTAAAGAGCACGCCAATCTGGGCAGAGATGGCGAGCAAAGATGGCAGAGTGACCACGAAAGAAGGAGAGTCGCACTGCCGGGCTGGCGATTATCTGGTTTTCAACAACAAAGATAAAACTGACGCCTACTGCATCAGTGCCAGCAAGTTTGAATCGATGTATGAGCTTGACGAATAGCGGTGCCGTTTGTGGAAGAATTCGCTTTTGAAGAAGGAGGATTCTTATGGCAAAACCAACTGGCCGCGCCTTCATCATCCGACCATTTGGAGAAAAATCGAACACCTCAGGTGATCCGCCGATCAATTTTGACCAGGTTGATAAGGAACTTATTAGCAAAGCGCTTGCGCAGGTCGGGCTAACCGGTGGCACAACCGGGGAGTTTGTCCAGCAAGGAAATATTCGAACCGACATGTTCCGGCAACTCCTCGCCGCGGACCTGGTCATTGCCGATATTTCAATCCATAACGCCAACGCGTTCTATGAGCTGGGAATACGTCATGCGCTGCGCGACCAATACACGGTGATGATTAAATCCGAGGTGCGCGGCGACCCTCATGTATTCGACCTGAAAGCCGACCGTTATCTCCCTTATAACCCCGATAAGCCAGGGGCTGCGGTTGAGGCTCTCATCAAAGTTATCAAGGCGACCTTAAATAACGAGGCCCCTGACAGCCCAGTATTTCAGTTGCTCCCAGGGCTCACCAGCTTCGATCCCGGCCAGGTGATCGTTGTCCCGCTGAAATTTCGCGAGAAGGTCGACCAAAATGCCAAAAATAGGGAGGGGCTTAAAAGCCTGCTCGATGAGGTCGCTGGCGAGGCCTGGGAAACCGAAGGATTGCGTATCATCGGCCGAGCCCAGTTTAAGTTGGGTTGTCACGAAGGGTCGATCATAACCTGGGAGCGGGTTCGGGAGTTCGATATGTTCGACCTCGAGGCCAATCAGAAGCTTGCGACCAACTTCCAAAAACTCGGAGAATTCAAATTTTCAGAACAGGCGGCAAACCGGGCGCTGAATTCCAGTCGGCTCAGCGACTGGGACAGCGCCGAGACCTATTCGCTGATCGGCAGCAACCATAAGACCCAGTGGCACTTCGCGCTGGAAGCCGAGTCCAACTTGGTGGAGCGGCAACGGAAGGCCCTCAAATCGCCATTTCTGGAGCAGAGTTTTGAATTCTATCGTAAAGGTTTTGAAAGGCATCGCAGCCACTACTATTCCGGATTGAATGCCGTGGCCATGCGATCGATTCAGGTCGAGCTGGCGAAACTTCACCCTGACCTATGGGCGTTAGAATTTAAAAACGAGCGATATGCAGGGCTGGAGCTCGAGGAGCGCAATGAACATCTTTCCAAACTGATCGCCGCTACTGATCTTGCTATCGAGTCGTCAATCCGTAACTACCCCGAGGACGAATGGGCCCGTATCTCACGATCCGACCTGATGCTACTCGCATCCAATAATCCCGACAAGGTCAAGCTCAACTATGAGAAGTGCGCCGCCATTCCCGCCTTCAACGCCGCCTCGCTGCAGCGGCAGTTGAAGATCTATCAGGATCTTGGCCTATTTCAGGATAACGTCGAAGGTGCACTCGAAGTGGTTGCGGACCTAAAAGACCAAATCGGCTGAGGCAGATGCTTCATAGCACGACGCGAGGTCATTCCGGGTGATAATCCGGAAAGCATATTCCCCTGCGTTCGGCTGCGCTCACATGGGGGCAAGAAAAGAGCCTGAATCGATTTGTGCACCACAATTGACAGATTTTCTTATCTTGTGGTGTGCAGCTTCCTTGAAGTTTTGTACACCACATGGTAATATTTTTTGTATGAGTGTGGTGCATAAAGAAAATGATTTGGTATTGCAGGGCATGCTTCAGGATGAGCTCGACCGTTGCGAAGAAATGATAGCGTCTCTGCGCAAAGCCGTTGAGGAATTTCCCAGAGGGTCTTTGCATCAACGTCAAAGAAACTACAAGGGCAAGGTTTCAGTCTACCATTACCGTAAATTTCGCGACCAAGGGAAAAGCGTTTATCAACATGTCCCCGCTCAACAGGTAGCAATACTTGAACAGAAGATCGAGGAACGACGGAAAAAGGAGGCTGCGCTGAAAAAGTTTTCTGCGCGGGCAAAATATCTAAGAAAACTTCTGAAGGTCTAGTGTGAACACCTACAAAAATTCAAAGAAGGCCTCTTCTGCCGCTTTGGTAGGCAAGGGATTGGGGGAATTGTCAATCTAGGGAAATAGGTTACTTGCGGGGTAGCGACCCCGCTCACCGCCTGACTCTTTTTGCTTACCCGAAAAAGAGTCAGTAGAAAAAGGCACCCTGCTCCTTGCTCCTTCGGGGTTCCCTCACTACAGGGTTTTTCAAACGGTCCTTTGAATTTTTCTCCGTAAGTTTTCGCCACTCCGAAAGTTTTTTTCGCTGGATCTACAAGCCGCTGGGTCTCCGCCAGCACCCTGCCATGCACTGTGAACAGAGGATTTCCGGCAGTCGATCGACTAAAGCAAGAGACATCTCCGAAGATTTTCATTTTTCAATAATCCGTAAGCAACCCGTAACTCCCCCCATAGTAATAAAACAAGCAGACGCGGAAGGAACAAAGGCTTCTAGCTAAGTTCCAACGCAGCATCTCACCTATGGAAGGAGAACATCATGAGCAAAAAACTTATCACCAAGGGACCCCATATTCCGACAGAAAAAAGGGCACTTGAGCGCTTGAAGCGGGCCGTGGAACTCCATGAGCTTGAAGATTTGCGCGCCATCGAGGGCATTCCGAGTAAGCCACGCTACCTGGTCACCTACATGAACTCGCAGACCGCAAATGATGCGATGCGTTCTGCCACGGTCGTCTCCGTCACCAACCAGAGCAAACTGACGAACCGGGTATTCGTCACCTTCTTCAAGGGACTTACCGATGACTCCTCGCCGATCGGTACGGCATCATTCGCCATCCCGCCGCAGTTCACGATCGATTTCGCAACCCGGCACCTGCCGATTGAATTGACGGTGACGAACGCCGTACCGAAATCGGAGCTGACCTTTGACGAGGGGCGTGCGGTCGTCTCGTCGATGTATCCCGAAATCGGCGTCAGCGCACGTGTCTACTATACGGCCGGCGAACGCGATGAGCGCCTGCATGCCATCACCGACTCTAAGGTCGTCTTGTACGGCAAACAGAACCTCGGTGACTGATCCTAGCCTGTTCCAAGCGCGGCGCGGTGGACTGAAAGTATCCACCGCGCTGTTGCGCGAGGACAAGGAATAACAGAGGGCGTAAATGTTGGTGAATGATTCTCAGTAGCTCTCTGCGAGCTGATGGGGGGACTCACCTAAATGACAATGAGGAGGAGAATTATGAAACTTCGGACTGTGCTGGTTACATCTATCCTTGCGACTACCGCCTTAGTGACGACGATTTCCTATGCCGGCAAATTTACTGTTGCGCCGAGAGAAAAACCAACTCTGCAGCGAATTTGTCCAGAGGGGTGGGAAATTGCGAGCGGGACGCCTTATACAGCGCATACCTGTCAACCTAAAACGCCCACTCCCATCAACTGCCCAGAAGGAACTGTTTATTATGCAGAGAATTGCCTGGTTGGCTGCCAAGGACCACCGAGATAACTGGAAGCTGGGGTGGTAAATCACTCATTCCCCGGAACCGCCGGGGGAGCCACGCCACCTAACCTTGATCAGAAACTGAAGTAGAGCGCAACACTTGTCACTTGCCGATCATAGGGATAGAGATCGAAATTCGGCTGATTGTCGGTCCACGCCTGGATCAGGAGGGTATGTTCGTCTTTATTACTGGCCCTTCAGGCAATTTTAATCGCGTTGCGGGTGGTCCGTTTGACGTCGTACATCGCTTCATCGGCCAGCTGTACAAGTTCCTTTAAATTTTTCGCACGGTCCGGGTAGGTGGCGATCCCCAGGCTGGCAGTGATCCCTATCGGCCGCCCACAATCGGAAAAAAACTTTTTTTTCCGCAGCGCCTGCAACAGATTGATCGCCATGCTCAGAGCCCCCTGTTTGCCGGTTGAAGGGAGCAGAAAGACAAACTCATCGCCGCCGTAGCGGGCAGCATGGTCAACCACCCGGACATTCTCCTGGATCAGCTCAGCAAACTCTTTGAGCAAGCGGCTGCCGGTGAGGTGGCCGTAGGTATCATTAACCTGTTTGAAATAGTCGAGATCAAGAAATACCAGCGACAGCTGATTCTGGTAACGATTGGCCCTTTCCAGCTCATATTCGCAGAGCTGCTGAAAGTGGCGGGAATTGTACAGACCGGTAAGATCATCGGTAATCGTCAGCTGGCGAACGGTTTCCAGCAGCAGCGAATTTTCGATGGCGATGGCGGTGAACTCGGCGATAGTAGACAGAATACGCAGATCTTTGGCATCGAACGGCCCCTCTTCGAAGCTGTTGAACAGTTGAATAACCCCATGGGTCCGGTTAGGGGTTTTCAACGGTACGCAGACAATCGAGCAGGTGGTAAAGCCGATCTGGTCATCGATATTGGCGGAGAAACGCTGCTCCTGGCGAACATCGGGCACCAACATGGGCTCGCCATTTACCGCCACCCAGCCGGCGACCCCTTCGCCCAGCTGTATCCGCAGGTGCTGTAACTCTTCTTTACCCGGTGAAACGCCGATGGCAAATTCCAGTTCGGCGGTCTTCTCATCGCAGGTCAACAGCGCCCAGGCCTTTGGACGCAATAAGTTACTGACTTTTTCCATCGCCACCTGATAGACATCTTCCAGGGTCAGGTGCGAGGTTAAAGCCTTGCCGATATCGATCAACGTCTCCAGTTCATCATAAAGACGCGCCGATTCAAACTCTGTTGCCGGTTTGAGATCCATGGGCAAAATTAACTCTTTTAAATTTATTTGAATTAATTTAACTGCAAATTCTTATAAAGTCAATGATTGGCGAAAAATTTCTCTACCTCATTAAAGATTTTCCGCGCCAGGGTCGATAAGAGGATAAAATGAAGAAAAAATGTCCCCTAGAAGGGCCAGAAAGGACGAGTCAGGAAGGGAATTATGCCAGAAGAGTATACTCGCGTCGGACCGATTCGAAACCCGCATAGCCTCAAGGAAATCCAACCTGCTACCCCCTACCCACGGATCGACCCTCAACAGCCGCAGACCAATGATCAGCGGGGCAACCGGCAAGATAGGGACAGAGGCAAAAACATAAAAGTGCGCCGTCGGTTTACTGCGATGCGGCGGCTGGTCGAGCAGTTGAAAAAGAGCAGTGGATTGCAACGGGTTGATTTTAACACGGCGGACCGGGAGATGCGCAACGCCGGTCTGAAACAGGCCGAGGCCGGACTGAGCGAGCTGCTGCGGCAACTCAAATTTCCCCTGCGAAATATCGATCTGCTGTTTCAGGAACTGGCTAAGAACCCTACTCTCAGCGCCCTGACAGTCGGAAAAAAGCTGGCCACCGATCACCAGCTGATCCTGCCAGAATCCCCCGCAGGGCTCTCCGAATATAATTTAGTTTTTCAGCCGTTGCCGCTGCATGCCGAATCTGCCGACAGCCAGCTGAACCAAAGAGTCGCAGCCGAGGGCCGCTATATTTTCTCCTCCGGACGTTTGTGCTTAAGCTTTCGCCCCGCCGATTCCCTGCTTAGCGATGCGCTGGAAATGACCATCAGTGCCTTGGTCGGTGCGGTCGAAATTGACCAGGCCGGCCGGCGCGCCATTCTCTACCCGCGGCCGGACCAAAGTTATGGGCTCTACGCCGACAAGCAGATCGATCTGTCGATTTAAGCCGCCTCAATCCTGGCGCAGATAGCTTGATGGCTTTTGCCCGAGAGCCTTCCAGGTGCCCATGAGTCCCAGCAGCAGGGTCAGGCTGATCCCGGCCAGCAGGGTCACGAGAACCACCCAGGGATGAAAGCTGTAGGGAGCATCCATCACGCCCTTAAGAATACCGAAGGCCGCCAGCCCGCCGGTCAGGACGCTGATCAGGCCTGCCGCCAGTCCGAGCAGGGCAAACTCACAGGCAAAGGTCAGCAGGATATCGCGCCGGGTGGCCCCGCAGACCTTGAAAATCACCGCATCGTGAATCCGCCGATGCTGATCGGCCGACACCGCTCCCGCCAGCACCAGAAACCCGGTTAGCAGCGCCACCGCCGCCATTCCCTGAAAAGCACCGCCGATCCGGCTGAGAGTCCGCGAAACGTTTGCCAACACCTCGCGGGTCGAGATCGCGGAGATATTCGGGAAACCGCTGGTAATTGCCCGGTAGAGTTCGCCTTCGCTCTTGACCGGCAGATGCACGGCGGCGATGTGGGTCTGGGGAGCCGCTTCCAGGGTTCCGGGAGCGAACAGCAAGGCAAAGTTCAACTCCAGCGTCGACCAGTCGACCTGGCGCAGATTGGCGATTTTAGCGGTAATCTCGCGCCCCAGGATATTCACCGTCAGGCTGTCGCCAACCCCGACCCCGAACCCGGCCGCCAGATCGGCGGTCAATGAGAGCTGCGCCGGGCCACTGTAATCAGCAGGCCACCAGTCTCCGGCGGTCAGTTCGGTGTCCGGCGGTTTACTGGAGCTGTAACTTAGAAAGCGATCGCCACGCACCGCCCAGCGGACATTCGGCGCGACCTGCGCCTTTGCCACCGGCACCCCGGCGATGGCGGTGATCCGCCCACGCAGGGTGGGATAACGCTCCAGCCGCTGTAAATCGGGAAATTGTTGCAGAGCCTGCTCAAATCCGGCCACCTGGGCCGGCTGAATATCGAGGAAAAAGAACGCCGGGGCTGCCGCCGGAATGTTCTCCCTGACCATGTCGTTGAGATTCGCCTGGACCAGGGCGATCATGATTAACGCCGTCAAGCCGAGGCCAAGAGAGAAGATGACACTGGCCGCCGGGGCTCCCGGACGATGGATGTTGGTCAACCCCAGCCGCAGGCGCGGATTTCCCGGCCGTGGCAGTCGCTTAGCCAGCCAGAGGACCAGCAGAGCCAGCAGCCGGAAGACGAGAAAGCAGGCTCCGGCCCCAAGGATGAACCAGAGCGCCAGACGCCGATCACTGCTGGTCAGTAGCGCGGTCAGGGCCAGCAACAGACCGGTGATACAGATCGCCAGCCAGATTTTCCAGCCCGGATCTTTCCGCCCAGATTCAACATAGCCACGGAACAGCACTGCTGGCGGCACCCGCCGGGCGATCCCCAGTTCTTTGAGCGAAAACAGCAGGGCGATCAACAGGCCGAACAGCGCCGCCGTCGCAACCACCTGCAGATCGATGCCTGGCTGCAGGGGAATCGGCAATCGGCCAGCAAGCAGCCAGTCGAGCAGATAGGGGACCGCCAGACCACAGGCGATTCCACAGCCGGCACCGATCAGACCGAGCAGCAGCACCTGCAGTAAATAGGCGACAAACACCATCCGGGCGGAAGCCCCGAGACATTTCAAAGTGGCAATGTGGAGAGTCTTTCCGGCCAGATATCCGCGCACCGCACCGGAAACCCCAAGTCCGCCGACCAGCAGCGCACAGAGCCCCAGCAGGGTTAGATTGGTGCTCATCCGGTCAAGGAAAAAGCGTACCCGTGGTGCCGCTTCCCGCCAACTGCGCAACCGCCAACCGGCTTCGGGAAAACGCACTCCAAGCTCGGTTTTAAGCCCTTCCGCCTGCGACCGATCAGCCAGCTTGATCCGGTAACGATAATTGACCAGGCTACCCGGTTGCAGTAACTCCGTAGCGCTTAATCCGGCGCGGCTGATTAATAGCCGAGGCCCCAGATGAAAGGCGCGGATATTCCGATCCGGCTCGTTTTGTAACACCCCGCGAATCAAAAACTTGACCTTGCCGACCGCTATCTCATCACCAATTGCCAGCGCAAACCGCTGCAAAAAGCTGGCTTCGACCAGGGCGCCAAAATTCAGCCCTTCGCCAGTCAGAGCCTGATGAAGCGGCTGGGGCGGCTGAATCGGCAGCTCGCCATAGAGCGGGTAGGCGGCATCCACCGCCTTGAGTTCGACCAGCGCCCGCTGTTGACCATTCCCACTGGCAGCCATGGTGCGCAGCTCAAGCACCTCGGACAGTACTCCCTGCTGCTGAAGAAAATCACGCTGCTCGACGGTTGCCGGGCGATGGGCCAGACGTGCCTCCAGGTCACCACCGAGCAGGGCGCTGGCATCGGCCAGCAGCCCGGAACGGGCCGCAGAGGTAAAACTGCCGATGGCACTGATGGCGAACACGCCGAGAAACAGGCAGGAAAGAAACACCCCGAAGCCGTGCAGACCGCCGCGAAGTTCTCGCCGAATCAGCCGCAACGCCTGGGCAAAGACCGGCGGCTCGCTCATGCGTCTATCTCGGCGATCGCCTGCAGGCAGCCATCGTCCATCGTCATCAGCTGGCTACAACGCTCAGCCAAAGCCGGATCGTGGGTGACCAGAATCAGGGTCGTTCCCTGCCGGCGCTGCAGATCAAACAGCAGATCCATCACCAGCCGGCCGGTCTCCCGATCCAGATTGCCGGTCGGTTCATCGGCCAGAATCAATGCCGGATTGGCGACAAAGGCCCGCGCCAGAGCCACCCGCTGCTGCTCGCCACCTGAAAGCTGGCCAGGAAAATGCGCCTGGCGGGAACGTAAACCGGTCAATTCCAGCGCCGCAGCAGCCTTCTCGAGGGCCCGATCATCGCCGGCAAACTCCAGCGGCAGGGCAACATTTTCCTGCGCGGTCATAGTCGGCACCAGGTGAAAGGACTGAAAGACAATCCCGATATGCTGGCGGCGAAATCGGGCCAGATCATCTTCGTTAAGCGCACTCAGCTCAACACCAGCAATTTCCACCTGTCCCGAGCTGGCCCGCTCCAGGCCGGCCAGGGCCATCAACAGGGTGGTTTTCCCCGCCCCCGAAGGCCCGACAATACTTAAGGTTGCTCCTACCGGCAGGTGCAAATCAACACCGCGGAGGATGTTGACCTGCCCGCCGCCGCCCACTAGACTTAAATGCAAATCCTTTATACTAACGATCGGCTGTGCCATGAAATCTCCACTTTATTGGTTGTGTTTGGCCTTGGTTCTGTTCGGCTCCAGCGCTACGTTCGGCTCAGTTGCTGAGCCGCTGCGGATTGCCGTACTCGGGGACAGTTTGGTCGCGGGCTATGGCTTGAGCAAGGCGGCTGCCTTT
>CAMYNC010000100.1 GCA_947259685.1 uncultured Desulfuromonadales bacterium | reverse complement strand
TGGCGCCGTGAATGGCGTTCAAAAAAGGCAGGTTCTCGTAGACGGCCTTGGTAATCTGGTAGACCGCATCTTCATCGACATCAGCCCGGGCAGCCAGAAAATTCGGCTGGGCGATGGTCTTGATATCCTTAGTCTGCCCGGGATAGGTTCCGGCCGAAACGACGTAGCGGGTCCAAAGCTCCTTGCCGCCATCGGCCTGCTGCAGCTGCTCATCGGTGAAATCGAGTACGGCAATATCCTCTCCCATATTTGCAATTGCCTTGGTGACCGCACTGACGGGCGCTCCCGCCGGGGTGCCCATGCCGGCCACTTGACCGTTCTGCAGGGCGTCAGCCGAGGGCCCGTAACCGACATAGACCAGGTTATAATCCTTCTCCACGTCAACCCCCAGGTTGCCGAGCAGCACAGTGTTGGAGCCGAGGGTTCCGGAGTTCTTTTTGCCAAGCGCCATCGACTGACCTTTCATGCCGACCAGATCAGACACAGTGCCGGTTTTGGCAAACTTCTTATTGATCGTGAAGTGTTCGACATTCTGCCAGAGCATGGTCACCGCCCGCAGCTGTTTTTGTGGTCCGGCACTGGCAATCGGCCCGGTACCCTGCCAAGCGTAGGACCCGTAGAGCCCCTGAAGGATGGCAAACTGCACCTCATTGTCACGCAATAACTTAATGTTTTCACCGGAACCGGCTGAGTTGATCGCCGACATGCCGATTTTCTGCTTCGGCTGCAGCTTGACCTTGACCAGAGTTGACAGAGCGACCCCGACCGGGTAGTAAGTCCCACCAGTGGAAGCAGTCGCCAGCAGATAGTTGCGCTCTTCGGCAGCGTCAACCTCAGCAAAAGGCCCGCCCAACAACATCAATGCAGCTACCAGAACCGTACACAGCTTGAATCGCATCATCTCTTCATCTCCTCAGATCGATGGAATTGATCAGAATATCAACCGCCCCACTCAGGGCAGTGGCAAAGCCGCCAACCCCCTAACTAGCTGGACTCTAATAGTTTTTACCTGCCCATTAACTCTACTGGAGATATTTGAAGTTGCAAGTTCTGGCTCTTCTGAAATGTTCCTGGTTGACGCCGCAGCAGCACAGATCAATACCCTCTGACCATCCCCCCATCGACCATAATGGTACTCCCGGTGACATAAGAGCAGGCGTCAGAGGCCAGGAAACAGACCACTCTGGCAAACTCCTCCGGGTCCCCATAGCGGGCCAGAGGGATATTCCGCAGCGCTTCAGTAACCACCTGCTGTCGGTTGATACCGCGCTTATCGGCCTTGAGTTGATCGAGATAGGCGGTCCGGTCGGTGGCGATGCGTCCAGGTGCCACGGTCGTGACCAGGATGTTATCGGGAGCAAGCTCCTCGGCTAAACTTTTGCTCAAGCCGAGAACTCCCATGCGAAAAACATTGGAAAGAATCAAACCTGGGATCGGCTGTTTGATGGAAGATGAGGCGATATTTATAATCCGCCCACCGCGCAGCTTCAAGTCCGGCAAGACCTCACGAATCAAGCGCACATAGCTGAGCAGATTCAACTCAAAAGCCGCCTGCCAGGCAGCATCATCTTGCTGCTCGAAACCGCCGCCGGGCGGTCCGCCTGCATTGTTGATCAGGATATCGATTTTGCCAAGCCGTTTGCGGGTTGCCGCTACCAGCGCCTGAATATCATCGCTACTGACAAGGTCGCAAGGGTAACAATCGACCCGCCCTTCAACCCCAGCCTGCACTTCATGCTTGGCACTGGCAAGCTGCTCGACATTACGGCTGGTCAGCATCACATGACAACCTTCGGCAGCAAGCTGAGAGGCTATCGCCTTGCCGAGCCCTTTGCTTGAGGCGGCCACCAGGGCAATTTTTCCCGTCAGGTTCAGATCCATCAGGAGTTCCGCTTTCGATTTGCGGGCGCGTTCAAGCCTTCATCAAAAACCTCGATCAAAAATAGCTTACCACATAGCAGATTTTTAACGCGGAAACACGGATCAGATCGGCTAAAGAGGTCGACTCCAAACAACAAAGGCCCCCCGTTTCCGAGAGGCCTTTGTTGTTTTATCCGGCTGAATCTTATTTGTCGAAGTAGCGCTTCAGCAGCCCGGCGAAGGCCGCGCCGTGACGGGCTTCGTCCTTGCACATTTCGTGGACGGTGTCATGGATTGCATCCAGGTTGAGCTGCTTGGCCTTGGTGGCCAAGTCTTTTTTGCCCTGGCAGGCGCCATGCTCGGCGTCGACGCGGGCCTGCAGGTTGGCCTTGGTGTCGGCGACCAGAACGTCACCCAGCAGCTCGGCGAATTTGGCGGCGTGCTCGGCTTCTTCCCAAGCGATTCGCTTGTAGGCTTCGCCGATCTCCGGGTAGCCTTCGCGCTCGGCCTGACGGCTCATGGCCAGGTACATGCCGACTTCGGTGCACTCGCCGGTGAAGTTCATCTTCAGACCCTCGATGATTTCCGGATCGACATCCTTGGCCACACCGATGCGGTGCTCATCGGCCCACTGCAGGGCGGCGGTTGCATCCTGCTGCTGAAATTTCGACGCCGGAGCGCTGCACTGCGGGCAGGCTTCCGGAGCACAGCTCCCCTCATGAACATAACCACAAATCGTACAAACAAATTTCTGCATCGGCTCCACTCCTTTTGTTTTTCCAGGTTGATTAACGACCAAATCGGTCACGATTATACAGGTCTGCCAAACCCTGTCAAGAAACATTTCTTCTGCGCTAGCAGCCGAAATAGGATAGTCTACAAAGCAGTATTCAACAACTCTTCGGACCAAAAAATGATCTCTGTTGGCCTCATCTACCTGCTGCTGATCGGCAGCGCCTATCTGTTTTTTCTTTTCGTCGACCGACCGAAAACCCGGCAGTCGCTGCAGATCGCCGGCCAGGCGCTGCTGAAGCTGCTGCCTCTGCTGGTGGCGATCTTCGGCCTGGTCGGGCTGTTTCAGGAATTTCTGCCACCCCAGCTGGTCAGCCGTTGGCTGGGCGAATCGAGCGGGCTGCTGGGCTTGCTGATCGGTTCCGCCGCCGGGGCGATCGCTATCGGTCCACCGCTGGCGGCCTATCCATTGGCCGGATCGCTGCTTGAAGCCGGGGCCTGGCCGCCGGCGATCGCCGCCTTTATCCTCAGCTGGATCTCGGTCGGCATCATCACCCTGCCGTTTGAGGCGCAGGTGTTCGGCAGCCGCTTCGCCCTGCTGCGCAACGGCATCAGTTTTGTTGCCGCCATGCTCTGCGGCCTGCTGTTGGGCTTGCTGCTATGATCCGCACCCTGATTCGTAGTCAATGGTTGCTGCTGTTGACAGTTGGGCTTTACCTTTGGGCGTTTATCGCGGCGCCGGAGCGGGCCGGCAGGGCGCTGGAGATCGGTGCGACGACCTTTGCCTCGGTGTTGTTGCTGGTGGTTGCGGTGTTCGGCCTGGTCGGCCTGCTGCAGGTCTGGATCAGCCGTGATTTGATTGTCCGGCTGCTGGGACGGGAAGGGGGGCTCAAAGGGCTGCTGATTGCGGCGCTGTGCGGCACCTTGCTGATCGGCCCGGCTTACATTATCTTTCCGCTGCTGATGAGCATCCACAAGCAGGGGGCACGCTGGGCGGTGATAACGATTGTGCTGACCAGTTATGCGGTCAAGCTGCAGATGATCCCGATTGAGGTCGGCTTTCTCGGCTGGCCATTTTCCATCGGCCGGGCCGTTGTAACCATCGCCCTGGCGATCCCGACTGGGTTGCTGGTTGAGGCGCTGATGGAGCGATCGCGGTTGTGACTAACCCCCAATAAACGCGATGATCATCAGCAACGCCAGCACCAGGCCGGCAAAGACCGCAACAAACCCGAATCCCTTGAAGAAAAAATCGTAGGCAACGCTGCTCGGTTTTTCGACCGCAAACTGCTCGGTGATCCCAGCCTTCTCATAACGCTGCCATTGGTCGGCCCGCTCTTCCATGAATTCCTCTTTAGAGAGCTGGCCGTTGAAGATAACGAAATCCATCGGAAACTTCTCTGGCCGGAAGTGGGTGTTGAAGAAGTGCACGGTGAAGATGAAGCCGGTCGCCAGCAGCGCCTCGTCGGAATGCACGATGGTCGCGACATTGAACATCCAGCCGGGCAGAAACTGGCCGAAAAACTCAGGGAACCAGAGCATCAGCCCGGAGCCGCCGATGGCGAACATCCCCCAGAAGACGGCGAGAAAGTCGAACTTCTCCCAATAGGCCCAGCGCTCGAAGGTCGGCTTGGGGCCTTTGAAGAAGAACCAGCGCGCCATTTTCTGCGCATCCTGCGAATCGCGGGCATTCGGCATCAGGGAATCGGGGCCGAACAGCCGCTGCCACCAGTTGCCCTCGAACTTCTTGCTGATAAAGAGAAAATTGAAACCCATCAGCAATGCAGCGACAAAATAGTAAAAGGTGATGACCGCGCAAGCACGATGCAACAAACCTGCAAGCTGTACCCCACCGAAGAAGGTCATGGTGATTTGTGCCCATTCCTGATCGCTGAACTTGAGCGGCAGGCCGGTCACGGACAGGCCGAGGAAGCTGATGATCACCAGCAGGTGAAAAAAGATATGCTGCTTGCCGAACCGCCGATACTGTTTTTTGCCCTGCGGCACGAAATGCCCTTCACCCCGTGCCTGGGCAGCCAGCTTCTCACGGGTTTCAACAAAGCCACGGAACATCCAGAGCAACGAATGGAACCAGAAGACGCTGAAAACAGAGACCAGCAGCACAGTCATGCTGATGTAGGTCCAATAGAGCAGTGGGTAGCTCTCGCTATCGTGATAATCGGCATGGGGAAAATACTGCACAAATAACGGAGTGGCCTTGGTGTGGCACTTGGCACAGGTTGCGACCAGATTGTCTTCATGCAGGCTGGAGGCGGGGTCCGCCTGCGGCAGAACCAGGTGCGCCCGGTGGCAGTCGGCGCAGCCGGCGGCAGTTTCGGGGAAGCCGAGCCGGTAGTTCTTGCCGTGGTAACTGCGGATAAAACTGCTTACCACCCCGCCGGACAATTGGTTGCGCTCGATCAGCTGCTCATCGCTGTGACAGGGGATACAGGCATCGGAATGCAGTGCCCGTGATTGCCTTGGGCCCACAGCCGCCAGCGGTTGGATGGTATGTAACTTGTGACAATCGTGGCAGCCAGGCGCATCGCTATTGCCTGCCAGCAGGGCCTGCCCATGTACCGACCGTCGATAACCGTTATTGTCGTGGCACTGCAGGCAGGCTTTGACGACAGGCTGCTTGTTCCTTTTCCAGGCCCCTTGCCGATGAATTGCGCTGTGGCAGCCGACACACCCGATCCCTTGCTGCTGGTGAACACTGGTTGCATGCAGTGCGGCAATCTGTTTATGGCAGGGGGCACAGTTGACTGCAGCCGGTTGCAGCCCCGCTTCGGTATGGGCCACGAGATCGACCAGATCACGGTGGCAACTGGTGCAGGAATTTTGCCCATGCACCGATGCGGCATATGCAGCAGGATCAATTCTATCGCTGTGGCATTCCAGACAGGTCGGCGCATCGACCGCAAGCGTCTGCGCCGCCGACGGGTGAGGCAAGCTGGCAGTGAGCAGGATCAGCAAGGCGAAAACAAACAGCAGCCGGGTCGCCATCTCTCCCCCTTCGAGAAACCAATCAAACATTCGTGCGCAAAAATTTCAACCCCATTTCATATTTAAATTAAATAACACTTTTCCACACTATTTCAAGCAGTTAAGAAGATTTTACCGAATAAAAAACTGGCTACCTTCTCCAGTAGCCAGAGCATAAACTTCACCAGATGATCAGCCTTTCTCACTGGAAGAATTTCGCCGCCAGGTGCGCCAGCGCCGGATAAGCGACGATCACCGCG
Organism: uncultured Desulfuromonadales bacterium; assembly: GCA_947259685.1. Next base: position 7,472 of record CAMYNC010000100.1, on the reverse strand, counting down.
GTGACAAAGGCACAGACGCCGAGCAGCAGCAGGAGCAGGAACAGCCAGGAATCTTTCAGGAACTGCACTGCGTTCCACTGACCGGCATGCTGGGTCACTGCACTCCACCATTGACTGACTGCTAACATCTCCTCGCCCCCTTTCCTTTTCTTCTCCCCTCCTATAAATATTATACCACTTTAATTGCCGAAAAGCGCCTTTCAGACCCCCCAGGAATGCACACAAAATGGTTATTTTTCAGCTACTTTGTCTCGCCAACTGGACAGGGTGCTCTGCAGGGCCTCGAAAAGATACTCCAGTGAAATCCGTAAAATACCGAGCAGCTTGAAATTGAGCAGATGCCGCCGCCAGAACAACTCCCGCTTGTCACAGACGGTGGAGACGCTGTACTCGTGGATCTCCCCCATGAGCTCTGCCGAAGGCAGCGCTTGATGGCGATCGACCTGCTGCAGGCGATCTTTAAGCGCCCGAGCCCGGATGATGCGGCAAGCGACCTCTTTACCCCGGGACGAACTGATCCGCTGATATTGCAGTTTCAGGGCATTCAGCCGCTCCGCAGCATCGTAAGTCACCTCGACCAGCTCTTCCCGACTCATCCATTCGGTCTCGTAATTGAGAATCTGTGTCCAGGAGGGTTGCAGCAGCAGCTGCCGGTGTTCCTCCAGGCTTTTGGCCAGCAGACGATAACCGAAGCGTTCCGGCTCTTCAAAGGCACAACTGCCCGGATCGAGGAAGGGGCCGAGCGGCGAAATAAAGCAAGAGAGGCGCCTATCCGAGCGCTTGAACAGCTCTTCACAATAATCGATGGTCGCCAGCACCGAGTCTCTGGTCTGTCCGGAGAGGCCGAGCATAAAAAAGACATCCAGGCGTTGACAACGCAGCGTCAACGCCTGATCGATCACCGCTTCCATTTCAGCGTTACTGTAATACACTCGCTCATCTTGCACCCGACGCAGCTCTTCCGCGTGGCTTTCCGGGGACAGTTCCAAACTCCAGTTTTTCACCGCGCGGTCGATCGCCGGCAAAAAGCCCGCCCGGGGCATGCCGAAGACCTCAAAAACGATCTGATTGCTGATCCTGGCGCGCTGCAGAAGGTCCAGCACCTGCTGCAGATACTCCTCGCCGGCTTCCTGCAGATCCCCAACCAGAAAGATCGGCCCACGGGAAAAACGGCTGATGTCGATGATGTTTTTCACCAGGTTCTCCGGACTGCGAAACGCCGGTGCCGGGCGGGCGCAAAGTTGCTGGCTGGCATCCGCTGAACTGCCGCAGGTGATGCACTGATGGGCGCAGCCTTTGACGTTGAAAATGGCGGTAATCGGGTTCTGCCACCAACCGTTAAACGGCAGCACACTCTGCAGATCGCGGTGCCGCAACACCATTTTGATCATCCGCGCCGGCTGCAGATCAACATAATCGAGACTCTGCGGGACAAAGCTTAAAGCGTTAACCCGCAGCTCCTGGCCTTTTTGCCAGGTCAGGTTGGGGACATTTTCTGGTGACCGGCCGGCTCGCAAACAATCCAACAACTGCTCTAACGGAGGCTCGATCGAATCACCCCGCAGCACATAATCGACCTGCGGATAGACGATCAGTTCCCGGTGGTAATAGCTGGCCGTCAGACCTCCGAAGATCACCGGCAGTTGTGGAAAAATCTCTTTTAACAACTTTGCCACCGCCAAGGATCCCTGGGCGTGCGGCAGCCAGTGCAGGTCAATGCCGAAGGCTTGGGTGTTAAGTTTAGCGAGAAAATCGGGCACATCGAACTTGCGATCATTCATCATCCTGAGCGCCAGGTTGATGATTCGTACCTTGAAGCCGCGCGCTTCCAGGTGGTTGGTGATGGTCAAAAAACCTAAGGGGTACATCTCAAACACCGGCGAGGAGGGGATCAGGTCACTGATCGGGCCGTACATAATCGATTGCTGGCGAAAATCGTAGACACTCGGTGGATGGAGTAACACCAGGTCAGTTTGTGGCATGGCGACCTCATTGGCGAGCTGCGGTCGTTGTTTCGGCTGGCAGCTGCAATAAGCATAGCAGCTGCGGAGTTGACTGCGAGGACCCCCCGCCACCTTGACTTTCCGCCGTTCCAATGTACAAGTTAAAGTCTCATCTCTTGATGCTTTTCATTGACTGTCCAGACGCCACCCTAAACCACACTCGCTGAAGCACTACAACCAGGCAGCTCGACTGCCGAAAAACCCAATAAAAGGGGGAAGACTCATGGAACTACTACAGGAAATTGTTAAGCAATTGGGCGTTACCGAAGACCAGGCCAAAGGGGGTACCGGAATGATTTTCAACCTGGCCAAGGAGAAGCTCGGCGCCGATGAGTTCGGTCAGCTCGCCGACATTGTCCCAGGGATAGATGATTTGCTCTCGGCAGCACCGGAACCGGGCGGAATCGCCAGTGCGATCGGCAGTATCGCCTCCTCCTTCGGCGAGAAAGCCGGCCATCTCGGCGACCTGGCCGAATTGGCCAGCGGCTTCAAGTCGCTCGACCTCGATTCCGGCATGGTCGGTAAATTCGTCCCGATCGTCCTTTCCTTTGTTAAAGGTAAAGGGGGAGAGGGGCTTGGCGGCCTGTTGGAGAAAATCCTGAAATAACTTGTCCCAAGGTCGGGGGCGAGTCCGGAACTAGCCCCCGACCTCTGCCAACAGCTTGCTTGGCAGAACAAGCAAATTCAAGTTACAATGTGGCTTTGCTTTGCCTCTGGATAAGAGATGAACCGAAGCGCCGCAGTAACCGCATCGATCTATGCCCCTCGCCCTTGCTGTTTGCTTGAAGTGCAGCAACTGACCCCACAGGAAAAGCTTTTTCGCCTACAACTTGAAGATGGTGCTGAACTGAATCATCAACCGGGGCAGTTTCTACAGGTCTCGCTTCCGGGGCTAACCGAAGCTCCGATCTCAGTCGCCAGTTCTCCGAGCCGTCACGGTTATTTTGAACTGGGGGTACGCAAGGCCGGAACCTTAACTGCTGCCCTACATCAGCTGCAACCAGGTGCCAAACTCGGTATCCGCGGTCCCTTCGGCCGGCCTTTTCAACTTGAATCCCTGCAGGGCAAACAGCTGTTGTTGATCGCCGGCGGCTGCGGTATGGCCCCTTTGCGTTCACTGATTCAGTACGTTCAGGATCACCCCCAACACTATCAAAGTGTACAGATTCTTTACGGTGCCCGGTCTCCGGATGACCTGATGTTCAAGCAGGATCTGGCCAACTGGCAGCTCAGTGACTGCTTCAGCTGCCGCTATACGGTTGACAACAAACCGGCCAGCTCCTGTTATGACGGCGAAACCGGGCTGATCACTCAATTACTGGCAGAAATAGAGCTTGATCCGACCAACAGCTGTGCGGTGGTGGTCGGCCCACCACCGATGTACCGACCGGTGATCGCCCAGCTGCGGCGCATGGGACTGACCGGCCGCAAGCAGATCATGCTCTCGCTGGAGCGGCAGATGCGCTGCGGCATCGGCAAATGCGGTCACTGCAGCATTGAACATCTCTACTGCTGCAGCGATGGGCCGATCTTCTGGTTGGAAGAGATTGAACATTTGCGGGGGGCGCTGTGAAGGCGACCCTGACGACCTGCCCCTACTGCGGTACCGGCTGCAATTTCTACCTGCTCAGTGATGTTAGCGGTCATTTATGCGGCGTCGAACCAGCCGGTCAACACCCAACCAGTCGCGGTCAGCTCTGCATCAAAGGCTGGAATGCCCACGCCTTTGTCGATCATCCCGAGCGTCTAACCTCCCCGCTGGTGCGCTATGATGGAAAGTTACAACCGACCGACTGGACCAGCGCGCTCGACCTGCTGCATGACAAATTTAACGGGATTGCGGCAAGCCACAGCCCTGATAGCCTGATGTTCCTCTCCTCGGCCAAGGTCAGCAACGAAGAGAACTATCTGCTGATGAAGCTGGCCCGGGCCGGCTACGGGACCAACAATATCGATCACTGCGCGCGGCTCTGTCACTCCTCTACCGTGACCGGACTGGCTGAAACCCTCGGCTCCGGGGCAATGACCAACAGTTTGAGTTGCTTCGACCAGACCGAGTTGATCTTCGTCATCGGTTCCAACACCACCGAACAACATCCACTGATCGGTAGCCGCATTCTTCAAGCAGTGCAGCGCGGGGCAAAATTGATTGTCGCTGACAGCCGAAAAATCCGCCTGGCCAAGCATGCCGATCTGCACCTGCGCCAGCAGAACGGCAGCGATGTCGCCCTACTCAATGGAATGATCCGGCAGATCCTGTTGGATGGGCTGGAAGATCGGGATTTTATCGCCAGGCGCACTGAGAACTTTTCTGCTCTGCAGCAATCGGTTGCGCCATTCACCCCGGGTTCTGTGGCGGAAATCACCGGTTTAATGCCGAATCAGATCATCGAAGCGGCCCGGCTGTTCGCCACTGTGGATAAGGCGATGATCGTTTACGCCATGGGGATTACCCAGCACAGCCATGGCGTCGACAATGTCCGGGCGATCTCCAACCTGGCACTGACGACCGGGAATCTCGGTCGACCCGGGACCGGAATCAACCCCTTGCGCGGCCAGAACAATGTCCAAGGCGCCTGCGACATGGGAGCGTTGCCGGATGTCTACAGCGGCTACCAGAAAGTGAGCGATGCGACCGCCCGGCGGAAATTTTCCGGCGCCTGGGGCGTTGAGCTGCCTGAAACACCTGGGTTAATGGGCACCCATGCCATTGAAGCGGCCGCAGCCGGAAAGGTTCGTGGCATGCTGATCCTTGGCGAAAATCCACTGATTTCCGAGGCCAACCAATCACTGGTGAAAAAAGCACTGGAGCAGCTGGAATTTCTTGCGGTCATCGATATCTTCCAAACCGAAACCGCCCAGCTAGCCGATCTGCTATTGCCGGCCAGCTGCTATGCGGAAAAAACTGGCAGCTTCACTTCGACCGAGCGGCGGGTGCAACTTGGCCGCAAAGTGACCGAACCACCAGGGCAGGCGCGCGCCGACTGGCAGATTCTCTGTGAACTGCTGCAACGTTGTAGCCTGAAAAGTGATTATGCCGAGCCGGCAGAAATCATGGCGGAAATCGCCCAGCTCACACCCAGCTATGGCGGCATCACTTATCCACGTTTGGAAGGATTTGGGCTGCAATGGCCCTGCCCGGATGCAACACACCCTGGCACAGCGATTCTGCATCGAGAAACCTGCACCCGCGGCAAGGCCCATTTCAGCCCGGTCGTTTATCGTCCTGCCAAGGAGCTGCCGGATGCCGACTACCCCTATCTGCTCAATACCGGGCGCAGTTACTTTCACTGGCACACTGGCAGCATGACCCGCCGCAGCCACCTGCTCGACCGCGAAGAACGCCAGGCGTTTGTCGAAATCCACCCTCTGGATGCGAAAAAATACAAGATTACTGAGCGGCAACCGATCAGAATAACCAGCCGGCGAGGATCGATCACCGCGGCCGCGCAGCTGACCGATCGGGTGCCAGAGGGGCAGATTTTCGTCCCCTTTCACTTTGCCGAAGGGGCGGCCAACGCCCTGACCAACAACGCCCTCGATCCGGAGTCGGGCATCCCCGAGTTCAAGGTCTGTGCGGTAAGGATTGAGCCATGCTGAAACAGCTGTCCCGCAGCGACCTGGAACAACTGCTGGAGCAGCTGGCTGGCGCTTATCGTCTCCAAGTTCCGCAACAACTGGCAGATGGTACCCGGCAGCTAGCGCCCTACGGTAGTGGCAAACTGACGTTAGAGGGCGAACCCTTGCAGCGCAAACCGACCAGCTTTTTTTTCCCGCAGACCGAAGTGCTGCTGCAGCTCGATTCGACCGGAGCGGTTCGGTTGCCGAGCACATCAGAAAAACCGCTGGCCTTGTTCGGCCTCAACGCCGCCGACCTGGCTGGCATCGCCTTTATCGATCGCTTTTTTTCCGCGCCAACGGCAGACGATGCTTACTTGCGCCAGCGCAATGGTGCGCTGCTGATCGGCTTGACCGGTGCGGCCGGCCCTGATGGAAGCATGCTGGAAGTATCCGCCGGCAACTGTGATATCGAACTGATCGCCAACAAGGAGGGCTGGCTAGCGCTGGGCTTGTCGGCCACCGGCAAGCGGTTGTTAGAGCCTTTTCGCGCTGGCGACAAGGACCAGCTCCTAGCCTTGCAGCAGACCAGCAGCAGTCACAGCAGCAACCGAAAGAAAAACCTGCAACTTGCAAGTGAACTTTTGCTCAACGACCTGGTTCCGGATGAATTCTGGGAAGAAATTGCTGATCGCTGCATCCTCTGCAGCGGCTGCAACCTGGCTTGCCCGACCTGCACCTGCTTCTGCATCCAGGATCGGCAGTATGGTGAGTTGACCGAACGCAGCCGGGTCTGGGATTCCTGCCAGCTGGATGCCTTCATGCGCGAAGCCAGCGGCCATAACCCCCTCGGCACAGAGGCGCTACGCACCCGAAGGCGGATTCACCACAAGCTGGCCGCGGACCCGCAGCGTTGGGGCCAGCTGGGCTGCGTTGCCTGCGGCCGCTGTGACCGCGCCTGCCCGACCGGAATTGGGATTTTTGCGCTGGTGGAGGAGATGATTAAACGCTATGGATGACCTTACCATGTCATGCCTCCTCAGGGTTGGCATTGAGGATAATCTCCCGTTAGGGAAATTGCATGGCGGCCCTTCTTAGTGGTCTACGTAGATGAGTTTGCTGATGTCGAAGTCGAGCTCTTTGGCCGTGTCGATCAGCTGTTGCACGATGGTTTGATCAAGTTTCCGGGTTCGAGCCAGGATCCACAGGTAGTTTCGGTTCGGACCACAAACTAGGGCGTAGTTGTAACCTTCCTGATCGAGTTCGATCACATTATAGCCGCCATAAAAGGGCCAGAAGAAGGTGACCTTCAAGTGGGCAATCTGGGGGAATTGAACAAAATAGGCTCGCCCCTGAGCCTCTTTCCATTGACCGGTCTGTTGGTTGAAGCCACGATTAAGCACATCGATACCGCCATCCGAACGCTTGCTATAGTGAGCCGAAACCTGACTCAGTCCACGCTCGAAAGAGTGATCCAGCCGGGCGATCTCGTACCAGGTGCCGAGATAGCGGTCAAGGTTAAAGTTCTTGACCGGCACCACGCCTTGCGGGGTTGCGGTACAGCCGACCAAGACAAGAATACCTGACAGCAGCGCGGCAAATTTCATTTGCTCTTCTCGGGACCGTTAAGGATCGGTTGCTGCAGCTTGCTGTCAATATTGCTTAACATCCCTCCGAATGCCATGCGGTGAAATGGGCTCACCAAATACCAATACAGAATCCCTCCCAGACCCCGCGGATAAAATCGCACCTTACTCTGCAGAGCGATTTTATTGGCAGCAACCTCCTCTAAATGGAAGTCCAGCGTCGCACTGCCGGGCAGTTTCAGCTCGGCCGACAAGGCCAGTGACGCAGGTCTTGTCACCCGGAGTACCCGCCAGAAGCCGAGTGTATCGCCGGGCTGAAGTGGAC
>CAMYNC010000099.1 GCA_947259685.1 uncultured Desulfuromonadales bacterium | reverse complement strand
ACCCAGCTTACCAATATCATGCAGCGGAGAAGCGGCCGTAATCATTTCGATATCATGCATAGAAAGGCCGAGCCGGGTAGCGAGGACATTACAATATTCTCGAACTCTTCTGGTGTGATTTGCAGTTTCCTTGGACCGCCGCTCCTCGACGACACCCATTGTGAAAACGGTCTTTTTAAGAGTGTCTTCAATCTCATCATTAAGCAGGAGCAACTCAACATTCTTCTGTTTGACCAGGTCCTGGTTAGCCAACATTTCCGAATTGAACATATTGAACTTATTAGCTAAATCCTCGAACTCAAAGGTCGCAAACTCTTCCGGACTCAATGGTTCTCGCTGGAAATATGCTCTTTTGGCCCGCGATGCAAGAACTTCGAGAGGTTCTTTGATATGTCGCTGAACTGTCTTGAAGGTATTAATACACAGCAGCACGATAAAGATTGTGGCAAGAACCACAATTCCCGTAAGGACAGCTAACGCCAGCTCTCGATAGGATGAAAGGTCGAGAGTTATCTCTACCGCACCGAGAACTGTACCACTTGGAACGTTGTGGCAAGTCAGGCAATTCAGGGAACCCTCTTCCGTTGCTATGTAGGGAATGATCGCCCGAATACTTGGTTCGTAGTTGAATTCATCCATGACAAAGACAGGTTTTTCGGTCTGGAATACAGCCCTTGTCATGCTGTCTGCATCTTTTAAAAACAGGGAGTCGGTCTCGAACAGGGAGCTATGCTCTTCTGGCCAGATGACAGCCACCTCTTTTACCTCATACAGGGATTTGATTTCCTCAAGGAAATAATCCCGTTTATCCATAATATCGGCCTTCATATGCGAAGTGAGGCCAGCAAGAACGACCTCTGAAATCGCGATGGTTTTGCTTTTGATGATATTGTACGAGATCATCCTGAAACTGACGCCGACGATGATCAAAAAAATAACTGAGGCCAACAGCAGAAAGTTGACCATATTTCTGACCGTTATCGTTTTGATGCTTGGCTTTTTGCCCTTCGGGGTCAAAGTAGACACCTGAACGGAAGGCTGATTTTCTTCCTGGGTGGTTCTGGCCATAAAGCGTCCTAAATAAGTCCTTCTTGATCATGCTCGATTTAGAGTGGCGTGGATAATGCCCCGACAATGATTAGCATAGCCTAACTAACCAGCAAATCAAAGTTTATTTTGACGATATCTTCTCCGCAGCTACATCCGCAGTCGCTAGCTGAGAGTTAAGCGAACAAAAAAAAACGGACACCCAGGAGAACCTGAAGTGTCCGCTTTCATATTTGGTACCCGGGACGAGAATCGAACTCGTACAGGATTGCTCCCGAGGGATTTTAAGTCCCTTGCGTCTACCAGTTCCGCCACCCGGGCGAGTCGTCCTATATTAGTGAATCTTTGCGGGCTGTCAACTGCAAATCGCGCTGAAGATGGAGTTATTAGACTTGCGCTTGGAAAAATTCTAAATGAGGCTCCTCTTCAAGCAGTTGATGCTTTTTGCATAGCTCAAAATACAGCTGCAGCCCCCGCAAATGTGAATCAGTCAAACGGTAATCTATACTGCCCCAATAGTCGATAATCTGTTGGGAAGTTAGTTTTTCAGTAGCCTGTTGCACGGCGATCGCTTCAGGCTTTGCCAATACCTTCTCGAGAGAAGTCCGCAGCTGCCGACCCAGACAGGAAAGCTCCTGCATATATTTAGGCAAGGCGTTGCGCCGGATCATCCAAAGGGCAAAAACAAAGGGCAACCCGGTGTATTTCTGCCAGATTTCCCCGAGATCATATTCAAACATCCCTTCCGGCAAGCAGCCCGCAAGATTAAGCGCCCGGTCGCCGATCAACAGGGCGGGTCGCCGGTTTTCGATCAGCTTTTCAACCGGCTGTTGCGGCACAAAATCGCTAAATGAACTTAAGTTATAAAATTCCCGCAAAATAATCCGCAGCAGGTTGATTGAGGTGGCCGACTCGCCAGTAATAGCGATCTGCTGGCCTTCCAAGCTCTCAATTACAACCGGAGAAAACAGCAACACGCTGTGCACTTTTCCTATCGAAGAAATCGAGAAATCGGGCAGCAGCAGATAATCCCGCCAATTGCGGGCATATTCGAAAGAGGAGGATGGGCTGACGTCAAGCTTATCTTCTTGCAGCAACTGATTCAGTCGTGCAGGTACCCCGGAGACCAGCTCACCGTGAAAGCCGCAATCAAATAGATAATGAAAAAACGGCACGCAGTTGAGATAAGGAATATAGCCGACTGTCAGTTTGTCCATTGGATTCGCTCAAGCAATAAGGTCGAAACACCACAGGCGGGGAAAGCCCCGCCTGTGGTCTGTACTGTTATCAAGTGCAGTGAATCAGATTTTAACCCGCTCAAGAAAATTGGTATCGAAGTCCCCGTCGATAAATTCCTTGTTCGCCATCATTTTCTGATGGAAGGGAATGGTGGTTTTGATTCCTTCAATGATGTACTCGTCGAGAGCGCTGGCCATCCGTGTGATCGCCTCTTCTCGCGTTTCGGCATGCACGATCAGCTTACCGATCATCGAGTCGTAGTGCGGCAGAACCGTGTACTGGTGGTACATGGCGCTTTCGACCCGAACCCCCATGCCACCCGGTGTATGGTACCCCGTGATGGTTCCCGGGAAAGGAGTAAATTTCTCCGGGTCTTCAGCGTTAATGCGACATTCGATGGCATGGCCGGTGATTGTGATATCGGACTGCTGATAGCGCAGGGGTAAACCGGCGGCAGAATTGATCTGTTCCTTGATGATGTCGACTCCCGTCACCATCTCAGTCACCGGATGCTCCACCTGAACCCGGGTGTTCATTTCCATAAAATAAAAGCTGCCATCGGTATCGAGCAGATACTCGATAGTTCCGGCGCTGGAATAGCCCACTGCTTTCGCTGCAGCGACGGCACAGGCTCCCATTTCCTCGCGCAGTTCCGGGCTCAAGACAGGACAGGGCGCTTCTTCGATCAATTTCTGGTGGCGCCGCTGGATCGAGCAATCCCGCTCTCCTAAGTGAATGACATTGCCATGTTTGTCGCCGAGGACCTGAATTTCCACATGCCGTGGATGTTCGCAGAATTTCTCGATATAGACATCTGCTTTGCCGAAACCGGCCTGGGCTTCAGCTCGAGCAGTGGCAAGCGCGTTGGACAGTGACGCTGGCGAATGCACAATCTTCATGCCGCGGCCACCACCGCCGGCAGAGGCTTTTATAATAACCGGATAGCCGATTTCATCTGCAATCCGCTGCGCTTCTTCGGTGGTTTCAATGCTTTCATTGGTCCCGGGAAGAATCGGCACGCCAGCTTCGGTAACGGTCTGACGAGCACTGATCTTATCCCCCATACGGCGCATATTTTCTGCCGTAGGCCCGATAAATGTGATCCCGCATTGTTCACAAATTTCAGCGAATTCGGCGTTCTCCGAGAGAAAACCGTAACCAGGATGAATGGCATCAGCATCGGCAACCTGCGCAGCACTGATGATCGCTTTCATATTCAGGTAGCTGTGAGCGCTGACAGCCGGACCGATACAGATACTTTCATCGGCCAGACTCACATGTAGCGCGTCGTTATCGACATCGGAGTGGATAGCAACGGTTTTAATCCCCAGCTCTTTGCAAGCTCGGATAATCCGCACAGCTATCTCACCACGATTGGCAATCAATATTTTGTGAAACATCGTCTATGCTCCAAAGCAGACCGGCAGCAGCCGATCATAGTTATACATTTAGCCAATCCGGCTGGCAGGATTAGAGCCGCTCGACAAGAAACAGGGATTCACCGTACTCCACTGGTGCGGCATCGTCCTTGACGATTTCGACGATCTTGCATTTGAACTCAGCTTCGATTTCATTAAACAGTTTCATCGCTTCAACCAGACAAAGAGTTTGACCGGCTTCAACGATATCGCCAACCTCAACAAAGACAGCAGCGTCTGGTGACGGTTTACGATAGAACGTACCAACAATCGGCGACGGAATCGCCTCATACTTGTCATCCAATACAGCGGCTTCTGCTGACGTAGCAGCGGCAACCGGTGCGGCCGCGACAGGTGCAGCAATCGGGGCTGCGGCTAAGCCTGCCGCTGGAGCTGCGACATGAATGATTTCTTTTTCCTGGCCACGCTTGATGAGGATCTTGTCCTCTTTATTTTCCAGTTTAAATTCGGTGATATCGGTTTCAGTTACCATTTTGATCAAACTTTTCAGGTCTTTGATTTCCATTGATTGATCCTCCTGAGATGCTTACTAAATAAATCAGACGGCCTTGCAACCGCCAGGGCTGTGGGTTGCGGATCGCCTTTTAGACGACGGCCAGCTGCCTAAACTGCTTCGAGATACCGGTCAGCGCCTCATAACCAGCGGCGGTAACGACAACCGTATCTTCAATTCTGACCCCACCGGTTCCGGGAATATATATTCCCGGCTCGATAGTGATCACCATCCCCTTGCACAATGGAGCTTCGGTCCGCATAGACACCGCCGGGTATTCATGGATTTCCAAACCAACACCGTGCCCCAAACCATGACCGAAATACTCACCGAACCCCTGAGCAGCGATATAATTTCTAGCGACAGCATCCAAATCACAAATCGGTAAACCGGGGACAATTGCTTCAAGGGCTAAATCATGAGCTTTTAGCACGATATCAAAAATTTGTCGAAGGTTTCCATCAATTTCCCCCAGGGCCAAAGTAACGGTCTCATCCGAGTGGTAACCGGCCACCCGGGTACCGAAATCGATGGTCACCAACTCTCCTTCGGCGAGCAGTTTATCGCTGGCAATACCATGCGGCAAAGCTCCCCGTTCACCAGAGGCGACGATGAAATCAAAAGCATTGGTTTCGCCACCCAACCTTTTGAGCGCAAACTCAAGTTCCAGGGCAATTTGCCGTTCCGTCACGCCCGGCTTGATGCTGGGCAAGATTTGTTCAAAAGCCTGATGGTTTAAATTTGCCGCCGCCTTTAAACTATGTAACTCGTCAGGGGCCTTGATCGCCCGTAATGAGTTAAGATCTTCACGCAGTGGACACCATTCAATGCTGCTCGCTGCCTGACCTCTGAGTTCGTCATAAACGGCGACGGTTACCGCTTCAGCATCGAAACCGACCCGTTTGGAGTTTTTTTCTGCCAGAAGCTCATTAAGTCCTGAAAGTTTATTTTTATAGCAGATGTTTCTATCGGCAGAAACCTGAGCATTGGCCTGGGCTAGATAGCGCGAATCGGTCAGAAAGCAGGTTTCGTCGGCGGTAACAAAAAAAACGCCATCTGTGCCTGAAAAATCACACAGATAGCGTATGCTGGGCAAACCAAAAAAGATCAGAGCATCAAGCTTCTGGTCGGTCAGCACCTGCCGCACTGATTCGATCCGCTGAGCAGTCACGTCGGTCTCTGCTCCGGCCGATTTAAGCGATCAAATAAAGCGTCCAATGCCAGCCGATAGCCGATGGAGCCAAGTCCGCAGATCTGGCCGAGCGCTACCGGTGCAAGATAAGAGTGGTGTCGGAATTCTTCACGGGCATGAATATTGGAAAGATGTACCTCTACCACCGGCAATGCAACTGCTGCGATAGCATCGCGTAATGCAATACTGGTATGGGTATAGCCACCAGGGTTAATAATAATACCGGCGAAGGCTTCAGATTTCGCTCTGTGAACCTGATCAATCAGGTCACCTTCATGGTTGGATTGTACGCATTCTAAAGCGATTTTTTTACTGGCGGCGGCAGCCCCCAGCTCCTGCATGAGCTGCTCGAGGGTTTCATGACCATACACTTCAGGTTCACGAGTTCCCAGCAAGTTAAGGTTCGGCCCGTTCAAAACGAGAATTTTCATCTGCTATTCCAGTGCTTGCAGCAGCGGACCAGCTTCACGCATGAGCAGGTAACGGCCTTGGCCGAAGTTTCCATCCCGCTGCAGTGCCAGGGCAACAAAATACTCATCGGTCAAGGCATAGATCACCACGTAATACTGATCCGTCTTGATAGAGACCTCCTGAAGGTCTCCGGTCTCAAGAATATCAGCCGCCTTACGGATTTCTTTGGCGACATTGGAATATTCCACCGCGACCAGATTTATATCAAGCGCGACATCCTCGGCAACATACTCATCGATGGCGATGCCATCATAGCCCATTAGAATCGCCCCTACCCCACCAGCACATTCGGAAACAATTTTCCCCAGAATTTCCTTAAACATCCCTCCTCCTTTGCTGGACAGATTCCAGCCATTGATTCAAGCGATCAATCTTGGCCAGATTGATCGATGGTACTGGCTCAGCTGAATCAATCGGGGCAGTAGAATCATCTCCGTCGGTAGTTAGCGCTGAATGAACATCTGTACTTGTAGCAACAGCCTCAGACTCTCGTTTGTCACCTGCAGGAGAACCCTGAATTGAGATCGCTGGCTCGGGAATGAGGTCGGGGTTTTCAACTGGCTGAGAAATTGCGTCGGTTTCAGTAGCTTCAACTTCAGACCCGGTCAATTTGTCTTCCAGATCACGGATTTTTCGCCGCAATTCAAGGTTATTTGGCGATTGTTCAGAAAGCTGTCGAAACATCTCCAAGGCTTGAGCTTCTAATCCCTGACCTAGGTACAGTTCAGCAAGAGTCGCAGAGACAAGTGTCGACTGAGAACTGGATTCTTCGCTCTCTACCTCCTCCGGTTCTGGTTCGACAACAATTTCGACCTGCGGGATGACTTCAACCGGCTGAGGTTCCGGCAAAGACAAAAGTAACTTATTGATCACTGGGTCGGCAGGGCTTTGCTTGCGGGCTTCCAGGAGTAATGGACGGGCAGCATCTTCATCACCTGTAAGGATTTTTAACCGCGCATAGCCGACGAGTGCAGACAGACTGGCAGAATCTAATTCCAATGCTCGCTCGAAATGATTCGCCGAGGCTTGATGATCGCCCTGCTGACAAAAGATACGTGCCAGAACAATATGCGCTGGAGTAAAATCAGTATGGTGCTCTAGCCCAGATTCGGCGACGGTTCTCGCATCGTCGAGCATCCCCATTTTGCGATAGGCTTCGCTTAAGGATACGAAGATCGTCGATTGCGGATCTTTGTCAAGAATTTCAGTATAGGCGGCAATTTTCCCAAGAAGTGAGCTTTGCTGATTAGATCCTGCCATGCGGAACCTCTCAAGTAGTCAAAGTTGAGGAAAAGACAGACTTTATATCGGGAACTTTTTGCAGAACAACCTGACCGATGCCCTGGTTCAAAACCAGTGTTAGAGTGCCTTGATTCACCTTTTTATCACGCTGCATTGCCGCAATATAGTCTTCCAAAGCGAAGCCTGGCGGAGTTACGGGGAGCCCTATATTGCTAAGCAGAGTTACAATCCGTGCGACATCTGCTGAACCACACAAACCTTGTTGCTGGGCAATTTTGCTCGCTACGACCATACCCACAGCGACAGCTTCGCCGTGCTTCCATTCACCATAACCAGCCAGGGCTTCGATGGCGTGCCCAAAGGTATGGCCATAGTTAAGAATAGCCCGAATTGAGCCTTCCTTCTCGTCAACTTCTACAATATCCGCTTTGATTTCGCAAGATCTCTTTACTGCGCTAATAAGCTTCGCCTCATCCAATCCGATCAAAGAGTTGATGTTTTTTTCTAACCAGGCAAAAAAGGCTTCATCACGGATAACACCATACTTAACAACCTCCGCCAACCCAGCGGAAACTTCGCGTGAATCAAGAGTTTTCAGTGTTGAGACATCTATAAAAACCAGTTTAGGCTGATAAAATGCCCCTATCAGGTTTTTACCTAAAGGATGATTTACCGCAGTCTTGCCACCAACCGAGCTGTCGACCTGTGCCAGAAGCGTCGTCGGCACCTGAACAAAGGGCACCCCACGTAGAAAAGTTGCGGCAGCAAAGCCGACCATATCGCCGATAACCCCGCCACCCAAGGCGACTAAACCGGAACCTCGATCGAAATGCGCAGCAATCAGCGCGTCATATATCTGTTCAAGAGTCTGCAGGGTTTTAAATTCTTCCCCATCCGGCAAATTGACGTTTAAAACCGAAAAGCCGGCAGCAGTGAGAGTATTATGAACAAGATCTCCGTAGAGACGCGAAACTTTCTCGTTAGAGATAACGGCTATTTGCTTTGGAAAATCGATGCTACTCAGCTGCGGACCGAGATCGGATAAATTATTCGCCCCAAACACTATGGGGTAGCTACGCTCTCCGAGATTGATTGTTAGCTTATCCTGCATAAGGTCTTCTTTGATTACTTTTTGAGGCTATTCAATAAAAAAAGGGCAGGTCACCCTGCCCTTTCGCATGGACTAAAAATGTTTAGTTTTCCAAGATTCTCGGGGTGATAAAGATGAGAAGTTCAGACTTGGAGGTAGCCTCTCTGCTTGATCCAAACAGCTTGCCGAGAACCGGCAAATTTTTCAGCCAGGGAGTCCCGGCACTGGTATCGGCGACATTTTCAACAAATATGCCACCAATGACGGTGGTCTCTCCATCACGGACCAGAACCTTTGTTTCAGCTTTTTTGGTATCAATACTCGGGGCAGTTGCGCCATCGGTCAAGGAAGGCGAATCATTGGTCGCAAGGATGTCTAAAATAATAGTATTATCAGGATTAATTACCGGAACGACTTGCAACTTAAGTTCAGCATCGACAAATTCCGTCTTAGGACCATCGGCACCTGAGGTTTGGTAAGGAATTGATGTCCCCTGGCTTATAACCGCTTCTTCGCCATTTAAGGTTGTAACCTTTGGTGTCGAGATGACCTTGGCATGGCCATCAACTTCAAGTGCGGAAATCCTCAAATCGATAACCGTTGTATCAACACCGATGCGGCCATAGGTCGCTCCAGCGGCCAAACCAGCCTCAGTCGCAGCACTTCCACCTCCCCCTGGTAGACCGACCAAGAAATTACCTCCAAGTCCGATCGCCGCGCTGTTTAGTTTTTTCCCAGGGTCATCGTAGTCGATTCCCCAGTTGACACCCAAGTCACGACTATAGTTAGAACCCACTTCGACAATACGTGCCTCAATCATGACCTGCCGCTCAGGAGTATCAAGAATTTCAATCAGTTCCCTGGCTTTTTTAATACGGGCAGGAACATCCGTTATAATCAGCAACTTATTGCGACTATCTTCGGTGATACTGCCACGCTCGCTTAGAATATCCTTAGTTGGGCCAGAAACGCTACCTAGGTCCGCATAACTTACGGTAACAACCTCAGTTAACAGCGGCTCTAATTTTTCCCGAGAGCGAACAGCCGTCAGCTCGGCCTCTTTCATACTTCTGATGGTATCTTTCGGCAAAACCTTAACAACATTCCCTTCTTGCAGCATCCCAAGCCCGGTGATTTCCAATACCAGGTCCAGAGCCTGGTCCCAAGGGACATCAATTAGTCTTAAAGTAATGGTTCCTTTGACCTCATCAGTGGCAATGATATTTAATTCACTCACTTCTGCGATCAGTTGCAAAACATTACGCACATCGGCGCTATCAAAAATTAAAGTTATTTTTTCGCCTGTGAAGTGGGCACTTCCCGATCCAGGCAGTTGGATAACGCTACCTTGAGAGCCCTGAAAGCTGGGAGGAACGGTCGGAGCGGCGACCTTTGCATCAGCCCGGGCCAAGGGCATAGATTCACGCCCCCCAGCGATAGCAATCGGCAGCATTTCAGGATCTCGAGGTTCCGGCACTGCAAAACTGCCATCCTCAACTGTAAACAGATACCCAGCTGCGACCTTTTTCAATTCATATTTGACATCGCCCTTAAGGATGACCGAAAATCGGACCTGAGGTTTATTCGATACATTCACCAAGTAAGGCGTAACCGAATAAATAGCGCTTGGAAAAGCCAGAGTATCAAAGACCCTGCGCAGTGCTCTTGGAATTGTCGTTTCCCTGAGAGTAAAGCGGACTGTATTATTGGAGGCTTCTGATTTGGTGGCGGTCACCGGACCATCAGTGGAAATCAAAAATTGAGAACGACCAGCTTCAGATGAAAAATCGATTGCGGTGACCCGGCTGACACCTTCAGTCTTTGCTTCAGCGCTGGCCTGTTTGGTCATGGAGCTTGGTGGTTGCCAGGTGACGACGACCTGATGGTCTTCAATATCAATATTAAAGGTTGGGAAAGTAGCCCCAGCGACATCAAAAACAAAACGGGTTTTATCTTGGTAAGGGCCGACGCGGAGGACCCTGAAGCCGGATTCAAGAGAAAAAGTGCTATCATGGGAACCCGGTTTGACACCATACAGATCAACAACCAGGCGCTTAGGTGAATCGAGAATAAAATATTTTACATTGTCAACCCCCTGACTCCCAGAGAGCTGAACGCGCTGGTTAGCAACCAGAACCTGTGATAACGAGCCGCTGGCGTGAGGGCTATTCCCCCCCGCAAGGGTCTCGTTTGGATTGTCTGCTGCAGTAACTGGCGAAAAAGACAATGGTAAAATGAGCAACAATAAACAGAGCAGCATGCAATGCGTTCTCATATAAAATCCCCTAAACTCAATTCGTGAAAAAAAACCGATCAAAATGCTTTTTGCTCTGGCATGCGAATCAACTCATTTTCTTTTTTTTCTTTGCCAGTGATATTGTCATAGTCTATTTCTTCGACATGAATCCCCGACTGGGTAATGTCAGTGATGACGCCTGACCGTTTACCGATTTTTATCCCCGGAGAAACGATGTAAGTTTTTCCATCAGGAGCACTGAGCATCGCTTTTGGCTTCCCTTTGCCGATCAGAACAGCCTGCAACCGGAACTGGCCGAGTTCAAATTTCTGGATTGGCGTCAGCCTTGCCGTAGGGGCTTTTTTCCTGGTCTCACGCTCGCTGTTTAGCAAAGATTGAAATGGATCGCGTTTACCACTAGGGCTATAGGTAAATTCTGTTCCTGACAAATCCTGCTGTGCAAGTGTTTGTCCTGGCACAAAAGCAGAAAGCAGAATAAATACCAATGGCATTAATATCACTTGAGGCCGAATCAGGCAGAGCGTCTTCATCATTTACGTTTTCCACCTTTCTTTGGCTGTTCAACTGGTGCCTCAACAAAACGGAAAGTCAGCGCACGGCAATCAACCGCCAGATTGGTGCTTCCTTGCGCTTCCTTAGCACCACCGATTTTAAGGTTTTGAATATTCACGATCCGTTTCATTTTGCCGACAGCATCAAAAAACAGTGCCACATCATGGAACGAGCCGGTTAATTTCAGCTCGACGGGAACCTCGGCATAAAACTCTCTTAAGCCCTCAGCTTGCGGCTTAAACCGTAAAACATCAAGACCCTGTGATTTAGCCAAATCTGCGATATTCGTCAGCAGGTTGGGAATTTCTTTTTTATCCGGAAGTTCGCCCAAAGCACTTTTTAACTCTTCCTGCAACTTTGCGTACTCTGCTTCATAGATAGGAAGGTTCTTGGCGATCTTTTCACTTTCCGCTAATTTTTGCTGTGCTTGACTGTGGCGGCTTTTTGATCTTTCATGCTCTTCAAGTTGGCCTTGATAAACCAGAAAGTAAAAGCCGGCAATGAGCGCTCCCAGCACTAGCAACAGGATCAAGACCCTCTGGTAGGCAGGCAGATTTAATAATTTTTCGACCCTTGTATCCATAATCAATGAACCCCGAATCGCTATCTCTTTGGTTTCTCTGCCCGACAGCTCAAAGAAAACTTCTGCACTTTAACGTCGCCAAGTTTTGTTTGTTCTGTAACTGCAAGCTCGACATTTTCATAATAAGGAGAATTACCAAGGTTTCGCATAAACTCTGCGACAACCGTCTGATTAACCCCTACCCCATCAATCGCTATGTTCCCGGAATCTTCTGAAAATTTGGTTAGCCAGAGTTTGTTTGGCAAAGATAATGAGGTAACGCCCACTGACCCCCACTGATCTGCTGACCCTTGGGGCCACGCACCCTGCGCTCGGCATACTAGCTGTGATGCCCAGTCGGGCATGGCAATGTCACAGCTGTCGATAAAATTGTCCTAATAAATTAGGGCAGTAGGCGGTAAGTTTCTATGCAAATATTTCACTGCAAAGTGTTTCCCAACATCGGAAAATATTGTTCAGTGAAATATCAGCATAGCAAACCTACCAGCTTCATTTTATTACGACACCTGCATGACAAAAATAGGAATAGTTGGTAGTTCTGCTTAAATATTGGCGCACATGTCTCTAAGGTGGCCTAGCCATGCAGTGATAGACTTGAGCTGCGAATCATTCCAATTTTTGTCGTAAAATTGTTGTAATGAAATAGAGGCGGTAGGGTTCTATGTATAAATTTTATTACGACAATTATACGGCAAAAATCGTGATGTCAAGCGTAGCTGACAGGGGCATCTAGTTTATATATTGAATGTTAAAGGCCTAAAATATTGAAATATGTTTCAGACCGGTTGCGAGTATGTCAGAAGCTATTCCACAGGAGGTGCATGCCACACAGAACAATTCCATGGACTTGTCTCAGGTGTAGTTGAAGGAAGAAAACAAGGCCTGGTGGTTATAACTTATACAACATAAACCTGGCAAAGTTAGGCTTAGGATGGTTTACACTAGGATTTCTATTAGACTGTCTAGACTGTCTATGTGCAAATTACTGGATGTACTTGTAGTTACTATGGGGGTATCAATATACTTTCTATGTACACACAAGGGTGTGTGAAATTGGGGAAATATTCACTAGCTAATCCGGAGTAATGACTGATGAAAATAACTAGCCCAGATCATTGATTATTGTCCCACAATATTATATACCTAAATTAGTTTTTTTACATATAAATGACACGGCCTTGTTCCCCCTCCTTGAACACTTTTTCCCACCCTGCCCAAAAGCAACCCAAAGTTTGTGGCAAGAAAATACTTCTCCAATGAGCCATCAAGTGACGCTGGACAAAAATTCTGTGGTGAGAAACAATTTTTCCAATGAGCCATAACATGTCCCCTTAGTATGAGCAGTTGCAGAGCTTACTCTGGATAAAATATGCTCACAGACAGATTTACACTACTTATTTTAGAAATAAACATATTTGAATGTTAAAATGTATTTTTCGAAGTTGAACTGAGGTCTGACAGGCTGGTTCAAAAACGATATATATACATACTTGAATTATTTAATTAAAAAAATATTGGTGTTGTGGTGAAAGTGACAATGAATAAAACTAACTTTTACTTTTTTTCCTCAATAATTATTTTACTCCATAGCATGCCATCAAATACAAATAAGTGTCCAATGGTTTTCGGTCATTGACAAAACTTTGTTTGATGACATGTCCAATGCGCAGTGAGGACTACTGTTGAAAAAAGCCTCAGTGAAGTCGAAAGCTCCAGGTATTTAG
>CAMYNC010000098.1 GCA_947259685.1 uncultured Desulfuromonadales bacterium | reverse complement strand
TCTCTACTCAATGTCAAGCTAGAAATCCAGCATCTGGCTGATTTTTCAACTATTTTTTTATTTCAAAGAACCATGCAAAGTTCTAACCGGACAATGCTGACCCGCACTTTAAACGTTAATTATTATTATTCCTTCATAATAAGTCAAGCACAGCCACAAAAAAAAGGCGACCAGCTGCTGCTGGTCGCCTTAGTGACTCATCTGTGATTGATCCTAGAGTTGCGGACCCGCCTTGGTAAAGTCGAAATCATCGTTGTCGGTGATGTATTTTTTGAAGTTTTCAGTGAACATGCCGGCCAGTTTCTGGGCAGTGGCATCGAAAGCTGCGGTATCCGCCCAAGCATTGCGCGGGTTGAGCAGCTTGCTATCAACCCCAGGCAGCTCTTTCGGAATATTCAGCTTGAAGAACTGGGTCTTCTGGAATTCGACATTGTTGATGCTGCCATCGAGAATGGCGTTGATGCAGGCGCGGGTCGCTTTGATGCTCATCCGCTTGCCAACCCCGTAACCGCCACCGACCCAGCCGGTGTTGACCAGGTAGGCGTTGACGTTGTACTGCTGCATCTTTTCGCCGAGCAGTTTGCCGTAAGCGGTCGGGTGCAGCGGTAAAAAGGCCTCGCCGAAGCAGGCCGAGAAGGTCGCCTGCGGCTCGGTGACGCCACGCTCAGTACCGGCCACCTTGGCGGTGTAACCGGAGAGGAAGTAGTACATCGCCTGCTCTTTGGTCAGCTTGGAAACCGGCGGCAAGACGCCGAAAGCATCGCAGGTGAGAAAGATGATGTTCTGCGGATGACCAGCCTTAAGGCTTGGCTCATGGTTGTCAATATGTTCAATCGGGTAGGAAACCCGGGTGTTTTCGGTCTTGGATTTGTCAGCAAAATCGAGATTACCGGCATCATCGGCAACCAGGTTTTCCAGCAGGGCGTTGCGCTTGATGGCACCGAAAATCTCCGGCTCGCTGTCTTGGGAGAGGTCTATACACTTTGCGTAGCAACCACCTTCGAAGTTGAAGATGCCGTCTTTGTCCCAGCCGTGCTCATCGTCACCGATCAGCTTGCGGGAAGCATCGGTCGACAGGGTGGTCTTACCGGTCCCGGAGAGGCCGAAGAACAGGCAGACATCGCCCCCTTTACCGACGTTGGCGCTGCAGTGCATGGAGAGGATATTCTCCAGCGGCAGCCAGTAGTTCATCATGGTGAAGATGCCCTTCTTCATCTCTCCGCCGTACCAGGTACCGCCGATGATGGCGATATTCTTTTCGACGTTGAAGATGCAGAAGACTTCTGAATTCAGGCCATGCTTCTCCCAATTTTTATTGGTCAGGCCGGCAGCATTGTAAATTCGGAAGCCGGGCTTGAAGTTCGGCAGAGCGGACTCATCCGGGCGGATGAACATATTCTTGACGAAGTGGGATTGCCAGGCGATCTCGGTGATAAAGCGAACGCTCTTGCGGGTGTTTTCATTGGCGCCACAGTAGCCATCCAGCACGTAGATGTCTTTTCCGGACAGGTAGTCGGTGACTTCGGCATAGAGCTCATCGAAAATTTCCGCCGAAACCGGCTTGTTGATTTTGCCCCAGGCGATGTTCTCCTGTGAGGGTGACTGCTGGACAAAATATTTGTCCTTCGGAGAACGGCCGGTAAATTTACCGGTATCGACCATCATCGTGCCGTTAGCGGAAACCTTGCCTTCGGCATTGTCGGTTTCATGGGTAAACAGCTCCTCATAACTGAGGTTGCGGTACACCTTGCCTACACTGTTAAGACCCAGTACGTCTGCCGTCAATTCGCTCATCTACGCCTCCCTGGTGATCCTCTTCGATCGCGGGTTATTATGATTTTCTAGCCTGTGGCTGGTAAAAATCTCATATTCGTTCGGGCTAAGCGACCGCCGTGAACGGCCGGACTATAGCTCAAAAACTCTCCTCAGGCAAGCCTTATAAAAGCTTAATAAGTGAATTTGTGAGCTTTTTTGACCGCTGAAAAAACTAGTTTATCTGAGCCACAATCCCCTGAACTCGGGGTTTTTCGATAAGCCTCTGATATTTTTAGGAAATAAGCCATTTTTTACTTATTCTGCACCAGCCCGCTGGCGCAGATAAGCAACCAGTTGCCAGATCTGCTGGTCGCTGAAATGCGGCTCCCAGGCCGGCATGACCGAGCCCTGGCGACGAAACGGCTCGACCTGTTTGCCTTTAGCAATCCGCCAGTATAGGTAGCCAGGCTTAACTTTGAGGTAGCGATGACTGATAAAATCAGGGGCCGGCGGAACAAATCGCACCGCCCTTGGATTGCGCCCTTCAGCAGGTGTGCCGTGGCATTCGCGGCAATGCTTGATAAACAGCTGCCGGCCAGCTGATTTTTGTTCCTGCTGCTCGAGCAGCTGCGTTGGCACACTGATCTCTGGGGCCTGAATTTGCGTTTCCTGACAAGCACTTATCAGCCAGAAAAGCAGCACGGCTAAATATCTTATCGGTTTTTGATGCACAACCTTTAACCCCAAAAAGGAAAGGCTACCAAAACGGTAGCCCTTAATTGAATCATCAGTAAACTAAAAATCAAGCCGCCTTTTGCGGTGCAGCTCCCCAATCGGTAAGCTCCTGCACCACCCCGGCAATCACCTCTTCCATCGCGGCCTGTACCGCCGCCGACATTTCCATGCCCATCTCGATCGATTCCGCTTGGGCACCCCAGACCACCAGCTGCGCCGGCAGGTGCCCCTGCAGTTCGGCGACCGCCAGCAGATCCTGCAAACCCATCTGGTGCACCGACAGCTTGTTGGCAAAGGCCCGCGGCACCTCTTCCCCGACCAGGCGGAAAACGCTGCCAGATTCGGCGTCCATCTGCAGGGCATCGATCACCAGCAGTTTATCGATCCCTTCCAGCCGCGGCAGCAGATCGAGCCCCAGGGTGCCGCCATCGAGCAATGTCACCTGCTCGGGAAACCGATAGCGCTGCTCCAGCTCGACAATCGTTCGGCTGCCGAGGGCATCGTCGTTCATCACCAGGTTGCCTAAACCGAGAACCAGGATCGACATGCTTAATCCTCATCCGGATCAATAAACTTGTAACCGCCGAAAATCGATCCCATGACACCGTTCTTCTCTTTGACATCCATCAGCCAGCCACTGTAAACGTGGTGGATGGCAAAACCGATCAGCAACCACATGATGATGTGGTGGGTCAATCGCAGACCCTGGTTGCCAAAGATCGGCAACAGCCAGCCGAAGATCCCATCCCAGAAACCGCCCGGCTGAAATTGCCCATAAAGGGCGAAACCGGTCATGATCTGCAGCAGGAACAGGACGAAGACCCCAGAATAAGCCATGGCAGCCAAAGCATTATGACCGGTGCAGTGGGGCAGCCCCTTTTTCACAAAAGTGTAATAACAGAAGGTGTTTATAATGTTTTTCCAGCCCTGCTTGGATGCCCAGGGGGCGAAGGCGGGGAAGCGGGCATACTTGTTGCCGACAAACATCCAGATCAGCCGCACGACCCAGGAGATAGCGAACACATAGGCAAACACAAAGTGTAAAAAACGCATCCAGCCCATTACGTAGGAACTGGTGCTCGGCACACTGACAAAGGGATCGCCGATATAGTAGCCAGTCACCGACAACACGATGATGGCGATGACATTGAACCAGTGGGTCAGGCGCACCGGCCATTCCCACACATAGCGTAATTCTAACGCCTTCATGGAGCGACCTCCTTCCGGTTAGAGTGCCTTGACCTTGATGATTTCGTTACCACGGCCATCGAGCACATGCACGGCGCAGGCAAGACAAGGATCGAAGGAGTGGATGGTGCGCAGAATCTCCAGCGGCTGAGTTTCATCGGCCACCGGAGTGCCGATCAGCGCCGACTCATAGGGTCCCATTTTACCGGCCGCGTCACGTGGCCCGGCGTTCCAGGTGGAGGGAACCACTGCCTGGTAGTTTTTGATCGCGCCGTTTTCGATGCGGATCCAGTGCCCCAGGGCACCACGCGGTGCTTCATGGTAGCCGAAACCCTGCGCCTCTTTCGGCCAGGTCGAGGGATCCCACTTCTCACCATTGTGCACCTCGAGAATACCGCGTCCCATGTTGTCGGTCAGCTGTTGCGCCCAGAGTTCGGTCTTCTGCGCCAACATCAGACAGTCGACGCCACGGGCGGCGGTGCGGCCGAGGGTCGAGAAGAGCGCCCCGGCGCCAACCCCCAGTTTGCCGAGGACGAAATCGACCGCGCCTTTGGCGTCGGCATTGCCGCTGGCGTAGGCGACCAGCACCCGCGCCAGCGGACCGACTTCCATCGGTTCGCCCATGTAGCGCGGCGACTTGACCCAGGAATACTTGCCGTCGGTATCGAGGAAATCGTAGGGCGGCTGCGGACCGGTATAGTTGGGGTTGGTTTCTCCGTCGTAGGGATGCTTGTCGGCCGCACCATCACTGTACTCGTACCAGGAGCGGGTCACATCCTCGGTGATTTTGGTTTCGTCCACCGCCATCACGTTGGCGAGATCCTTGCCCATGATGATGCCGCGCGGGAAGTAGAGATTGTCGATGCCGCCGCTGTTATCCATCGGATAATCACCGTAGCAGAGGTAGTTGCCGACGCCAGCGCCGATGCCGCCCCAATCGAGATAAGCTGGAGCGACCGCCAGCAGATCGGGGATATAGACCTGCTCGACAAAGCTGCGGGCTTTTTTCAAGAGCTTGCTGATCAACGCCAACTTGTCAGCGTTAAGAGCGTTCTGGCTGTCAGGGTCAACCGGGATCGACATGCCGCCAACCAGGAAGGTCTGCGGATGCGGGTTCTTCGAACCGAGGATCGCGTGGATCCTGATGACATCCTTCTGCCACTCGAGGGCTTCCAGGTAGTGGGCGACGGCCATCAGGTTGGCTTCAGCCGGCAGCTTGTAGGCGCTGTGCCCCCAGTAAGCATTGGCGAACGGCCCCAGCCGGCCAGTGCCGACAAACGCCTTAACCCGATCCTGGATCCCTTTGAAGTATTTGGCGCTCGACAACGGCCAGTCGGAGATCGACTGAGCCAGCTGAGCAGTCTTCTGCGGATCGGCCGACAGGGCGCTGACGATATCGACCCAGTCGAGGGCGTGCAGGTGATAGAAATGGATGACGTGATCCTGCACGTTCTGAATGCCCATGATGATATTGCGGATCAGCCGCGCATTGTCGGGAATCTGAATTTTCAACGCATCTTCAACCGCGCGGATGCTGGCCATCGAATGCACGGTGGTGCAAACCCCGCAGAAACGCTGCACGAAATGGTGCGCATCGCGTGGATCGCGCCCTTTCAAAATAGTCTCTATCCCGCGAAAAGCGGTCGAGGAGCTCCAGGCATCGGTGATTTGGCCCCCTTCGATCTGCGCTTCAATCCGCAGGTGCCCCTCGATACGGGTAATCGGATCGACTGCTATTTTCTTGGCCATCGGTTAGTCCTCCTTCTTGACCTTGGTATCGGTTTCATCCCCTTTGCGCATGGCACTGGCCACCCCGTGGGCGCCGAAGGCCACCGCGGTGGCTGCCGCCAGACCGAGGCCGAGTTTGTCTGCCGTGGCTTCGATACCGAAGCCGGGCACCTGCGGCAGACGCCGATAGAAAGGAGTCATGGTATCCCAAAATTGTGGCTCACTGCAGCCGATGCAGCCGTGACCGGCCTGAATCGGCCAGCTGCTGCCCTCGTTGTAGCGCACCGTCGGGCAGTTGTGGAAGGTCTCCGGCCCTTTGCAGCCGAGTTTGTACAGGCACCAGCCCTGCCGATGGCCGGCATCGCCGAACCCTTCGGCATACTGGCCGGCATCAAAGTGGCCGCGCCGCTCGCAGTTGTCGTGAATCCGCTTGCCGTAGGCAAACTTGGGGCGGCCGTACTGATCGGTCGCCGGCAATTTGCCGAAGGTCAGGAAATGAACGATCGCGGCGGTCAGGTTTTCCGCATTGAGCGGGCAGCCGGGCAGGTTCATGACCGTTGCCCCGGGGACCGCTTCCGAGACCGAAACAGCGCCAGTCGGATTGGGTGCCGCCGCCGGAATCCCGCCGTAGGAGGAGCAGGAGCCGACCGCGATGGTCGCCGCCGCATTGCCGCACACCTTGCGGGCGATGTTCAGCGCCGAATCACCGGCGATGGTACAGTAAGCGCCGCCAGCGCCCATCGGTATTGAGCCTTCGACGATGGCAATATACTTACCCTTATACTCTTCAACCGTCTTATGCTTGGCCTCTTCGGCCTGATGACCGGCCGCCGCCATGATCGTTTCATGGTAATCGACCGACAGATAATCGAGAATCAACTCTGCGGCGGTCGGCTGATTGGCACGCAGAAAAGCCTCGGAATCACCGGTACAGCCCTGGAATTCCATCCAGATCACCGGCGGTCGCTTATCAGCTTCCATCGCTTCGGCGATCTGCCCCATAAAACTGGCCGGCAAGGCCAGGCTGGCGGTCATCACCGAGCAGAACTTCAGAAAATCGCGCCGCTTGATGCCACGGGCTTCCCATTGCTGCAGGATCTCTTCGGAGACCGACCCCTCCTGCAGACTGTTCTCAGGCTCATGCATGATGTCTTCCTCCTCTCGTTATCATCCACTGTTCTGTCGTCGGAAAATCATTACTTATAGTAGTTTACTGTGGCATACGGATTACCTTGAAAGATCCGTACAACCATTAACCTAACAGTGTTATGGACCAGGGAAATCCGGAAAGTCAAGCCATTTCAACCATATAGTGTATACGCAATACAACGGGTGGTAATTAATAATGTATACATCGAATTCAACCATTTGCAGAGTGGCAAACATCAGATAGGATTATTATTAAACAATAGTAGATTGGGTACTTTTTGCAAGGAGACCGCGATGAAAGTGTTTATAACCGGCGGAACCGGATTTGTTGGCCAGGAAGTCATTCGACAGCTACTGAAAACCGAGCATCAGGTGCGAGCGTTGGTCAGAACAACCACTGGCCCGAGTGCCACGGCCGGGGTGGAGACCCATGTCGGCGACACCACCCAGCCAGCGAGCCTGCAGGGCGCCTTAGCCGGCTGTGATGCAGTAATTCACCTGGTCGGTATTATCCGTGAATTTCCCGGCCGCGGCGTCACTTTCGAACACCTGCATACCGCATCGACTAAGAATATGTTGCAGGCCACCAGCGAACAGGGTGTTAACCGCTACCTGCAGATGAGCGCCAACGGCACCCGGGAAAATGCCATCACCACCTATCACAAAACCAAGTGGGCGGCCGAGACGGCGGTGCGGAAATCCAACCTCGACTGGACTATTTTTCGGCCATCGCTGATTTTCGGCCCGGATGATAAATTTGTGAATATGCTCGCCGGGCTGATCCGCAAGCTCCCGGTCACGCCGGTGATGGGGGACGGCCAGTACCGACTGCAACCGGTCGCGGTTGCGGATGTTGCCGCCGGCTTTGTCAAAGCCCTCGATACCCCGGAAAGCATCGGCCAGACCTATCACTGCGGCGGCCCCAAAGCCTACACCTATGATGAGGTGCTCGATCTGATCGGCCAGGCCATCGGCAAAGCCAGGGTCTGCAAACTGCATCATCCGCTGTTCCTGATGAAGCCAGTGGTCGAACTGATGCAGTCGATCCCGCAATTTCCGATGACCAGCGACCAGCTGCAGATGCTGCTTGAAGGTAACTGCTGCGATCCGGAACCCTGGCGCAGCACCTTTGACTTGCAGCTGACAGACTTTGCCGAGGGCATCCGTAGCTACCTGACACAATGAAACAAGGCCCGCTGGAATCATCCAGCGGGCCTTGTCATATATCTATAAAAGCCGTAACAGCTTATATTTTCAAATTCAACTTTTAAACATCAACGCGTGACTTAAGAATCGATTCTTTGCCCTTGCCTCCCTCCTCCTGAGTCATGCTCTCGAGCAATACTTTGCCGCCGATTTCGGCAGTCTTCTTAACCAGGCTTTCGGCTTGATTTCCGTCCTGGGCGCGGAAGGCCTCGATCAGACGCTCATGCTCGGCCACCGAAATCGCCATCCGGCCATTGACCGATAGGGACGCCATCCGCAGCCGGTTGAACTTCAGCCCCAGCTGCTGAATCAGCTCGTAAAGCTTGCTGTTGCCAGCCGCCTTGACGAACAGATCGTGAAATTCGTTATGCACCCGGAAAAAGGCTTTGACATCCCCTTCGGCCTCCAACTGTTTGAGTCGCTGATTGATCGACTCCAGCTTTTCCAGCTCTTTCTCCGTCAGTCGCCCGGCTGCCAGTTCAGCGGCATAGCCTTCCAGGGTACTTTTGATGGCGTAAAATTCCTGCACATCCTGTTCGGACAAAGCAGCAACCACCGCCCCTTTACGCGGGATGACGGTCAGGTAGCCTTCAGACTCAAGTTGTCGGAAAGCCTCACGGATTGGTGTGCGGCTGATGCCGAAACGTTCGGCAAGCTCCGGCTCGGCAACCTTCTCCCCCGGCTTGAGGTTCCCCTTGAGAATCGCCTCGCGAATGGTTTCGAGAATTTTCTCCCGAAGCGTCTGATGTCGTTCAATCGGTTTACTCTTCAAGGTAGCTCTCCCATTTATACAATTTTACAAATTGTATACAGTATACAGAGCATGTCAACGCTTTTCTTCAGCATTCGCCCAATCATTTCAAGCCGTTCGATTTCTTGTGTTTTTCCCGGGCCATGGTTATCATGAGTGGTTTGTTAAGCTTGCCTGAAGGGGGAGTATGGATCCGGTACGCAAAGTCCAATATTCACTGCTCACCCTGATCGTCATCATCGGTGGCGGCACCCTCGGCTACGTGCTCATCGAAGACTGGTCGGTTTTTGAATCGCTCTACATGACGATCATCACCCTGGCAACGGTCGGCTACCGCGAGGTCCATGACCTTTCCGACCAGGGAAAAGTCTTCACCATCCTGCTGATCGTTTTCGGCACGGGGACAATTGCCTATACCATCGGTTCGATGATTCAGTTTATGGTTGAGGGGCAACTGCGTCGTCTGCTGGGGAGAAAAAAATTGCAGAAAAAAATCAGCCGCCTGAAAGGGCACTACATCATTTGCGGTTATGGTCGGATCGGTCGCATGATCGCGCGCGAGTTCGCCTCAAAACCGTTACCGTTCATTGTTGTTGAACAGGACCCACAGTGCTGCCGGCGAATAGAGGACAAAGGCTACCTGTTTGTCGAAGGTGACGCCACCCATGATGATATCCTTGAACAGGCCGGCATCAGCACCGCTAAGGGATTAATCACCGTCGTCACCTCCGATTCGGCAAATGTCTTTATCACCCTGACCGCCCGCGGCATCAACCCCGGGCTGTTCATTCTCGCCCGAGCCAGCGAGGATGGTGCGGACCTGAAACTGATGCGCGCCGGCGCCAATAAGGTTGTCTCCCCCTACACCATCGGCGCCAGTCGGATGGCCCAGGCGGTACTGCGCCCCTCGGTGGTCGATTTCATCGAGATCGTCACCGGCACCGAAAACCTTGAACTGCAGCTGGAAGAGATCCTGGTCACCCCGGAATCATCGCTGGCCGGCAAGACGCTGATCAATTCCGGTATCCGCAGGGATCTCGGCTTGATCATCGTCGGCATCAAAAAATCCCAGCGGATGATCTTCAATCCGCCACCGTCGATTGAAATCGAACCAGGCGATATCCTCATCAGCCTCGGCGAATCACCGTCTATTGTGCACCTGGAAACGATCGCCTCGGGGCAAGGCTGACCTACTATGCAGAAAAACTTGTTTGTGCATATCCCAGCCCAGCTGCTGAAAAGCCGGCTGAACTTTCTGCTCAGTCGGCAGCTGCAGCCTGAAGTCGCCTGCCAGGAAGTCAATATCGCCAAGCTCGATTTCGATCAGCTGCGCGCCTGCGCCGCGGAACTCGCTGATCAGGGACTAGCAACCACCCTGCATGCCCCCTTTAAAGGCTTTGATCCGGGCAGCGCAAAACCGCGGCTGCGTAAAAAAGCCGAGCAAACCTGCCGGCTGTCGTTAGAGCTTGCCGAGGCGCTCGGCGCCAAGCGGATTGTTTTCCACCCAGGTCTGCCCCAAGGCAGCAACAGCAATCAACAGGCCGAATGGCTGCGGAACAGTCTGGATTTCTGGCCGGACTATGCCGCTCAGGCGCAGCAGCAAAAAACCATCATCTGCCTGGAAAATATCTTTGAAAGCACCCCCGAGCCGCTGTTTGAACTTCTACAAGGGCTCGACTCCGCGGCCTTCGGCCATTGTTTCGACATCGGTCACTGGAATATGTTCCGCAGCGGCACGCTGAACGACTGGTTAAACCGGATGGCCCCCTACCTGAAACACGTGCACCTGCACGACAACCATGGCGACTCAGATGAACACCTGCCGATCGACCAGGGGCAGGTTTGTTTTGCCGACTTGTTTGCCTGGCTGAAAAGCTCAGCAAAAACCCCGACCATGACCCTTGAGGCGCACAACCTGCAAGCACTGGAAAGTTCGCTTGATGCGTACTCGCAATTGGTTAATAAATCCGAGCCAGGCATAGAGTCAGGTACGGGCCGGCCTCACCATGAGGTATAAAAGGTTTGCAGCTGAGCTGGAACTGTACAAAGCCTTACAGGGTCGGGTTGATAAGTTAATAGTCGGAATAGTCAAAATTTAAGATGTGCCCCCCTCTATGTTCGTAGCTCCCCTCCCCTCTGCCAGATCAGCACGGAATTCTCCGCCCCCAAAATTACGTCTTCCATTTGGGTGTTTTTGGGTATATGTATGGGTATAGCGACGCTGTCATTTTAATGGGTGCTTTTGGGTGAAATTTCGCGTAGAGGATAAAAACCAATGATTCGAATGGATTCCATTACAATTGATGCCAGAGTGCTGAACCTGGTGGCCGAAATCGACGAGTTCAAGGGCCGCTGGGAGATGCTCGGCAAGCTCGCCCCGGAAAAGCTCGTGATGCTGCGCCGAGTCGCCACCATCGAGTCGGTGGGGTCATCCACCCGCATAGAGGGAGCCAAGCTCTCGGATCCTGAGGTCGAGGCCCTGTTGGCCGGCCTGGATATCCATTCCTTCCGTTCGCGGGACGAGGAAGAGGTAGGCGGGTATGCCGAGGCCATGAACACCATTTTTGAAAGCTGGGAGCAGATCCCGCTTACGGAAAACCACATCAAGCAACTGCACAGCCTATTGCTAAAATACAGCGGCAAGGACAGTGTCCATCGCGGTGAATACAAAAAGTTTCCAAACAACGTCGAGGCCTTCGATGCCAACGGCAAAAGCATCGGCGTCATCTTCCAAACTGCCACACCTTTCGATACACCGAGGCTGATGGCGGAACTGGTCGCCTGGACGGACAGGGCTCTCCGCGAGAAGGAGTTGCACCCGCTGCTGGCCGTTGCGGCTTTCGTTGTTCACTTTCTGGCGATCCATCCCTTCCAGGATGGGAACGGCCGCCTTTCGCGGGTCGTGACGACTTTGCTGTTGCTGCGTTGCGGGTATCGCTACGTGCCGTTCAGTTCGCTGGAGCGGATTATCGAAGAGAGCAAAGACAACTATTACCGGGCGCTGCGGGCATCCCAAAAGGAAATTTGGGACGAGCAACAGAACCTCGATGATTGGATCCAGTTCTTCCTGACTACCCTGAAAAAGCAGAAGGACAACCTGCTGCGGAAGGTCGAACAGGAACGAATCCTCGAGAAACTGTCTCTGGAGGCGGAACAACTGCTGGTTCTGACCAAGGAGCGTGGGCGCATAACGATGTCCGACGCCGTAACCTTGCTGGGCGTCAACCGGAACACGCTGAAAGTCCGCTTTCGTCACCTCGTTGAGCAAGGATATCTGGTGCAGCATGGAAGCGGCAAAGGGACCTGGTATTCGCCTGGCAAATAAATAATGGGCTTTGGAACCCCAGGGAACGCCGGGCTGGAACCTGCCAGCCTTTTTCTCTCAGCTACCCACAGATTCTCCGAATTCTTCTGGTCCCTGACTTCTTCAGTGAAATTGATGTGCTTATTGTGTATCGGCATGTGTATAGGTATAATATCAATTGACTCAAAACTCTAGGAGGCGGCGCACTATGAGAACGACCCAAGAAACTTTATTCAGAAAGCAATATCTCGTTACCGAAGAACAGATAAAGAAAATCGAAAGGCTCGCCAAGGCTGAGGGGACTTCAGCCACAGAAATGGTCAGACAGGCTATTGATGCTTACGACCCTGACACTCAAGCCGACTCGATGGATATGGCTGAATTGATAGACCTGGTCCACAGCCGTCTGAAAGAAGCCATCCAATCCACTCAGGAAGCGACCCGAACCGTCAGCGAAACTCTTGAAAAACTCAGCAAGGGGGAAGAATAAATGTCCGGTTGGAAGGATCTTTTACTTGATACCTTGAAGCTCACCGATGAAGTCAAACGACTAAACCAGGAAACCCAAAAACTCTCAGACCAGACCCTCGACATCAACAAGAGGGTAGTCCGCCTGGAAACCATTATTGAATTAGCCGGAAAACCAAGAGGCAATCCGCAAATCAGTTAATTTTCAAACAGCCGCTGCGCGATAAATTCACCCGGAGTCAGGACAGCGATGCTTGCCTTGGAAAAATCCTTGCTGTTGCGGGTAATGATGTAGTCACAGTGCTGCTGCTCGGCGCAGGCACAGACCACCGCATCTTCGTAACCGGCAAAACCAAGGGCCTGGGCACGCTGGAAAACATGCCTATCCACCTGGGAAATGGTGAAATTCAACAGCAGCCAGTCGATCAGTTCCTCGGCTTTCTGCCGATCAGCATACTTGGCAACCAGGTAATGCAAGGTTGTCACCGCATGTGCAGCGATGCAGCCGCAATCATTCTTCAACGCATAATTGAGGACGTGGGCCGAAGCCGCATAGTGAGGCTCACGATGCTGCACCACATCAAGCAGCAGATTCAGATCGAGCAACAACTTCATTTATGCTTTTCTTCCATGCCAGCGTTGTAGTCTTCCCGTGCATCAATGCTGTGCGGCACTATTCCGCTGAAGCGAACAATGTCCGGACTCAAACGCCCCGCAGGGCCGCGCTGCAACTCTTTTAAATAGCGGTCAATCAACTGGGTCATGGTCAGCCCATGACGAGCAGCATACTCCTTGGCAAAGTCTATTTCCTCCTCCGGCAAGCGGATGGTCAGTTTGCGGGTTGCCATAGCGAACTCCTTTCACGGCAGAAGTGTACGGCTATTCTATAGAATCTGTACGGCACCGTCAACTTCTCTCGGCCCTGGCTAACTTTTGAACTGTAATAAGTTGCCTGTCCCGCTCACCGAACACCACCAAACTGAACAGGCAAACATTAAAAGGTGACTGTCCCCCTTGAGGGTTTCTGGACGATGAAGCTCTTGAACCGTCCCTGCCAGACATGGCCGCTGGTGCCGTGATGCCGGTGGTAGCGTCGCACATGGCTGGTCATCAGCCACTGCATGCAGCGACTGAGATCTAGCCCCTTGTCCGCCTGCAGCAGCAGATGAAAGTGATTCTACATCAGGCAATAAGCAAACAGCTTGATAGCAAACCGTTCCTTCGCCTCTGCCAGCAGACTTAAAAACGCCTGAGAATCACCCTCTTTGTGAAATACATCCTGACGGCCGTTACCACGGTTTAGCACGTGATAAACTTGCCCGTCCGCCAACCCCCTCGCCACCCTCGGCATAATCCCCCCAGGGACTGGCTCCATTTAGCTTCATCAAATGGTGCCTGTCCCGCTCTCAACAACAACGGAACAATCAATCAAAAAAGTAGCCTGTCCCCTTTATGGCTTCTTAGCTTTTAATTGATGAAAATATATTCATACCAACCTTTATCAGCCATTGGTTTCAGCTTACCCTCTGCAACAAGCAAGGGAACCCTGACTGCCAAAGGAGTATGGTAAACTATAGCTTGCCCTTCCCCCGCAAAGACGAAGCCCTCACTTCTTAGCATAAAGATGACAGAAACAAGTGGATCTGTTGCTTTTTGCCCATCCC
>CAMYNC010000097.1 GCA_947259685.1 uncultured Desulfuromonadales bacterium | reverse complement strand
ATCGATTCCAGCCAGTTTAGCCAGATTCTCGAGTTCTCCGGACTTGCTGGCGACTTGCTCTCGCGGGATGCCGAACAGCTTTCCATCGGCCAGCAACAGCGGGTCAGTCTGGCGCGGGCGTTGCTGACGGCACCCGAGATCCTGCTGCTCGATGAACCGACCAGTGCCCTCGACCGGCCTTCGGCGGATCGTTTTGGTGAGTTGCTGTACCGTCTCTGCCGGCAACGGCAACTGGCGGTGGTGTTGATCACCCACGATCTGCGCTTGGCAGAACGGATTGCCGACCAAGTGCTGTTCTTACAGGCCGGTGAGCTGATTGAGCAAGGCGAAGTTGAGATTCTGCGACAACCGCAGACGGCCGAGCTGCAGCGATTTCTGGAAGATCCGGATTTGATCCGCGAGGAGTCGGAGGCTTCGGTATGATCGACCTGAGCTTTTATGACCTGTTCCTGGTCTATGGCCTGATTCTGCTGGCGGCGGCGTTAATCCGCCTGCGCGGCGGCGAAGTCCGTAGTTTGCTGGTTTCTGCCGCGCGCATGGGCGTACAGTTGTTTGCCGTGGGCTATGTGCTACATCTGGTGTTTGCGATAAAAAGCGCCGCCCTGGTGTTGCTGATTCTGCTGCTCATGGGCGGTATGGCGGTGCATACCGTGGCCAGCCGGGTGAAAGAGAGGATGCCGCAGTTCTATCGGGTCGTCGGTAGCGCCATGCTGGTCGGCTGTGGTGGTGGCACCTTCTATTTCTGCCTGTTGGTGATCGGCCTCGATCCCTGGTACGAACCGCGTTATCTGATTCCGCTGGCCGGCATGATTATCGGCAACTCCATGACCGGCGCCAGCCTGGCCGCCGAACGGCTGGGGGAAGAAATCCGTTCGCGCAAGGACCAGATCGAAACCGCTTTATGTCTTGGGGCTTCGGCGCGGCAGGCCAGCCAGCTGGCCGTCAACAATGCCTTTCGCGCGGCGCTGATCCCCTCAGTCAATGCCATGGCAACCATGGGCATCGTCTTTCTGCCCGGAATGATGACCGGCCAGATCCTCTCCGGAACCGAACCGATGATCGCCGTCAAGTATCAGATCGCCATCATGTGTGTCATTACCGGCAGCGTGGCGGTGACTTCGCTGCTGATTTTACAGCAGGGGGTGAAGAACTACTTCACCCCCTATGATCAGTTGGTATTGCCGGAGCGAACGGAATGAAACAAGTCTCCGAAAATAAAAAACGGCCTGCAAGTACAGATGCAGACCGTCTTATAAATTGAGATTGGGACGTTTTACAATCGGCTGAAGCCACGTTTTTGCTTGCGCGAAATCTTGCCGATCAACCACCCGAAGAAGAACACCCCGCCGCCTGCCAAGAACCATTGGATCATGTTGGAGCGGTGAAAATCCTTATTTTCTTCCTGCAGGACCGTCAATTCGCTGTTGATGCGGGTATTCTCTTCCAACAGCTGGTCCCGCTCGCTGGTCAGCTCAACCACTCCTGCGGAGCGTTCCTTAAGATCTTCGAAGGCATTGCTGACCTTTGCCAGTTCGTCTGT
Source organism: uncultured Desulfuromonadales bacterium (assembly GCA_947259685.1). The sequence continues at coordinate 23,249 of CAMYNC010000097.1, read as the reverse complement.
GGTGTGTTTGAGGTCGGAGGTTAATGCGCCCACCTTCGCCTGTTCTGAGCTGGCCACCTGGACTTGTTGCTGGCTTTCTTCCTTGGCTTGATTCAGGCGCCGCTCCAGGGCAGCTTTTTCTTTTTCCAGCCGCGCGATCACCAGTTTTTTCGGAGTATCTTTGGTGACGTATTGTTTCAGCACGTAGCCTTCGGTGCCTTTTTTCGTTCTGGCTTTGTAATGATCTGCGGTCTCTTCAAGAATCTCCAGAGAAGAGTCGGTTTTCAGAGTTTCCAGAATCTGAAATTTATTTCCGGGGCCGGTTCGCACCGTGATAACCAGCTGGTCAGAAACATAGCGTGTGTCAGCATAGACTAGCGCCGGACCGGTCAGCAGTATGCTGATAAAAACGAGTGTTAAAAAACTCTTCTGCATGGTAAGGGCTCCCTTGAGAACTTGATCATTTGAAACAACTTTGCGATATTACAGTCCGTAAACGAGGATTTCAAGAGTTCATTAACTCTGTCGGTCCGGAAATCAGCTGAATCATCTGGAAGCGGCAATAAATAGCGAGGGAGATATGGCAGCAGTTATGTTAACCGGTGGGGCTGGCTACATCGGCTCACACACCGCAGTTGAATTAATCGAGCGTGGTCACCGGGTTGTTATTGTCGATAATTTTTCTAACAGCTCACCGGTGGTGCTGGAGCGTTTGCAGCAGATTGCCGGTGGAGACTTTGTTTGCAAGCGCGGGGACATCCGCGATGCCGAATTTATGACTGCGGTATTTCAGCGCCACAAGATCGATGCGGTGATCCATTTTGCCGCGCTAAAAGCGGTGGGCGAATCCTGCGAACAGCCACTGAACTATTTTGAAAATAACATCTCCGGAACGATCACTCTGCTCCAGGTGATGCAGCAACAGGGGGTGAACGGGCTGGTTTTCAGCTCTTCCGCCACCGTTTATGGCCAGCCCGAATCCTGCCCGATTCGCGAAGACGCAGCGCTCGGGATCACCAACCCTTACGGCCGCACCAAGTTAGTGATGGAGCAGTTGATCACCGATGTCTGCACCGCTCATCCGCAGTTCAAGGCCGTGATTCTGCGTTACTTCAATCCGGTTGGCGCCCATGTCAGCGGTCTGATTGGCGAAGATCCTGCCGGCATCCCGAATAACCTTATGCCCTTTATCTGCCAGGTCGCTGTTGGCAAAAGGGAGCAATTGAACGTTTTCGGTAACGATTATCCCACCTCCGATGGCACCGGGGTGCGCGACTATATCCATGTTGTCGATCTGGCCCGCGCCCACGTCGCGGCCCTCGATTATCTGCTGCGCGAAAATCAAAACCTCACCGTCAACCTCGGCACCGGTCGCGGGGTCAGTGTGTTGGAACTGGTCCAGGCTTTTGAACAGGCCAGCGGTCGGTCGGTCCCGGTCAACATCGCCCCGCGCCGTCCGGGTGATGTCGCCGAATGTTATGCTGATCCGGCTTTAGCGAATCGGTTGCTCGGTTGGCAAGCTGAATATGATGTGGAGCGGATGTGCGTTGATGCCTGGCGTTGGCAGGCGCAGAACCCTGAAGGGTTTAAGGCTGGGTAAGAAATGGAAAGCGGCCTGCAGATTTCTAGATACGGGAGAGTTCCAGAGACATCCTTGTCCACGGAACTCTCCCTTTTTGGTAGTGACCGAAGGAAGCAAGAACTTTTTTTTTGCTAGCGTCTATACTTACAACTCATGATAGGGACATCCTCTTTGAAAGGTCTATAACCTTTGGAAAACAATACCGCCAATATGCAACCGCCTGCAGCAAAGTCACAATTTGGCTGGCTGAAGATTCTTGGCATTGTAGTGGTCGCAACGACCATCGCCACAGCCGTGGCGGTGTGGGCAGTCACCCATTACGTCTTTCCCAAAGAGTTCAAACCGGTTACCCTGAGTGCGCAGGAAGAACAAGCACTCAATCAGAAGCTGGATCGTCTGGAGACCATCCAGAAGCCGCAGAGCAAACGCAAACAGCCGCAGCCGGAAACCTCGGATGCCCCCCTTGAAGCAGAAATCTACAGCGAAACAGGTGTCTCCCGGGAAATTATCCTCAGCGAAAAGGAGCTCAATGCCCTGCTGGCGAAGAACACCGATTTGGCCAAAAAGCTGGCCATCGATCTCTCGGATGACTTGGCCAGCGCAAAACTGTTGTTGCCCTTGGATGAAGATTTGCCCTTTCTTGGTGGCCAGACCCTTAAGGTTGCAGCCGGTTTGGCGCTGGCCTACCGCGAGGGCAAGCCGATGGTGGCTTTAACGGGAATCAGTATCTGGGGAGTCCCCCTGCCGAATGCCTGGCTCGGCAACATTAAGAATGTCGACCTGGTCAGGGAATACGGTGATAAAGATGGATTCTGGAGCGCCTTTGCTGCGGGGATTGAGGATATCAATATCGCAGAGGGCAGCATGAGGATTAAGCTCAAGGAATAACCTGGCGCTCTCCTCTCGTTTGAGCTAAGCAGTCGGCAAGGAGCCAAAATTTACGGTTTCGATAAGCACAAGTTGAAATCTCCCGCGCCGCCACGGGACTCGACCCGCCAAATGTAGTAGCCACTGCTCCCAAAGTAATTGACAGATTCCTCGGAGCCTCCATTCGCAGAGCGCGTTAACTCATTCCATCTGCTGTTAGACCATCCCCAGAGAATAAGGTCAAAATTTGTCCCGGATGGGCCGCTTAATATTCCGGAATGGTTCCCGCTGGGGCTGAAATAGTAACTTCCGTTAGGTGCATACTTGTAATTTCCGGTAAAAGCCAGGGACCCGGGGTACAGCTCATATCCGCTTGGGCAGGTGCCACCGGAAAGCTGTTCCTCGTATCGACCCTCCAGGGAGACACCGGAGAAAGACGAATAGCCGCGCAGCATGACAAAATACTCTCCCGCCTGGATGGAATTGACGACCACAGTTTCATTGTTGCCGTTTCTGTAAGGCCGATAATCCCAACTGGAAAGGGTTGGCGGTGAGCCGGATTTTACATAGAGATCAGCATCGCCGCTGCCGCCGCTGATCTGGAAAGTCAAATTGGTCGCTCCGTCAGGCACTGTCAAAGAAAAAAACATTTCGCTTCCCAGGGGACCGGAGAGATCGATTTGGGCAACATTGTTTTCTAGGGTGCCAGTTCCGCTCCCGGTATTCTGATTCAGTGCTGCAATAGCAGCCGTTGCATCAGCGATTCCGGCGCCACAGCCACTGCAGGTGGCAGGAAAAGCGCGCGCGGTGTTGATCAGAGTGTCTTCCACCTGATCCGGGGCTATGGCTGGCTCAAAGCTATAAAGAAGCGCCGCCAGGCCAGCGACATGCGGCGTTGCCATGCTTGTTCCCTGATAAAATGCGAAATTATCTTCGGCTGGTACAGTGTTGCCGCTGTTGGATGACGAAAGGATACCGTCAGCGAAGGCATACCTCATGTCTCCGCCGGGTGCCGCAAGGTCGACAACATTGCCGAAATTGGAATAATAGGCTTTGCCTCCACTTCGAGTGGTTGCTGCGACAGTCAGCACGCCTTCGCAGTTCGCAGGGTTGGTGGTAGATGCGTCCAGGTTGGAGTTTCCCGCTGCAACGACGACGGTGGCACCGGCGCTGCGTGCTTGATTGATGGCGGATTGCAGAGTATTCGAACAAACTCCAGTGCCTCCCAGGCTGAGGTTAATCACCTTGGCCGGGTTGGCATTGGTTGGAGTTCCACTGATAGGAATACCGGTGGCCCAGAGAATTCCGTCGGCGATATCCGAAGTAAAACCTCCGCATTTCCCCAAAACCCGAACCGGCAATACTTTGGCTTGGTGAGCGACTCCAGCGACCCCGGAACTATTGTTGGTCACCGCTGCCACCGTACCGGCCACATGCGTGCCATGCCAGCTGCTGAATTGGTTAAATGAAGGCTGATTGAAGCCGCATTCGCCGGTAAAAGTCCAGTCGCCTGGGTCTTGGGCATTGTTGTCCCGGCCGTTGCCGTCATTGCTGACAAATGTACTGCTGATCATGTCGTAACCGGGGAGGATGCTAGCGGCCAGATCGGCATGCGGCCGGTAACCGGTATCCACAACCGCAACAACCACATCCGAGCCTTGGGCACTATCCCAGGCGGAGGGCAGATTCATGCCTCCTGTGGTTTCAAAATAATGCCATTGCTCATAATAGCGGGTATCGTTAGGGGCAAGAAAAGGGTGGAGCATCTGGTCCGGTTCCACGTACTCGACATCAGCACGTCCGGAAAGATCTTTAAGCACATCCTCCATGTCCCGGTCTTCGCCAAGCTCAACCACCACGGCTTCTGTGCGAAGCCTACGGAGCGGTTTCAATTGCCGACCCAATTTGGCACTGACTGACTGAATGGCTGCGACTGCCTGGGAACTACGATTGGCGCCTTTATACTTGAATTTGACAATAACCTGTTTCTTGGGGCCGGACCTGGCCAAAGCGGAGTTGGTATTTTTTCCTGCCTTAGCAGGGGGCGATGCATGTAGGGTAGTACTCCAGACAATTAGGCTAAGGCCAGCAGCAATAACTCCGACCAGGGTCAGGGCGAAAAAACTTTTCAGTTTACGGATATGCATGACGGCTTCCTTTACTGATTTTGTCGCAAAGTTTTCAGGCAGTGACTTTTTGGGTTGTTATTAGAGGTTAATGAAGTAGTGGGGTTTTGAGAGGGGGTGGGTGATGAGGATATAGTTCTATCATATATTGATGAGAGTGCAGGCGGTTTGCCGGATTTTATCAATTTATTGCCTTTAAAGATCTGGTAGCGGGACTTTATTGGCAGGAACGAAAATATCACTCAAAACCAGTTGGTTAGGAGCTTAAGGCCGAAACGACCGGTATGTTGACTCTCCTCTCTGTACTTAATGATCGTCGCCATCTTTATGCCAATGAAAGGAAGCGTCGTCATCATGTTTTGGATGAAATTGAAATCTGCTTTCAATTTGGTGTATTATTTAAACGTAGTTCAAATTGTAGAGACAGCGTACGGATAAGGAGTTTGTGATGAAAACGACTAGATTTCTGGCTGTATTGGCTGTACTGGTCTTCACCCTGGCCGTCGCCGGATCGGCATTGGCTTGTGGTGGCGATAAAGCCGAGTACCCCATAACCGAAACCACCGAGACCGAAGGGTAAATATTCTCTTCGCTGTTGATTTTTACACATCCATATCTTCAGCGGAATTTACCCTGTCAAGCGAATTCCCTTTTTGGGCGGCCAAGTCACAAGACCTTCGCCCGACCGCTTGGCCCTGCGGCAAGCATTCAGGACAAGGAATAGCCCAGCCTGAAACAGGTTGGGCTATTCTTTTAAAGGTTTCATTCGGCGTTGGCGCAAGAATAACCCAATCTCTCGTTATTACGAGGCTTTTTAGTTCGCCCTCCCAAAACTTTTTGACGAATTAAAATGCTTAGAGTATATTTTTAGGCATTGTCAGGGGGGAGAGGGACCAGACCACCATTGGCAAAGATGGTGGTTTATTTATGCGATATAAATGCTTAAAACTTTCAAAAAAACAACATGCTGTAATTATTGATAATTTTAGCTTATATGCCGGGACTCGCCTAATCCCTGTAGACGTCTGAATTGAAAGTTTGCTCTACGGAGGTAAGAGTTTGCATAAGATAATCTTGGCACTTTTTGCGATATTAATTGCTATCCCTGTCTCTGCAATCGAAGGCGACTCTCAAGAAACAACCCAAAATGTTCGGGTAGTCAACCTCCCTGAAACACAAAACATCGATGGGTCGGTTGAAGTTAATGGCCTCATCAAACACAGCTTTCTTGACCGTCGCGAAAAAATAATTATTCCTCCGGCCCAACGAAGTGACACAAACAATTTAACAGAGGCTGGGGTGGTTGAGGCTGATGGCTTTACCTCCGTTGTCCTCAGTATTCTTGGCGAAGTAAAAAGTACAACATTCTCACCTGGCACCATTGGCGCAATTTTAGTGCCAGATGAGAAACCAATCATCCATGCATTTACCCAGGATCAATCAATATTATTTCCACTTGAGGTAAAAACTGACATTGCCCCTGAAACGTTCCGCTATTTCAGTTCTGAACCAACTAAACAAATGGTTGGGTTTCCTCGGTATAAGATATATTTCTACAATTCAACCAATAAAAGTGTCGAAGTTAATTTGTATATGTATTTAATAAATTAAAAGGCACGTCTAACACTTATCAGGCCCCCGACCGTCAAGGGCTAAAAAGCCCCTGACAATTCAATGAACCGGACGGAAAATACTTCTGCGCAAATTTGAAAAGCAAAAATTGCGGTAGTATTCGAGCAGTTCGTCGCCGCCGCTTATCTCAACCGTCAGGGCTCAGAATTGCTCGTAGTGGCCACCAATTGCAAAAATATAGATGTAATCATCATCGAATTTGTAAACGAGTCTATCATTTTGACTCAATCTGCGTGACCACAACCCAGCAAGATTATGACCAAGTGCTTCGGGCTTTCCGGTACCCACAGCAGGGTCTCCGCGTAGCATTTCTTTTAAAATGGAGCAAAGAGCTTTATGTAAGCGATTGTCCTTTACTCGCAGTGCCTCATAAACATCCCAAGTGCGGCCTTCAAACACCAAGGATCTCATTCAATTCTCCATCCTTTGGTTTGTAGCCAGAGCGCTTTGCGTGGCTTGCAGAAGATTCGGCAATTTGCTTCATGAGGCTGGAATTTTGAAGAATATAAAGAGTCTCTTGCTCTCGCTCCCAGTCCTCAGCGCTGATAACCACAAAGTCCTCTCCACTTCGGCGAGTCACTTTCAGCGGCAGGTGCTCCTGAGCAACCTGCTCCACATAGTTTTTTAAATTGTCGCGAAATTTGTTAACACTTACAGTATCCATAGATAAACCTCCATTTCCGTACGGAACTACCGTACACAATAGCAAAAACGCCCTAAACAATGCAATGTCCGGACGGAAAATAGGTCTGTGTAAATTTTAGGATATTAGGGAATCTTCCCGTTTTTTGCGCTCCTTTCTTCGGCGACGGTCTGGCAGGTCCTGCCTTCTTTCGGTGGCGTTTTGACGACTGTAAACAAAGAAAAAGCCCCCGACGAATCGGAGGCTATTTCTTCTTGATGGTACGGGAAGTGAAGTTCCGCAAATCAGCAATCGCTTCAAGGATCTCATCCAGAAAATCGACAATTTCACGCTTACTGGACATAGTCGACTTCTTTAAGGATGCGTGCGCCGATTTTGGGTTTGAGTGCTGCGCGGGTGACCAGGTCGATCTTGGTTCCCAGTAGCTCTTGAAGGCGTTCCTCCAACTGCATGAAGGCAACAAAACCGACCGGTTTTGAAAACTGAACCAGAATGTCTACATCGCTTTGAGGTGTCTGCTCATTGCGGACATAGGAGCCGAAGATCCCAATCTCCGAGACTGCGTAGTTGCTGTGCAGCTCGGCGAGGTGGTCTTTTATGACCTGTTTTATTTCAGTATTCTTCAGCATGGCAATCCTCAGCAACTGCTTGTAAATTCAGTATTTATAAGAATTTATAGGTGATGCGCGATGGTTTGTCAATCCTCTAGGGCATGGCCAGCGCCAGTATGTCCAGCGGGGGATTCGAAACCCTCACCGATCAATCGACCGGTCGCACGCAGTATGTGTGGTGCTGATTCGTCCAAAGCTTCCAGGTCGGCAAAGATCGTGTTTTTCGACCGGCGACCGTGCTTTTCCTGCTGCAGGGCATAGTATTCGGTATGTGGTAGAAAGTTTTTTCAGTCGTCAGTCGTATCAGTCAGTAGATTCTCCCTTTTCTCGGTCATTGCAGCCGCTTTTTGCGGAGACTTTGTTTCCGACATAAAAACAGCCCCAGCGGCAGTTGTCGCCGGGGCCGCTTGCTGTAAAGCACGGTCAGTCAGTATCGATTATTTGACTTCGACCGGATATTGTCCTCGCTGCCATGCTCGCCAGCCGCCCACCAGAGCGCTCACATCCGTGTAACCATTATTGATCATTCCTTGTGCCAAACTGGCACTTGTCGCTTCATTCGGTCAAGCGCAGTAGAGAACTATTTTTTTCTCCTTTGGATAGCTGCCACCCCAGGTGGCAAATTCGCTCGGGTTTGCCCGGACAGCACCCGGGATCTTAAACTCACTGGACCCCCAATCCTTGCCCGTGCGTGCGTCAAGGATAATCAGATTGTCAGACTCCAGCATGCCTTTCAGGTCATCAAGGCTCATCATGCCGACATTTGCGGCAAACGCTGGGGTGACCGCAATAGCCAGAACTAAGATCAGTTGTAAAACAAGATTTTTCATCATAGAAATCCTTTGGTTTGTTGGTTGCCGATGGGATTTCAATCCGGTTCCCGTCGCGACCAGAAAACCACCATGAGTGCAATTGGGAAGAGTATCAGCACCAGAAAACGCACAATATGAATCGCTTTCGGATCGCTTGCTGTCAGATATAGAATAGCAAAAAAATAGCTCAGTGCTAAGGCATAGCCATGCCAACTGTGCTTGACGCCCTGCTGTCCGAGAAGTCTGGCTGCTGAAAAACACTGCAAGCCACTGACAAACAGCCAGAGCAGCAACGAGGCCTGGATATAGGTGTCGAGAATGTCATACCCGGCGAGTCCCTTGCCCATCAGTACAGCGATGATCAGGGCAAAGAGGAGCACAAATCGACGACGCAGCAAATCACCCTGGGGGTGTCCGGGAAGAAGACCGCGTTTGGCAAGACCTTGGAATGAACCGATTGCCAGGTGGAACAGGGCGTTCACTACGCCGCAGGTGCCGGCGATAACGGCGATCCCCATCAGGACTCTGCCGGTTTCGCCCAGGATTGCTCTGGCGGAAATCAGGTGAGGAATGCTGGTCTCGACCAAGCGTTCGCCAGCCACATATTGCATCGAAACCATCGACCAGCAGAGAAACAGCACCAGGACGATCAGTAGTGCCCCGATCGGCAGGAGGCGGGACTCATGATGTGCCGACTCATGGCTGAATTCAAGACCGAGAAACAGCAGCAGACTGCCGATGAGCAATGGAGCGGAGATTGTGAAGCCGGCGCTTAATATCATCAGACTGATCAACACCAGCGCGGCAAAGACGGCTTGGGCCTTGCGTGCAAAGGAATCGCTGACCAGATGCAGCATGGAGATGATGACCAGGAGCAGATAGGCAAAGCCAAAATTCGGGAACCAGTAAACAAAGATTTCATTAAATGCATAGCCGCTGGTCACCAGAACGCCGGTCGGAATCAACAGCACCAGGGCCATCCGGCTCGCCAGAAGTAGCGTCGTCGCCAGGGTTGGACCCACCCCTCGAACAAGCAAATCAGTCAGGTTGAATCGGCCTTGCCTGTGAAGCTGTGGATGCCCAATAAGTAAAAGTGCTCGGGCGGAAAGCAGGGCGGCAATGGATAGCCCAAGCAGAAAGAGGGTCTGATTCGCCCCCGCTCCGTGACCGAGCCGGACCATAACATCCGGGGAGAGCATCCACCCAGCACACAGACTTGCAACAATCAAGGAGTTCCAAGTCATTCTGCCTCCTTCCTTCTGCTGAAATAAAAGGATAAGGACAGTTTCTTAATGTTTCATTGCCAGCGTTTCACATCCTAAATATCTTCTAATTATGGTCTTAACTGACACTGCGCTCATTGTCCTCTCTCACGAGACAATTAGATTCTTCCAGACTAAATCAGACAAATATCTTACCAATTTTTTTTAAATCTGTAACCGACCTGTAATTGCTGCACCACTAAACTCTCGATTAACAAAAAAATATCAATTCACAGTGAGGCAGATTTCGAGGCGAGGAGGAATTGGTTGGTTCTTGATCAATTGCTCCAAGCAAAAAACCAAGAAGCAAAAAGGAGGTACACTATGGCTTGGAAATGGTACGAAATTAACAGTTACAAGGCCTCGGTAGGTGGAAATAACTACTATGGAGGAATCCAGCTTCATGGCGATGGATTTTATGCCTTATTGAAATTCCACAAAACCGGACCACTGCCCAATGCCACGGCTCCCACAACATATGGGCAGCGATTCTACGGCCACCTGGATTATCAACAAATGCAAGGGATGGTAGATTTATTGCGAAATGAAAAACCGATCCGTTTTGGTTGGTACGAAGCTCAACCAAATCTGTTCCACCTGATGACAGGAACAGAGCCTGTTGGTGAAGGGGATGGCCTACTTGCGGAAGAGGCACCATAAAGTTTAAAGCAGAAAAACGGCCTGAAAAGCAAATCTTCAGGCCGTTTTTACTCGAAGGTCTGTATGTAACCGGTTGTCGAAATTAGTGAAATTCATGGCTTGATCTTTTTTCCCGATCCCTGAGTACCTTAAGAGGGACCCCTATTTTGAATTGCTCTCTCTCTTTTTTAAGTGATTGGTCCCAGCTTTTTCACTTCTCCAAGCACCGCTTCGGCCGCTTGGGTCAGGTCAAGAACAAGTCGCTCGTTGACTTCGAGAAGTGAAGAGATCTGGGGACAGAAGAGATCTGTGAAGAGATCTGGGGACAGGATATATAATTAGCTCTGCTCTTTATTCTTCTCCTTCTTCTTCGGGCCAGGCTTTTGCGGTCGCAATCGTCTTTGCAGGATCTGTTCGAGATGTTCCACAAAGCTGCTCGCTCCGAGCGGGCGGCCGGTGCGTTCATGCCGATGCAGTAGATCAACCTCCTCCTGTGCTGAGAAACCGAGAAATTCCCTCCAGTTTGGAACCAGCTCAAGCAGCGGAGCGACATTGACCAAGTCATCATCCACGCCAGATAAATGTGCACGGGCGCTGCTCCAACGATAATCCTCCGGATGCTTGGCCAGTTTAGCAGCCACCGGGTTCATTTCGATGTAACGAGCCGCTACGATAAGGTGCTGCTCGTCCATCGGGAAAGAAGCGAAGCGTTCCTGCCACAAATGTCCGCGCCAGTTCTCCCGAAAGTTGATTCTCCTAGTATAACGGCGGTGAGCTTCACCAATGGCGCGGGCCAGGCCGTTTTTGTTCTGAGGCATAGCGATAAGATGAACGTGGTTGGGCATCAGGCACCAGGCCCAGATATCAACTTCATGCTTGCGGCACCAGAACGCCATCAGTTCGATGTAGGCCAGATAATCGTCAGCGCAGAAAAAGACGGTTTGCCGCCGGTTGCCTCTTTGGGTGACATGGTGGGGAATGCCGGGAACGATAACGCGAGCTATTCTGGCCATGGATGATTTTAACAGTGGGGAGGGCTAAATTGAAGATAAATATACTGTCCCCGGAACGCCTAACGCCTAAGTTTTCCCGCTTCGACAAAGACTGCATTACGGCGATATCGATTTTGCTGGAAGGTTTATTTTTACCGCCGCCGATAACCCCCAAGCTTCCTTCAGGAAGTTCGAGAAATGCAGTTAATCGCTCCTGCCACTGACGCATCAACTCCGTACGATGGACCAGCACCAGTGTACTGACCTTGCGGCGAGCAATCAAGGCTGCCGCAGAAACTGTTTTGCCGAAGGCGGTTGGCGCACAGAGTACTCCGGCCTCATGTTTAAGCATCTCCCGCACTGCTGTTTTCTGGTCTTTGCGCAAAGCACCCTTGAATTTGGCCTTGATCTTCCTGCCTGTCAGGCGTTCATCCTGTAGCTCCGCGTGGATGTCATTGTCCTGCAGCAGGCCCAGGACGGCATCAAGACAACCTCGGGGCAGGCCGATGTGCTGGCTGAAGTTTTCCGCGCAACCGATGATACGTGGTTTGTTCCATACCGGCAGGCGCATGGCTTGGGCTTTGTAAAATTCTGGATTCTGAAAAGCCGCAAGTCGAATCAGGCGGTTGGCTAGTGGTTGGGGTAAATTGTTTTTGGCAATAAAGATCTGGTTGGCCAGCACCAAGTGCAGAGTTTCGGGCAGCGGCTCTGAGATTTTTTTTGAGGTAGTGCCCAGTAGCCAGGGTTTGCTGTCATCATCGTCCACGGAGAAAGCGACATCCAGCGGACTTCTGTCTTTCGTTGCCCGCAGTAAGGCGTCTTCCAGATTTTTTATGGTGAGTGTGCCGAGGGACGCAAGGAATATCCATTGGTCCGGGTAGGGTTTAATGTTGTTATCGACGAACAGGCTTCGACCCTTTTCACGCGGCTGCTTCTGTAATGGAAGTGCGATCAGGTTGCCGAACCCTCCTTTGGGCATGGTGTCCTGGTTTGGGAAGAAGCGATCATGGCTGGACAGGGACAGTTGGCGGGTTCGGTCACAAGTATAGCTGATCAATGCGGCTCCAAGTTGCCTAGCTAGGAGGGCCGGTACCGAGTCGGCGAAAAAGATCCAGACATGGGCACCGTTGCCGGAGCGGGAGATCTCCAGTGCCGCCGGTATCTCCAGTTCCTGGCAGGATTGCATGAATGCTCCGGCGTCCTCGCGCCACCCGGCCTCATCGAAGTCGACAGCAAGAAAGTAGCAACTGTCATTGCTCAACAAAGGGTAGACGCCGATTGTGTGTTTTCCGGCCAGATGGTTGTAGATCACTCGGTCTGTGACTGGTAATAGCTGACGTTGCCTGCAATCAGCACATTTAACCTTCGGCTTGTGGCAGATGCCGGGTTTCCATTCGTTGCCGCAGGCAGGCGAATAGCCTGATTTGCCTTTCGCCGATTCCCAGCGCAACGGATAGACATCGGTGCGACCACGGAACAGTCTGCGGAAGAGTGCGATCTTTTTATCGGTCGAGAGTCTGGCTGGCTCCGAAGACGGTTCAGTCAGGACGGGTGGCTGCTCAGCCACGAGCGACTCTTCCCAGGTGATGCCGTGACGGGTCAGAAGGGCTTTGAGGCGGGCGTTTTCTTCACGAAGGCGTCGAACTCTTCCTGTTTCAGGTTGTGGTCATTCTTCGACAAATTAGATTGCTCCACGTCGGTTTTTTGCTTGTTTTTTATCCTGCAGAGACCTCAACTCCCTCAGGGTAGAGTCGGGGGAAATAGTATCCCGCAACACTGGCGGGGAAGGAGAGTTGTACCGGCCCTTTTTCGGTGTTTGCTGCCAGCAGTTTTTTGTCTAACAGGTTCTTCAGGATGCGGCGTGCTGTTCGTTCGGGGCGTCCGGTTATGCGCGCGGCTTCTCCACGAGGGACTTCGCCGCGCAATAACGCTTCACGCAGCAGATAGCCTGCTTCAGGTGTCAGCTCGCCAAGGCTGGTTTGCCGTTCTACATAAGCGGCGATTCTTTTCTGCAGACCATCGAGATCCAACAGCCCTGCCATGAAATCGATCTGGTCCAGGGCGGTTTTCAGGAAGAAAGTACAGAAATGGACCAGGCCCCGGTTGGAAAGGTTGCCACGCCCGTCCATGTCGCCCTGCCTGTGAGCATCAGCTCCGGATAGGGCAGTCAGGTAACTGTCGCGATTGCGTGCAAAACCACGAGATACAGTCCATAGCCCATGCCCGTCGATCTGCGCTTTTATCAGGTAGGCATGGGTGAAAAGCCTGGTGACCCGGCCGTTACCGTCAAGGAACGGATGAATCCATGCCAAGCGATGGTGGGATGCCGCTGCCGCAATCACCTTATTGACAGCGTTCAGTTTCGACGGGCTGTAAGCTACCTGAAAGCGAGCCAAGAAGGCTGGTAATGCTTCGCAGGCCGGTGCTATGTGGCGGCCGACTGTCACCTCTTCCTGTCGCAACTCTCCTGGAATGACCCGTTTGGTTGTTCCGTCTGGTGTTTGGACATGGCAGAACTCTTCGGGCAGGCGAGCGTAAAATTCGCTATGGACCCAGCAGAGAAAATCCTGTTCGCAGATGTCCTTATCAGAGTTTTCCTGCAGTTTGTTCTCGATAAGCCTCTGCACCTCGACGTGCGCAGCACTCTCCATCTGCATGGCCCGTATTGCCGGGTCGTGGGAATAGTCCTTATCTAAAGCGCGTTCGATATCGGCTGGGTGAGTGTTGTGTCCTTCGATCAGGTTTGAGTAGTAACTGCTCATCGAGCGAACCAGCTCGATAACTCCCTGTCTGGTCAGTGGATGCAGTGACGTGCTCAGGGCTGCAGATTGGCGAATGACCTCGATGGCAAGATCGGCCAGACTGGATTCAGTGGCAGAGGGGAGTAGCGGCTCCATCTGAGAAATGTTGGTGTAGGTAGCCGTCTCAGCCATTCTTATGTCTTTCGCTACGGTTTTGGCCGATTAATTGGCCGATCTATTCTCCTGTTAAAGTCTCTTTTTACAAAATCATATGGTGTTTTCTGTTGTTTTGCAATGGTTTTTTGGCCGATTAACTGGCTGGTAGTACGAGGACCTTGGTTGGGTAGAATTGAGCTGCTTTATTCAGTTGGTACCTATCTTGGGAAGGATGGGACCCAAATTGGGAAATAGACCAGGGCTATCAGTTAAGCTTAGTATGAAAACATCTGGCTATTGGCTTTCAACCACCGGAACCATCCCAGTGCACATTATCAAACTGCCCTGGATGGTAAGGCGAAGCGGGTGGAGTTCATGAAACAGGCACTGGCCATCCTTGTTGCCCTCATCGGGGCTCTGGCCCTGTACAGCATCTTCGCTGCCCGGCAGGTTGAGCAGGATTATCCGCCGATCGGTCAATTTGTTGAGGCCAATGGCCTGCGGCTGCACTACCTTGAGGCCGGTACGGGTCCCCCGATTGTCCTGGTCCACGGCGCAAGCACCAACGCCCGTGACTTTAAAGCGAGCTTGCTGCCGGGTTTGGCAGAAAAACACCGGGTCCTAGCCTTTGACCGGCCAGGGCATGGCTACAGTGAGCGTCCGGCAGGCGACTGGCCCAATCCTGCAATCCAAGCGAGCTACCTGAACGCGGCACTCGAGAAATTAGGCATCCGTCAGCCGCTGCTGGTTGGTCACTCCTGGAGCGGTTCCCTGGTGTTGGCTTACCTCCTGAATTATCCAGATGAAACCGCAGGTGGAGTGCTGCTGGCTGGGGGCAGTCATCCGTGGAAAGGGGGCGTCGCCTTGACCAATGATCTGGCGGGTGTGCCGGTCATTGGTGAGCTATTTGCCAACACGCTGGTCTATCCAGTGGGACAACTGGTCCTTAAAGGTGCAATCGCCGAGGTCTTTCAACCGGAGTCACCCTCTACTGCATATGTGGAGCGCACTGGCGTGATGCTTAGTCTGCGGCCGCAAAACTTTCTCGCCAATGCGCAGGATCTGCGCCTATTAAGCGACTATCTGCGCGACCAGAGCCAACACTACGCCAAAATCACCCAGCCTTTATTGATCGTGCATGGGACAGAAGATGACATCGTGCCTGCCTGGAATCACTCTGATCGATTAATAAAAATAATCCCCCAGGCAGAATTAGTGCGCTTGGATGGCGTCGGCCACGCCTTACATCACACCAGGACCGAAAGGATAACCAAGCTGATACAGGCTTTTTCCAAGCGCGTCCGCTGATGAGAAGTGGCTGGTCGCCAACGGATCTCTCCATGCAACATTGATCGGTGAATAGGAAAGCCTTTAATAACGGTCTTTGCGATAACTTTTATCAGCCATGAATGGGAATAATCATGGGTAGAAAAGTTTGCGAGGGGGGAGCTCTTTTAGCGCTAGAGTGAAGAGTGATATGCTCTAAACATTGATCGCGCTGCAATTTGTTGCGTGCTGATCGACGAAGGCTGGTTCATGGGATGAAAAAGCTGATTATTGCGAGCTTTATTTTTTTCTGCCTAGTGGCGTCCTGCGCCACCAATTCCAGCTATGTCTTATCCAAAGCACATCACACCAAAACGGGATTTAAGAATATTTACTACCAGGACAATAAGGGTTTCCTGGAATTTATGCAGTGGCGCTGGCAAAGGTTCTTTAAGGAGATTCCGGCGGTAGATGATTATCATTTTGACCTTGTGGATACGCACCACACTGACCTTAAAAGCAACTCTGAAAATTCGACCCTGACATGGATCGGGCACGCGACCTTTTTAATCCAGCTCTCGGGACTTAACATTCTTACCGATCCCCATTTTAGCGATCGCGCTTCCCCCGTCGATTGGGCAGGACCGAAACGTGTGGTGCCGCCAGCCATTGAAATGCACGACTTGCCTGAGATTGACGTCGTGATTATTTCTCATGATCACTATGACTCCCTGGACCGAGCATCGGTCATCGGCCTGGCAAAACATAATCACCAGAGGTCGCTGACCTTCATTGTCCCTTTGGGGGTGAAAACCTGGTTTGACGACCTGGCCCTGGGCACAAGTCAAGTCGTTGAGCTTGATTGGGCGCAAAGTCATACAGTCGCTGAGGTCACCTTTACGGCAGAGCCGAGCCAGCACTGGGGAAAGCGCACGTTATTCGATGCTTTTCAAAGGCTTTGGGCTTCATGGGTGATTGAAGCAGGAGGGGCGAGGATCTTTTTTGCCGGCGATACCGGCTATGCAGAGCATTTTAAAGAAATTGGCAACAAGTATGGCCAATTCGAGCTTGCGCTGCTGCCGATCGGGGCGTACGAGCCGAGATGGTTTATGAAGCCCTACCATGTGAATCCTGAAGAATCGGTCAAAATCCACATCGATGTTAACGCAAAATATTCAGTCGCCATGCACTGGGGAACCTTCGTTTTGACCGATGAGCCCCTGGACGAGCCACCGGTTAAACTTGCCGCAGCGCTGAAAAAATACCGAATCGACGAATCCAAATTCGAAATCTTCAAACATGGAGAGACGCGCTTTCTTGACGACTTATTTGCCAAGCCGGGCAGTTGACTACTGGAGAAATCGTGCTGTCGTTCTACCTCTTAAGAGTCCTGGCATGGTTCATAGGCTAGTTTTTATCCGGAAACGGCTCTTTTTCGCAATGTCTACGTCAATCTGCGGCCTTACTTGTGCGGCGTACCATCTACGCCTCCGCGCAAGGCCTTGTTTTCCTTGACCTTACGAAAAACTGCTCGTTTCCAATCTGAAAACTTACCAGTGGCATCCGGAGTTTCCGGATGCTCACTAGGCTAGCAATGAAGGTGAAAATATGAAGAACGTCACTTGGTGCTTCGCTCGGCGACCGCGTATCGATCCGGTGAACGCAGGTCAGAGTTTAACTTTTTTGAGAAAGAAAGCGCAGGGTTTAGCATGCTGTTTCTGAGAGCGATTGTCATAATGATCTGTATATTGGCGCCCTTGACTTACCTGGTTTCACTACGGATCAGAGAGGAATACTTCAAGGACAGCGGCCAGTCGCCAGGCTTTTTTCAATGGTACCAGGCGCAATTCAAAGCCTTCCGCCACAACCCGCCAACCCCGGAGGCCGCCAGGCTGCTAAAGCTTCACCGGAAGCTCAGCCTCGCCATGCTCGCCGCGCTGGTCGCCTTTGGCCTGGCGATTCTGGCGGCGGCGCTGGTGGAGACTTGAGCAGCTTGGCAGTCACCGGGGTTATTTCGATGTCGCTCCTGCGGTTATAGCAGCGACGGCAGGATCGCTTCTTCCATCACCAACGGCAGGAAAACCTAAAGAGCAGCACTCCGGGCAAACGACGGCATTACTGCACCTTGGCGACTTCGTAGTCTGCGCCCTTCCATGCGAAAATCCCACCGGAATAACGGTAGACATTGGTGTAACCAAGCTTCTTCGCCCAGACCGCACCGTTGTGACTGCGGGTACATTTAACGAAGCCACAATAGACCACAATCGGCTTGTCTTTATCGGCGCCGAGCAGGGCCGCGTAATCCTGTTGCGATTTACCGGCGGTTTCATTGCTGTCCCATTCCGCCATATCGGGAATCGGGAACAGAAATTGTTTCGCGCCTGGGACGTGAGATTTTTTGTAGCTGGCTTCGTACGGCATGGTGTCGACGATCAGCATCTTTTTTCCGCCATCGATCCATTTTTTCAGTTCTTCGGTGGTCACCAGATCGTAACCGCCACGCATCACTTCGCGCGCCAATTTGACCGCCGAGGTTTCTATCTTTACCTCTTTTTCGAACTTGTTATCCCAGGCCAGCGCCGGGCTTGTCAGTAATGCAATCACCAGCAGGGTGACAATCGAACGTAGCATTTCAGATCTCCTTAGCAACAGAATAGAGTTTATGAGCAGAATCATTGGCAAAACGCCAGAGATAGAGATAAACGATAAGTAGCAGTAACAGCAGATCGCGGGAAAAAGCACCGCGCAGATCGTGAAAAGCGACCGCTTCAGGGTCATCCGGGCCAAAACAGCCGCAATCGATATCCAGCCCGAGATAAATGCCGTAACCGAGGGCCGCAAGGAACAACAGCATCAGCAGGGTGGTTGCGGTGAGTGCACCCCTCTGGTCCCTCAGCAAACCGACGCCGACGAAAATTTCAGCCACAATCAGGAATATTGCAGCCGGGAACACCAGCGGGTCGGGCAAGAGTCCGTAAGCCCCAATGGAACCCGCAAAAGTTTCTGGACGATAGGCTTTACTCAGCCCAGACCAGAGAAAAATTCCTGCCAATAATAGACGGCCGAGAAAATATAATAACTCGGCGAATCGGTTCTGCAGCAAGGCGGTTGAGTTTCGTGGCAACAAAAGGTTCTCCCAAAAAACGCTATGGATTAATCTTCAGTTATCAAACTCGTTCTGGCAAATGGATAATTTCGACAAAAAGAATCTTTATTATCGGTTTTTTGAATAGCCTGTCAGAAGATTTCGGGGATGCCTAAAGCAGGCCTTTGAGATTTTCAGGGATGCGCCTGGTCACAACCGTCAGCCCGTCTTTGCTGCCGAGGACGACTCCCTTTATGACCTCGATAATCTCGCCGAATGGAAAGAAGCATTGGAGTGCAAGGTCTACGCGTTCTGTCTGATGACCAACCATGTCCATCTGGTCATAGAACCCGGAGAAAATCCGCAAAATCTCGGCAAGTTGATGAAGAGAGTCGGCGGTCGGCAGACCCGTTATGTGAATCGGATGGAAGGGCGTAGCGGCATCTTGTGGAAAGGGCGCTTCAAGTCTCCTCCTATCGATAGCAATGACTATCTGCTTGCTGCCGGTATGCGGAGATGAATCCGGTTGTTGCGGGTCTCTGTGACGATCCTTCTCTTTACTCCTGGTCCAGTTGTCGCTCCAAGGCAGTTGGCAGGCAGTTCGGCTGGCTGGATTTTGACCCCTTTTATCTGGGGCTGGACGACACGGAAGAAGGGCGGCGGCGGAAAGATAGACAGTTTTTGTCGGAGAGCGCTTCCGAGCACGAGAGGGAAACAATCGCCCGGGCTGCTCAACGTGGCCAGGTGACTGGTAGGTCGGCTTTTGTCGATGAAGTAGCAAACCGACTCAACCGGCGGGTGGAATTGCGGGGGCCAGGGCGGCCGCGGAAAGTTGGAAAATAAATCTGTCCCCTTTTGTTTCCCGGATATAGGTGGGTTCAAGATTTGGTTCATATTGAGGTTGGGCTTTGTGGTGGCCTGGCTGGCCGGAACCCTTTCCAGAAAAGCCTGCCAAAGCAGCAGTGAAACGATCTTTCTCCACTGTTCAGTCCGCCGCAGGCGGCCCTTTGTTATACTTCATGAAAACAATGATCGTTTTCTTTGGAAAGGGGAATGCCGATGGCATATTTCAAGATCCGCAGCTTGGTCCTTGGCGTCATTGTCTGCTCTATGTTGTGGCCCTCGCTGGTCCTGGCGGACACGGCTAACCGCGCGATTACGCCAATTGCTGGTGACGTTTATCGGTTTCAGAACAATTTTCACTTTTCTGTTCTTTTAGTGACAAACGATGGGGTGTTGGTGACCGATCCGATCGATGCTGAGGCGGCGAAATGGTTGAAGCAGGAGATTCAGCAGCGTTTCGACAAGCCGGTGAAATACCTGGTTTACAGCCATGACCATCGAGACCATATCGCCGGCGGCGAGGTTTTTGCCGATACGGCCACGATCATTGCCCACGAAAAGACCAAGGCGACAATCATCCACGAACAGCGGCCGACGGCAATCCCCGAGGTGACCTTCAATGATCGGCTGACCATTGAACTGGGCGAAAAGAGCATCCATTTATATTACGTCGGACGCAGCCACTCGAACAATATGATTGTCCTGCACTTCCCTGCCGAGAAGCTTCTTTATGCGGTCGATTTTATCTCGGTCAAGCGGCTCCCCTATAAAAATCTCAGCGATGCCTATTTTCCGGATTGGATCGAGGCCATCAAGTTTGTCGAGGAGATCGATTTTGAGATTCTGGCCCCCGGCCACGGCCAGATTGGCACCAAGGCCGATGCCGTCGATCATCGGCACTATCTGGAGGATCTCTATACTCAGGTTTTGCAGGGAGCCCGTCAGGGAAAAACTCTGGAACAACTGCAGCAGGAAATTCGCCTGGAGGAATATCGCGATTGGGGGCAGTACGAAGCCTGGCGTCCACTCAATATAGAAGGCGTTTATCAGCGGGTTCAGCTGCAGCGACGTGGCAATTAGCTGTTCTCGGGGTCCATCTTTGATTTGATCTGACGTTTTCTGCCCTGTAGGGAATCATCCACCACGGAGCCAAGGACGGCGTGACCGGTTCCGTGAAGGGCTGCAGCTTACCGGCACGAATGGTATGCAGGTCGACTGTGGCCTGTTTCGAGGGTCGGGCGCAGATAAGGACGTTCATGATATTTAAAGTTTTATCGCTTGCTCTATCCTTCCCTTCAGTGACTTATCTGCCGCCAAAATCGAATTTCCTCTTTTTGCCGCCTGAGATACTGCCGTTGGGGAATAGCTTAGTTGTTCAGCAACTTCAATCCCCTTAATGCCCAAATGTCTTACTGCTACATGACAGAGAACAGCTTTCGCTTGGGCGATATTTCGTTCTTTGCTTGGAAGTCTCAAGGTGGATGGTTCGATACGAAAATATTCAGCGACATTTGTCGTTAAATCGGAGAAGGAAAGTCGGGATTCCGTCGGCATCGGCCCCAAAACTTTCTCAACAAATTGCCCACCGCCAAGAATCCGGTCGTCAAACATGAGGTCGGCCGCGAGAAATGGATCCAGCATCCGACTAGTCCGTTTACCGCCCCTTGAAAGCTTAGCAGGCGGGTCTTGTCCGAATCCGTCTGCAATGAAAGAATGATATTTTCGCTGGGCAGTGCGTCGGCCAGGGGCGAAAAATGCCAGGATTTCGTCGGAGTGTAGCAACGACCTGGAAGATTTCCCCAGCAGCTCGGCATGTCCGCACCAAGGGAACGTCATCAAAGCATCCAGGTCTTTGACGATTCCGGCCCGAACCGGGTTCAGGTGGATGTATCTCACTAGCTCCTGTAAGTAGGAATCTTTATCGCAAACGATGGATTTATAGCGATTCTGAAAAAGGTGGCCAGTGCGATTGTGTCGCAGGTTAAAAACAACCGCATACCCGGTCAGGAGCCGCCGCATGATATCGGCCAGCTTTTGTTTTCTGGGCCTTAGCAGAAGGTGGAAATGGTTGTTGAGGAGTGCCCAGGCGTAGCAGTCGGTTTCGGTTTCCTGAAGGAGTTTGCTCAATCGAAGGAGAATTTCTTCTCGATCCTGATCATCAAGAAAGATGATTCCCTTTTCGATCCCTCTGACGATAACGTGTTGTAGCAGGCCGGGGATGTCTATGCGTGCGTGTCTTGGCATGGTTCATAGTCTAGCAATGAATGTGTAAATATCAAGAACGTTATATCTTGCTTGCAAGCAAGCTTAAGCTCCCGGAACTTAAAAGAAAAATACAGTTATCAATAGGCTGTTTTTTGCTTCTTCTCCTGCTATCAATGAGAGCAAACTTGATAGTCAAGGAGGCTTAAATGGAAGTCAAAGTAGACCGGTTGCATCAGTTCAGGGAATTACGCCGTACCATTCGCGGATCAGAATCTATTCTTGTTGTTGGGGTGGATGTCGCCAAGGATCGACATTATGCATTTTTCGGTACGGCCAACGGCAAGACCCTCTGGCGGAAGTTGATCTTTGATAACTGCACTCAAAGCTTCAAGAAGCTTTGTTCCATGGCGGATGATTTATTGGTTCAGAACGGCTTGATGCGCTGCGTTTATGGTCTCGAACCAACGGCATCCTACCATAAGCCCCTGGCTGAGTATTTGATCCGGAGCGGGGCTGAGGTTGTCTATGTCTCCAATGTCGCCGCAAAGAATAACCGCGCTTTGCTGGACGGCCGCTGGGACAAGAACGACACCAAGGATGCCGCAAATATCGCCGACCTGGTCGGGCAAGGGCGGTTCCAGTTCTACGATCTTGCTGAGGATGATATGCGGGAGTTGCGGAGCTTACTCGCTTATCGGGCCAAGCTGAAGAAGCAGGAACACGCCCTGCGGATGCGCATCCGCAATAATCTTCTGGCCCAATATTTTCCTGAGCTGGATAAGCAGATGCCCCAAGGCGGACAAGATGGTTTGATCCTCGATATCATCGCGCAAGGGTTTGCCCCAGCGCAGATCGCCAACATGCCGTTCGAAGAATTTCGGCAGCAACATCACCTGCAAAAACGGCACGTGGCCCAAGAACAGAAATTACGCACCATCTGGGAGGCAAGTCAGGACTCCGTTGGCTGTGCCCTGCCATCCACGGCGGCTTGGGAAGGACGTATGCTGGTCGAACAGCTTCGTCAGGTCCGGCAGATCAAGCGTGAATTGGAAGGGCAACTCAAGGAGGTGGGCCAGAAATTCCCGGCCTACGCCTGCTTGCTGACGATCCCCGGCTTTGGTCCGATTGTCTCTGCCATGACCCTGGCCGCCATCGGTGATGCCCATCGGTACACCAGTCGCAAGCAGGTGCTGCGCTTGGCCGGGCTCGATTTGAGCGCGTCACGTAGCGGCAAAAAGAGTGATAGCGCCATCCCGGTCATTTCCAAGCAGGGCAAGGCTGGATTACGGTATGCCCTGGTGCAGGCTGCCCAGATTGCCAGCTACAAAGATGCGACCATCCGCAGCTATTTCACCGGTT
Source organism: uncultured Desulfuromonadales bacterium (assembly GCA_947259685.1). Next base: position 449 of record CAMYNC010000097.1, on the reverse strand, counting down.
TGCTCAAGGGACGGGAATTGGAACGAGGCATCAAATTGAAGATGCGGGTCAAGCTGGCAGCCAAAATGCTGGTCATTGCCTGGACCCTGATGAAGCGAAACGAAGTTTTTGATTCTGACTACTTCAGGACGTAACAGAATATTCTGAAGTAGCCAGCGGCGAGAAGAGCCCGATCAACAACGTTGAGGCAATGACCTCGGGCGGGACAAACCTGGGCCTCTCACTGGAATCTTGAAGCTTGGATAAGGAATGCTGAGGCGACCCTGCTCCCGTAGCGGACGGGGAATGCCGGATACTTGTAACGATTAAACTCAAGGTTCGCCAAGATGTGAGACAAACGCCGGAATGAAAACAACGGGAGAGGTGCGCGAAAAATCAGCCTATGTTTCTAACCTGTTGATTTATGATAGGTAAATATTTTTCTTGACGGGATGAAGATAGAATGTCCC
>CAMYNC010000096.1 GCA_947259685.1 uncultured Desulfuromonadales bacterium | reverse complement strand
AGATTTGGGTATTTATCCTGGACATCCTGCCCATCCCTGTAAGAATGGCTTTCGGTGTCTGCCGTATAGACTCATTCACTTGACTGAAGTGCATAACCAAGTTAGCTTAAATTATAGCACTCCAGGTCAGTGCCTTTTGGCCTATCGGATGTATTCGAATTCCCCCAAATCTTTGTTGAAGCGCAGCTCGTGGATATCCCACTTTTTGTCTTGGCCACCGGGGACTTCCAATTTTTGCGCAAGCACCACTTTTTCCCCGTCCGTGCGCAGGGTGATCATTCCATAGACGGCCACGTTTCGATCTTTTTTGGTCTGCATCTGCTTTTCTATTTTCTTCTTCTCCCGATCGGAGCTGGCCGCTTTTATCTTTGCCTCGTAGCGTTTAAGCTGGGCGAAGTATTCATAGATGTGGCTGAATTCCTTGGTATTTCTAGCCAGTTCAGTGCTAAAGATCAACGGCCGGACACCTCTGCCGTACTTGCCGAAGGCACCCAGGGCATCGGGCCGCGGGTGGGCATAACTTTCTTCGTCGCCACTCGAGACCACCGTCACGATCGAGTTGAGGACCTGAAGAAAAGTCTCGGAGAAATGGTGACTGCCGTGGTGGCAGGCCTTGGTGATATCGGTCTGAAAAAACCTCCGCCCTTTGGTGATGATGGCCTGGAGTTCCGCCTCTGCTTCAGCAAGCTCCTGCTTCTCTTCCGGTGTCGCGCTGGAGCCTTTCGCTTTGATTTCATAAACCCGGTTCTCGAGCTTCGAGGGGGCCGAATTCGCCTGGGCATAATGCTGCAGCAGGTAGTCCTCCGCTTCGGTGTTCAAGTCACCACCCAACATCACTTTGAGTTTTCCGATGCGCAGCTGCAAAATTACCGAGTGGCCATTCTTAGTGACCCCTTCATTGCCCAGCTTGAGCAAGCATTTTCTGGAGGTTGCGCCTCGGGTGACTTTCTCCGTGAGTGGTCCCAGCAGTTTGAGTTCCACTTTCGCGTCTTCACCGAACCCTTCAATGTGGCCACTGTCGGCACTCAGTCCGATAAACTTTACCTGCGGATTGTTTTCGATCGCTTTGCGAAGTGTCTGAAGATACTGCTTTTGGCTTTTCTTATGATCTTTAATCAACTGGTGCATGGCGTTATTGGACGTCACCAGGTCCCAAAGAAAGTAGTCGCCGTTCTCGTTCTTGGCGTAGCCACCTAAGTCATCCTTGCTGAAATATCTTAACTCCGGGTCCTTGTCCGCCTCTGAAATCGGCCTTTCCACTGCCCCGCTGTGGTAAACGTTTCGCACCGAAAGCTTTTTGCACTCGAACAAATCCTGAAATCCGTAGTAATGATCTTTATCCGGATGGGACATGACCAGGTGATCGATCGCGAACGGGCCGCGCACTCCCCGGTCTCCTTCCTTGACCCCATCGACACCAACCACCTTCCTGCCCCGAAGATTATAGCGCCAGTTGATAAATCGAAACATGTTGTCACCAATCCCGGCATCGATCAGGATGACCTCGTCATCCGGGGTGACGATATGACAGCCATCTCCCTGGCCAATATCGACAAAGTTGACCTCCAGCACGCGCTCGGGTGAAAACCACGTCTTGCGCAGCCAACCAGTGTCGCCGCGACAACGAACCTTGGCCCAACCATTATTCTCTTCGCCCAAATACTTCAGCCAATCGCCAAACAGCAAATGGTTGTTTGGTGCGGATTTTGTTTTCGGTTCAGCCCGCAAGACAGCGTCGGCGGTTGAAATAAAGTAAGTTCCCCCCTTTACTAAATCCATGTTGCCTCCCTCACAATTCCCCTGACTTTATTTTTATTTGCGAGTCATGGTAAAAGCCTGCACTCGCTGAACCAAACGGCCAGGGTGCTCCCCCAAGACTTAGAAAAATTCCCGTAAGCTTTCGTCAATCCCCATCAGGGTCTGATACCAGAACTCCCGTGCCGCCTCTAATTTGTCCTGCTCGAACTTCTGCAGCCATTCGGCCAGCCGGGGATCCTGTTCCTGATCGACGCTTTGCTTGCGCTGCAGAAAGGTCTGCAGGAAATCGATATTCAGCTCTGACTCCCAGAAGATCGGGCTGTTGCGACTGTTAAGGCGACTGGCGAGGACATCGATGCTGCGCAGGAATGCTTCCTTGCAGCCATACAGCGAACCCATCACCTCAGGGAGCATCTCTTCCGCCCAGCCGCGATGGAAGCGGCAGGTGCCGAGATTATCGAGGATCAGCTCCTTTTTCATCCGCTCGGCGCACATGCGGCCCAGGGTGCGGGGCGGAATGAAATCATAGCTGTAGATCATGTAGTACTTACCCATGATCGCCATCGGCGAGAGCACCCCGGAGACCCAGTACTGGTTGGGCACCATCCAGCCACGCCGGTTAAAAGCCACGTAAACCAACTTGTCGTGCAGCGCCGTACCCTTGGCCCGCGAGTGGATACGGCTCCATTTGCGTACCCCTTCGCGAAAATCGAGAATCCCGCGCCGCTCCAGAATGGCGTCGATCAGCTCGCAGCCGAGTTCGGCGTTGTGCATTGAATCATTCACAACATCGAAGCCATCCAGCTGCCAGCGCGGTAAAGCGTTGACACCCAGCTCTGCGGGGGTCAAGAGTTCGCTGTCGAGCAGATCCATCAGCCAGGCCAGCACTCCGCCGCCGGAGATGCCGTCAAAGCCCATGGCGTCGCAGTGATGGTTGAGTTTCTCCGCCGCCCGCTGGTCGAAGATCCCGCAGAGCGGGCCCATGGTCTGGTAGGGCTCGTAATCCTTCTTGTACTTGCCATGCATCTTTTTGCAGACGGCAACACAGGGCTCGCCGCAGTTGGCCTGCTGCTTTTTGGCGATGGTCTCTTCGTTGAACTGCTTCAGATAATGATCGACCACCAGCTCCTGGTGCAGGGCCTGACGCTGCTCCTCGCTCCAGTGAATGCTCCGGTAATTAAACGCCAGAATCCGGCCGCCGACGTTGCTGTAGTTGACGCCGAAGGTGCCGCCGGTCTCCAGCTTTTCGTCGTAGCGGTACTTGCTGGTGACTTCGATATCTTTCTGCATCAGCCGCTGGTTGTATTTGTTCTGGAACCAGTCATCGGCGACTTTTTTATCCCGAAAGTCTTCGGCAACCAGAGTACCGCCATAGATGATCGCAACGATCCCGTGATCCTGCACCATGGCGCTGCCGAAGCCGCCGCGGCCGGCCCAGGTGTCGACAAAACTGATCTTCCCCTTGTTGATCGGCACCGACATGATCCCGGCCATATCGGTCTGCCGGGCCGCCGGGCCGGTGGCCAGGATGCGCGGGTCGTTCTCATAACGCCCGGAGAACATCTCGTAGACCTTGTCGGTGAGGGAATAGACGCCGGTGCGGCCCGATTGCCAGATGCCAGCGGCGTCAACCGGCACCACCTCGACCTCGATCTCTTCACCATGGTTCCGGTTCAGCACCAGCACCGAAGGCACCGGGGCCTTGCCCACCAGGCTGAGCATGTTGATTCCCAGGTTGTCGAACACCAGCCCCGCCCCGCCCATGGAGCTGACATAATACCCCTGCCAACAGGGCGAAAAGCCGGTCACCATCAGCCGGTTGGAACCGGGAAAGATCGAGCCGGCAAAAGCGCCGACGCCAAAATTCAGGCTGCGATGCTTCTCGGCCAGGTGAATGCCCAGATCCACCGGCCCGTAATAGCGCTCGAAGCCGTATTTTTTGATTTTATAAAAGCCGGTCGCCGGATCGACCAGCAACACTCGCTGAAACATGTCCATGTATGACCTCAATTTGTAGATAGGGTTCTCGCCCCTATCGGCGGCAAAGCAAAGAAGTTTTAAAGAATAAGTGTAAACAAGTTTAGCAGCCTCGGAGGCAGATGTTTTCGGCGGGGAATAAAATTACTGCTTACCTGCAAATGGTAAGGAGAAAAGGACCAGGCGGGGTCGCCGGAGAGGCGGTCGCAGAATATTTTCTTCTACGGGCATTGTCCCTAGCCCCACAGGTTCTTCAGCACGGTCAATCCTCCTTCTTGACCAGAACCCGCACGTCCTCAGGGCTGATATGGGCAATCTCTATGACTGAAGGCAGCAATAGATGGGTTCTGCTGATAGAAAAGGTCTGGCGACCGAAGCGGGTCAGGGTTCCATCAAGGCGGATTTCCAGCCCTTTAGATTTGAGCTGGAAAAGGTGTCGCCGCTCTCCCGACAGCGTCACCGACACCTCGGGAGGGACCACCTCAAGCAGAGCAAAACCTTCAGGAATATTCTGTACTTTGATGGGAACTTCATAGGTGAAGCTTTCAACCACCGAACCCGGCACCAGCACCAGCCAAAGAGTGACGGCGATTCCTAAAGCGGAGAGAGCTTCGAATCTGACCCAGCCGAAGATTTTCTCGAAGCGCCCCGGAGGCTGTAACTCGCCGGCATTTTCGAGCAAAAATTCATCAATAATAGGGTTTAAATTCCGAATACTGGAGAGGGTCTGAAGTTGTCCATGTCTCGCCACTGAGACCCGTGAGCTCTCCTCTGAAACGGCCACAACCAGCGCGTCGGTCTTCTCCGCCAACCCCAGGGCGGCGGCATGGCGAGTACCTCGATCCCGCAGCTGCTCCTCCTGGTCTGAAAGCGGCAATCTCGCCGCAAATCGCTCGATCCGATCGCCGCTGACGATCAAAGCGCCGTCATGCCCAGGCGAGTTGGGATCGAAAATACTCAACAACAGTGCCTTGCTGAGAGAACCATCAAGCGGCAGCCCCTCGGTAACGATTCCTTCCAGAGTGTCGCGCCCGGGAAGAATGATTAAGGCCCCCCAGCCCTGTGTGGACAGCTGGGTCACCACTTCTGTCAGCAGCTCCGCCACCCCGGAAGGGACTTCTCCTTTGCGGATTTTTGATCGCAGAACCCGCGCTGGGAACTGTTCAAAAAAACGGCGGATTTCAGCTTGATAGACGATAACCACCACCAGCACAAAAACCGCTGCAACCCCTTGCAGCATCCAGGTTGTCAACTTCAGTTCCAGGTGCCTGGCGATTAAAAAGACCCCGCCGAAAAACAGGAAGCCGAATGCGACGCCACGGGTGCGAGCAGTGCGGATGACATGGATACCGATACTGAGAAGAATCGTCGTCAAGCCGATATCCAGAATATCGTCCCAGCGAATTTCCTGCAGAAGGGTTAAATAATTCCAAAACATCGGCTTAAGCCCTTTGAAAACCGAGAACGGCAAAGAGACAAATCATCCGCCAGAGGAACAGACCGGCGTGCAGAATCCTCCCGCCAGTGGTTATAAGCTCAGGAACCTTCTATTTCCACCAAAGGCAATCCTTCGCATCATAGCTGTGATCTATGATTCATCAAATAGCTAAATGACTGCCTTTCAATAAAGAAATCTGGGCATAGTTGGTTGTTGCCAGGACCTCTAAGATTAAGACTCCTAAAACTCCAACAGCCTTAATGACTTAAATTGACCTATCAGAGCGTTAATTGTGGTTATAGGAGGAAAATTGTCTGATTTGCAGCTTCAACCGGAAGCCAGGCTGGAAAAGGAAACTGAACCGGGGAAAGAAGGTGAGAATCGCCTAGCAGTTACCTAATCGCCCGGAAAGCTGCCTTATCCCCTTAAGCATGACCGAAAGCAAAAAACCGCTCAAGCACGGTAGAATGTTTGAACGGTAAAATTGAAAAAAGCCCGGCAGTTTGTGCCGGACTTTTTCGACTCTATTGAAATATGTCGCTGCTACTTGGCTGCTCTCTGCCGGCGATAGAAGGCCAGCCCAACCAGGCCAGATCCGAGCAGCAGCAAGGTTCCCGGCTCGGGAACCGGGGCATAATCGATTTGCAGTTCTGATTTGTCGAGATAAAAGTCACCGTAGAGCGATGCAACTTTAACCTCGAACATGCCATCGGATAAAGACGAGACATCGATGTTGTACATTTCCGTTCCGGTGTCGACTTCACCTAAATCCCAATCGCCATTTTCGGCATAGCCGAAGGCATACTCGTTTTTCCAACCCAAGAAACCGCCATCACCTTCACCGGCATCATCCCGGAAATATAGCGACAGTTTTGCGCTGAAGATCTCTTTTGCCGGCGGAGCAAAGGAAAAATTGTGCTTCCAGACGACATTATCAAAATCCAAACGAAATGCCTGTTTCCCACTTGTGGAGAGCAAATTAACATCCCCCCGCTTGTGAGAAATGTAGTCTTCCGAAGCATTGGTGCCATTTTTGGTAAACAAGGTGGTATCAGTAAGCACCAGAGCGCTGGCAACACCCAGCGTGGCAAGAACGAACCCAAAAGCGATCATCATGACAACAAAATGTTTCTTCATCTTTTTAACTCCTTCGGCATGCTGTTAAAAACCTAGCCAAACCAAATAGCACCAACCGTGCCAAACTATAACCACCTAAAGTAACTGGATTTTTTATGTTTTTGTTGGTGAAGTCGGTTTGACCGACGGTCAAAAAGGGTAGCCAGGGGGCAGGAGACAACGCCGCAAACTCTAAAAAGCTGAAAATGATCTTCAGAATTTTGAGGTATTTGTAAAAAGTAGATTAGTTTTTGACCGGCTTTTCTTGTCAGCCACTCAAGCAGCGGCCTGTAAGAAACTCCGACAAAGCTTGTCATTCTGAAAACTTACCAAGCAAATCAGCATTTCGCAGGCATCGTCCAGGGAAAATAAATTATCGCCTGTTCCATGAGCTGAGCAGACCCTGCTGATTTTGGCGGCGGGAGATGAACTGACTATTGGGAAAACATAAAAAGCCCATCCGGCAATCGGGAGGACTTTTTTTCAACAGGGGCTCTGATCTTTCAAATAGGGATCAGACCATTACCAGGGTTTGATCACACCCGATTCCAGTCCGGCTCTTTCCACGGCCGCAGTAACCGCCTGATGGACTTCCGGATGGAGCAGGGAGGGGACCAGCTCAGTCTCCTCGGCATGCTTAGCGATGCACTGGGCAGCGGCGATTTTCATCTTGTTGTTGATTTTTGTCGCCCGGATATTTAATGCCCCGCGGAACAGCCCGGGGAAGGCAAGGGCATTGTTGACCCCTTTGCCATCAACGGCAAAGGCGGCACCGCTTTGCATGGCCAGTTCCGGCTCAATCTCTGGATTGGGGTTGGAAAGTGCCAGAATGACGGAGCCTTTACGAACCATGGCTGGTGAGATCAATCTAGGGCAGCCGGTTGTAGCAATGACAATATCGGCACCCTGCATCACCTGATCCAAAGAACAGGCTTTCCCCCCCATGCCTTTAAAGCGTTGGCAAGCAGCCTCGTTCAAGTCGGTCCCGATCAACTGGTTGACACCATAAGCATCGAGCAGTTTGCTGATTCCCATACCGGCAGCGCCCAGTCCAATGACCCCGACGACTGATTTTCTGAGCATCAAACCCGAAAAGCGGGCGGCATTGAGCAGCGCGGCCAGCACCACCACCGCCGTGCCATGCTGGTCATCATGCATCACTGGAATGTCCAGCTCGGCATCAAGCACATCTTCGATTTCAAAACATTCCGGCGCCTTGATGTCCTCCAGCTTGATCGCACCAAAGGTCGGGGCAATATTGCGGACCGTTTCGATGATGACTTGCGGGTCGTGGTTCTGGATCAGAATAGGCACACCGCTGACGCCGACCAGGCGATCGAACAGGGCCGCCTTGCCCTCCATAACCGGCATCCCGGCGACGGCGCCGATATCACCCAGTCCCAGAATCGCCGTGCCGTTGGTGACAATGGCCACCTGGTTCGGAATACTGGTGTATTGGTAGGCAAGTTCCGGACGCTGCTTGATCTCCATGCAGATGGCGGCAACGCCTGGAGTGTAGATCTTTCTCACATCTGAAATGGTGTTGATCTCCACCCGGCTTTTGGTCGCGATCTTGCCACCCTCGTGAACCTGCTGGACCAGATCAATGACATCTTCGACGATGACGCCATCCAGGTGGGTCAAGGAGTCGACCACCTCTTCCAGCTGTTCATCGGAGGCCACGTAGATGACAATGTCACGGGTGTTGTGGGTTCGCCCCGCACGGACCAAACGGATGTCACCGATTCGGGCGTTCTTCTTGGCGATTTCGGTGGCCACTATTGCCAGATTGCCTGGCTTGTCGTACAACATCAAGCGAAGACATTTGGCAATATCTCCAATGCCGCTATCGATCTCCATAAACCTGACTCCCCAAAGATTACTAATATATGTTTTTATATTGCGCTATCATGTTGAGAATAATTAACCTGTCATTATAGCCACGACAGGCCAGCGCGCAACGACTAAATGGTTTGCCAAGCTGTTACTACAAGAGGAAAAAGGAATCTACCGATGATTGATCTCTCAACCCGCTATCTGGGCCTCGACCTGAAAAACCCTCTGGTGATTGCCAGCTGCGGTCTGACGACGACCCTGCAGGGGGTGCAAAATTGCGCCAATGCCGGCGCCGGTGCCATTGTTCTGAAGTCGTTATTTGAGGAACAGATCAACGCCGACGTGACTGCCTTGACCAAAGCTTCAGGGGATTTCATGCATACCGAAGCGTTGGAATACCTCGAGGGGTACGGGCACGCCTGCGGCCCCCATGAATATCTGGCGCTGGTGCGCGATGCCAAGCAGGCGGTCGATGTTCCGATCATCGCTAGTGTTAACTGCATCACCGCCGAGCGTTGGAGCGATTATGCCGCCCAACTCGCCAAGGCTGGCGCCGACGCCCTGGAAGTGAATGTTGGTTTTTTACCCAACGCGGCCGAACTGACCAGCGCGGCGGTAGAGGATCGCTATGCAAAGATTCTACAAACGGTCAAGTCACGGATCGATATTCCGGTAGCTTTAAAGATCGGGCCATACTTCTCTTCCTTCAGGCATCTGGCCCAGCGGCTTGGCAAAGGTCCTCAGGCAGCTGATGCCCTGGTCCTGTTTAATCGTTTTTACCGGCTTGATGTCGATGTCAACACCCTGAAGGTGGTTGCCGGAAACCCCTACAGCACCCAAGAAGAGATCCACACCTCACTCCGCTGGATACTGCTGCTGGCGGGCAAGCTCGACTCTGACCTAGCGGCCACCACGGGGGTTCACGACGGCCTGGATGTAACCAAACAGCTGCTGGCAGGAGCCTCGGTGACGCAGGTTTGCTCTACCGTTTACCGCAATGGTTTTGTGCAGATAAAAACGATTCTTGATCAGCTTCGCGGCTGGATGGAGACCCATAATTTCCACAGCCTCGACGATTTTAGAGGTCGCCTCAGCCAGAAGAACAGTGAGGATCCTGTGAGCTATGAACGCCTGCAGTACATCAAGGGGCTGACCGGATTTGAATAATGAGGACCCGGCGCTGTTGCCTGGAGGCCTGTTTGGACAAAACCGTTTCCGGCCTTCAGGCATATGGAAGCTTGGATTGTGATAATTGTAACTTGGAACTGTTAATGCCCCCTCTTTTTCAATACTCCTGAGTTTTGCGAACAGTAACCTGAATGCCCTGCATATCTGGATCTATGGGCCCCCCTTTTGTCACCACGCCTCCCCATATCGTCACCCTCATATGACCTGAAACAACTTGTAGGATAAATTGCCCACCTCGATCGACTATGCAAGTGGGTTCGGTAAATGTTCCCAGTTCTTTCAAGTTGGTCGAAAATCTTTACAGGGTACCAGCGGGCAGGGATTGGAAAAATATTTTCACAATTATTCCAGTGCTTTACTGTCCTGGAATAAAATATGCTCACATGTAAACTATATCCTCTTTGATGCCAAAGAGGGCGCTTCAAAAGTATAAATGTTTTGAAGATCACGGCGGATTATTTTGGCTCTGTTTTTTTAAACTCCTTAATAGTCACTGTCTTTTAGACACGAAAACCCTCAATCTCTAGATCCGGGTCTTTTCTTATTTTTCGGGTTACCAGCACAAGGAGGTATTGAATATGCGTGCGATTATAGATCCAGTTGATTTATCTACACCGTTAAGTGACAGGGTAGAAAATAAAAATCTTCCAACAGCATTACTAGAATTTCAAAGTAAGATTGACAATATACAATTTGAAAACTCCGAAATAAATGAACAATTAATTAAATTAATGACTAAAAATTCTGAGCTTAATAAAGTTGTAGCTTCTTTAAAGGCGCAAATGACGTCGCTAAAGCAACAAAAAGAGGCTTTCAAACAACAACACGGTGATGCTGAACAGAGGATTTCCAAGGAAGAAGAGAAAATACTTTTACTTATATCAAAAGCAGGAAAAGCAACTGCACATCAAATAATCTGCAAGCTTAAATATGATCTAACTGTAGCTGAATATTGGCTGGAACGGTTATGTGACAATGACATGGTCTTTTTTTCAACAGTAGTTAACCAGAAATCTGCATACTATTTAGGACAAGAAGGTCGTAAATATTTGATTGAAAATAAACTGGTAGCGAACCAAGCACTGAAGCGGATGGGGTGATACAACCGTGATTCGCGCAAAGGGTTCTACGCAACTATCCTGGCGCAGGGGGGGGTGACTCCATTTGCATAAGTAGTAAGCTATGAAACCACCATTCACTTTTTGGGATGGCGGTTTTCAATAATTATAGATGGCTGGCTTGAAGTAATTATGCCTAGCGTAGAATCAATAGGGACATTCTATCTTCTCCCCGTCAAGAACATTCCTAACCTATTGTAAATCAATAGGTTAGGAATGTCGGCTGGTTTTTTGGCGCACCTCTCCCGTTGTTTTTATTTCGGCAACGGTCCCACATCTTGGCGAACCTTGAGTTTAATCGTTACAAGTATCCGGCATTCCCTGTCCGCTACGGGAGCAGGGTCGCCTCAGACAGACCAAGAATAATAATCTAGCTACCCGCTTCATGGTGAAAAATCCATCGTTTTTTCTCCTGCAAAGGCCTTGACCTCTCATTAAATCCTGGTAGTAGTTAAGCATACATCATAAAAATCCCGACAAAGCCAATCCTTCCGTGAGGGGGGGGACGGAAAGTGACGGGTCTTTTGGAAAAAGATGGCCGAGCTGCCGAAGGATATTGATCCTTTAAGTGCGCTCGGTTTTTTTATGCTTACTTTTTTCAGGAAGACAGATCGGTTTTCGCACCGGAATAGGTGGGGAGGAACGGTCACAAGCGCCCTTGTCAAAATCCCCGGAAAAACAATCCCTTATCAGCCTGTCAGCCTACTGCTAGTAGCCACCCTGTGTCTTTCAGCATGCGCCACACCCATCGAGGTCAAAACCGCATCGAAGCGCCAGCTTGAGCTGATCGACAATCTCAATGTGGCGGTAGGCGATCTCGAATCGGCGCTCATCTCTTTCCACCGAAACAATAAGGCTCTTATAAAGAATCAAGGACGTGTGGACATTGCCCGGCAGGCGATCGACGTGGCGATGGAGGGCATGGAAACAGCGACCGCTGACCAGTTGTTCGAAACCTACAAGCATCATGTACAGCCTTGGGTCGACTATGCCTTCCTGCAGCCGAGTATAGAGAAACGCGTCGGCGCACTGGAAGCCCAAATCGCAGCGACGACAGACCCGCTTCAAAAGCTGGTACTGAAAAACCAGCTTGAGGATCTGCGTCCCACGGAGAGGTTGCTAAGCCGCAAGCCGCCAGCGATCGCAAAGCTGGAAGGTGTGTATCTGAGTGAACTCAAGAAAGAGAGCGCGGCGGTCAAATCGCTGCAAGACATCCTCGATGTGCTAGATGCACAAATCGCCTTGATGCGATCCATGCAGTCGCGCGTGGATACTTGGTTGTCGATCGACGTTGCGATCACCCAGGATCAAGTCGACGCCCTAAGCGCAGCCTATAGCTCGGCTCTTGAAGGTTTGCGCGAGGAAGCCCCATGAGCACCGTTCGGAGTTGTTTTCTCGCATTGGCGGCGGCAATCGCACTTGGCGGCTGTGCATTGAACCGGGCAGGCGTCACAGCATTGAGCGAGAACCAGCAGGCATATTACAAGAAGCTGGACGCAACCCTGACAGCAGGGCGACCCGCTCTGCAACAGGGCCTTCACGTGCAGTTGGACACCAACACGAAGCGCCGCTTGCAACTGAACACGTGGCAGCACGATCTGGAACGTGCGGAGATTCTCCTGCAGGTAGATGCCGATGTGACCGGCAACAAACGCCTGCTGTCACTGCAACTCGCGCAGTTGAATCTCCAGCGGGTCGATAGCGTCACAGCTCGTGACGAGACCAGCGCCGAGCAGGTTGCAGCCATCCTCAGTCTTTATGACCGCGTGCAGAAAGCCGTCATCGAGCTGCAGAAAAACAACAAAATCATCACCGATTATCTTGGCAGCGGCGACAAACAATTCGTCCTTCGGAGCCTCGATGTCAACGGCATCGTTGCAGCCTTGGCAGGGATACAGGGTGTCCGCGAACAACTCCGCGACATCGAGGCGCGCACCGAGGAAGAAATGGCGCAAGATCGCGAGCAGATTCAGAAAAGCGTGGAACGTGCGCGGGAGGTTCTGCTACGGGTGTTCGAAGTGAGAAATAGACCTGAGGGAGGCTGAAATGGCCGATCTTAATGATCTCAAGGCATTGGGCGATGAGTTGATACCCATATTCGAGAAGATTTTCGATCTACCCGATCTCGATACGAAGATTGCCGGCGATACCGCCGAGGCGGCGGCAGTTAGTCGACTGCAGAAAGTAACCGCCGAGGCGAACCAACCGACGGCCGGCGAACTGCTCGAGCGAGCCGAGGCGGTCATCGCCGCCAAAGAGGTGTTGACCGAAATTATCGTGCAGGCCAGCAACGCGCCGGACAGCATACCGAAGACCAAGCTGCGCATAGTGGAAGCCCAGCACACAGCCCTCGGGGCATCGTTTGGTCGTTTGCTCGAGTTGTCGGCCTTTTCGGCCATCCCCTCCCTCCTCAATCAGGACGAAATCAAGACAATCGAGGAGGATCTGGAAAAGGCGGGGCAGGAGATCACGCAGCGGCAGAAAGCCAAACAGTACCTGGACCTGTTTGTCGACCTCGCTCTGACGGGAGGTAAGATTGCCTCACGGCTCGGCTGACCGGTGTCGCATTCTCAATAAAATGTGGAGATGAGCTATGGAAACCTATCTGTCCAACAGCCTCGGAATCCTGATCGCATTTGCGACTTTGATGCTGGTCTTCAGCCTCTTAGTGACTTCTCTGGTGCAGGCAACACAATCTATCCTCAGACTGCGGGCTCGCAATTTGTGGCGGGGTCTGACGAAAATATTGGAGCAGGAGAACGACCAATTTCCGAGCGACAATGCCTTCAAGGTACTGGCAAATAGCGCCCCAGCAGTATTCTCGGTGGTAAAAAATCCCGGTAATTTCATAAAGAAATTCTTTGGCCCGGAGGTATCCTGGCTGGATGCCAATCAGCTCGACGCGGCTTTGAGAAAATGTGAGGTGACCTTCAGCGAAGGACAGATCGACAACATCGTCGCCCAGTTCGATGCAACGCAAAAAACTTCGAGCAAGCGCTTTCAATTTTGGGTCGGTGTTCTGACCGTTGTCTGGTCAGTCGTCATCGTCGCCCATTTTCAACTGAGCACACCTGAGCTCCTGACCCGATTATCGGCAGATCCTGAGTACCGAGAACTATTGATCAAGGAGGCTGAGACTTTTGCCAAGAGTGAACTGGATTCAGGGGCTGCGAAGGGACAGGTTCAGGATGCAAAGCCCAAGGTACAGACTGATGCTGAGCCCCAGGATGTTCCCAAGAAGGGGTCGGATCTCGCCACGAACGAACAGGCTAGGAAGGATAAACTCGAAAAGCAAGCAATATTCTACTTCCCCCGCGACCCGGAAAGGTCGTTTCTCTTTGCTGCCGATTCAGCTGCTAGACTGGGTTTCAAAGTCCTATGGGCAGATGTGCCGGGCGCCGTGCTCACAGTACTGCTGCTCAGCCTGGGCGCACCTTTCTGGTTCAATTCACTAAAGACACTGGTGAATCTGAAGGATGTCCTCGCCAAGGACAAAGGCAAGGACACAGATGAGAAGGAGTCAGACAATGCTAACAAACCGGATATTGCCGACGTGAACAAACAGATCGACGAAGTTAAACAGAGTATCGCCAAGAGCGCTGACCCTCTCGAGCAGACGGCGCTGAAAGCCCGGCTGGGGGACCTGCGAGTCCTGAAGGTCAAGATGCGCAATGTGTAGCCATCGGTCAACGCAACATGCTGACTGCCTCTTAAAAGAAGTTCTGGCCGAGGGACCAACCGCTCTAAGCGAGAAACAGAACCGGGCCAGCTGCAGGCGTGAAGCCACCCGCATTCTCACGGCGCCGGATGGCAGTCACCTGTCGTGGATTCACCCCAAAAACTTCCACTACTCGGTCGCGCAATTGCCGGAGATTGATCCAGAGAAAGCCAGCGCACTCGCCGCACGTTTTATTGCCATCGAACCTGTCATGAGCAAGCGTTTCGCAACGAGAATGCACCTATGGGCATTCACCTGGGCACTGTTGCTAGCAGTGAGCTTCCTCGTGTGGCTACCGGCCGCCGGACTGCCGCAGTGGTCTACTTGGTTCGCGAAGTTGCCGACCATTGGTTCCTTGCACCTTGGTACGCTGCTTCTTGCAGCAGTTCTCATGTCGATCGGTTCGCGCTTGTGTTTTCGCGTCATGAGGGAGCAGCTCGGCGACGCGGCTAAATTCCAAAAGCCTATTCTGCCTCAAGCCGATGCCAGCGAAGATACCCCGATCGGCCGCGACGATTGCGCGGTACGTGCCATCAATTTCGGCGGCGGTGGCTTCAGCACCATCATGCAGCTCGGAGTGACACATGCACTGATCGTAATCCAGGGCCGGGCGCCCGACGCGGTGGTCGGCGTCTCGGCTGGCGCCATTCAGGCAGCAGCACTGGCGGAAGTTCTCCAGGCCGGCGAGGAGGAAGAACAAAACTACGGCCCCTGGAAGAAGCTTGTTTTTTATAAAAAGACAGAACTACAGAAGCGCCGGATGCGAGCACGCACCCAGCGTTTTCGGGAGTTTCTATCCGCATGCCATGTGGCCCGGGAATCACTTTTCGATTCAGTCACGCCGGATGCCTACCAAGTAGAATCGCAGCAGCCCTTTGAAGCTCTGAAGTCCCCGCTGCACGACCAACAGGAGAGGCGCCTCCGAGAGGACTCAATGAAGGCGGAGTCAGGGCTCATTCGTCTTTACAACGACTTGTTGCAGTTGAACATTCCCTTCGGCACGATCGTACGGGTCATCCGAAGGGCACTCGGCCTTACCGCCGCCGGCAACCTGCGGCGCTTCCATCAGAGATGTTATGTCAAGTCAGTGGAACTTATAAAGATCTGGCTGCTGCTCGGCTCAGTTTTGTGTCGGGCAAGTCCCATTGTTGGACCGCTGCGTCGCGCGTTATTCTCAGGCGCCGCGCCCAGCGTGAAGACTGTAACTGCCGAGTCGATCATCTTCAAGTTCAGGTTCATGCGTTCAGTGAAGACATTCACCGGGCTGTGCGGCAATTTTATAACTTTGCTTGTGCTCTGGTTGGGCATCGGTCTGCTGGTACCATTTCTTGCCATTGGAATCCTTGAATGTGGATTCAGTATTTACGGTTTTGAAGTCAGCTTCCCTGGGTGCAAATTCAACCCTAAAATAGACACTCTAGAAGATTACTTGATGGTGTTTACAGCGCTGTATGTGGGTGCCCCACTCCTCCTGAGCGCTGTTATTCATCAATCCTGGGACGCTTGCTGGACGACCTTGAAAGGGGTGACGCAAGGATTGTGGCTCCTGGTGAAATGGATCAGTGTACTCTTTGTCATGTTGCTGCTGGTGCGGCTGGTGATACTGTTGGTGCTTCCCCTTGTACTTCCGTTGGTCGACAAAGTGGCCGGCTGGCAGTTCCTCTACAACTGGCTCGAGCCTCTCGACCTGCTCAAGCGAATCATTGATATTCTTTCCTTGTCGACTTTATTCATCGGGCTCTTTCTGTTCATCAGAGCCGGAAGGCTAACTTTCCAGCGTCTGCGACGCTTGCTCGGATACTCTGTGAGCTCCAAGGAGCCCAGCATTCTCGAGCGGTTGCTCGCTTCATACAAAATCTCGAAAAGCCTGTTAAGTCCCTATGCCCTGGAGAATTTCTTCGTGTCGTTGTTCGACAAGCAGTTTTACGGCGAGCTGGACATCGACAAGTCAATTGCTAACGCGCTCGTTGATCCTCCTGAGAGTCCAAAAAGAAACCGGCCGTCTTCAGGACGCCGAAAGGTCGGATACTATTCCGACGAAAAACGGGCCACACCTATTCATGTCGGTCTTGCGGCCGCGAATGTGGTCAACGAAGAATTGGAGGTCGTTGAGCCTCAGCACCCTGTGGTGGACGGGTTGGTAGCGGCCATGGCGGTCACACCGCTGTTTCCCCCTAAAGTACTGGGCGATGCGCTGTACGTCGACGGAACAAACGTCGCCAACGTTCCCTCCCGCGCCCTATTCACGATGCTGCGTAATCGGGTCAATCCAAAATCTAAAGGGGTCCACATCTACAGTGTGGTGCCACTACCGTTCAGCCGCCCGGCCCTGTACGAGGAGAAAGAACAGACTCTTAATTTAGGCCTGTGGGACATTGTTCAAAAAGCACTGTTTCTGCAAAGGTTTCGCGATGCCAGGGTTGAGCGGAACCTGACCGAGGTCTATACGGCGATTATTCCAAAGGAAGATGACAAAGGCAAACCAAAGTACTTCGTTTCCGTGGATCGCGCATCGGGTTCCCAAAAGTTCTATAGTACCTGGGTCACACCGGTTGAGCTCGATGAGCCGGTTAGTCTTAATGAAAGGATCATCGCAGCCAGCAAGGAAAAGCGCCGCCAAGCGATACTCGAGACGGTGGCCGACGGATGCCGGGCATCGCTCGAAGTGATGATCCGCTCCAAATCAAGCTGGCCGATCCCCTGCACCTATGCGGTCAGGCATCATCTTGACAGCCAAATAGACTCGGCCAAACTTACTGACGAGATTGTCAAAATGAAGGTCCCCGGAGCAGGGCCTGCCGGCCCGGGCCTGCATGAAGTCTGTGGGCACTGCGCGCTGAATCGCAACAGCGAAAATCCCCAGGGTCAGAGACTCACCATCAAGAAGATTAATCGGCCCGCGTGGCCTCATGAACGGCAGTCTATCGATCAGGACTTTCCGGAAAAAACGGTGGAGGCTGATCTGAATAAGCGTGCTTTCAAAGCACTGTCCAAGTGGCCGCGAGATAAAAAGAAAGAAAAGAAAGAGTCCACTGATTCCAGGGAGCGGCCCACGATCAGCATGCTGTTCAGCGGGGGCGTGTTTCGAGGTGTTTACCAGATGGGTGTACTCAACGCACTGAACCTACTGAACCTCAAACCGGATGTGATCGCCGGTGCTTCGGTCGGTGCGATCACCGCGGGAATGATCGCCAGGGCGTTCTCAGAGGAAGCCGAGGAGCGGCAAGCGCGCATTGCACGCCTCGCGGCCGTCAATATTGGAATCGACTCTTTGGTCCTTACTGATCGCTTTGCGGACTTCGTGCGTAAACTGACTATAAGGGCGGCCGATACGAAGTTCTCGATCCGCCAGGCCGATCGGGTATTTCGCAAGTACGACTATCCCTCGCCTGGCGGATACAGCAAGAGTGCGCGTGACGTCGTCGCGGGAATCGAAAGGCTCCTGTATGTCAACCCCTATCAACTTAACGCGCTTGTTCGGTCGATTCGTAACGGAAAGCACAGTCTGGTAGTCTCTCAGATCCGCATTTTTGCTCGGCAGTGGCTTGACAAATTGGGCGTCAGTGAGGAAGTGCTGGGGGCAGAGGCATTAGAGACCCTGATCCAACATCTGGTTCTGCCAGAAAACAGTGACAGATATGCTCCGTTCGATACATTTGCCGAGACCTCGTCAATACACCTGTTGGCGACCACAACGAACCTGACAAAAGGCGAGCTGAAGATATTGGGTGGTGCCGGGCCGGACGCGGGAGAATGGAGCGATACGATGCTTGCCGAGGGTCTGCTTGCCAGCAGCGCGTTCCCAGGTGTGTTCCGGCCGCGCTGGTCCTCGGATCTCCACCTTAACGAGTCGGACGATTGCCAATATGTAGACGGTGGCCTCATGGATAATTTTCCCATCGATGCCGTCATTCAGTTTCTCCTGGCAGCACAGGAATCCGGACACATCAGCTCTGGATTCAACACCGAAAAGCAAGCACCGCACCTGATCTTCGGCGCGTCACTCGAAATCAATACGCCCGACTATTCACATCGAGATCAGTGGCAGCCACTCCTGAACAGTTGGCCCGCTCTATTCGCCCGGACAAAGGAACTCGGCTACAACACCAAACTCGATACGTTCAAAACAGCTGAACGAAACCTGCGCGATATCTACACAAGCTACACAACCGAGCGTGATCGGGCGCAAATAGCTGGCAAGAAAATCACCCCCAGTTCGCTCCATATCGATCTCGAGCCACTCAATATTGAAGTCGTCACCGTCAAACCGGCCTGGCTTTGCGGAACCTTTGCGTTTCATCCCATGCTGGGATTTCGGCGACGCAACCAAGCCATGAGTATCGCCCATGGCTGCGCATCTACACTTCTACGATTCAAACAGGTCGACGAGTCATACCTCGAAGAGTGGGGTGTAGATAAGAAGCACATACCCGTCAAAAGGGGCGTTGGGCTTGCCTGGGAACACTGGCGCAGTCAGCAGAAAAAGGACAACAAGGAAGCCTGCTGGCTCAACCCTGACCAACAATGTCCCTTCAGCCGCGAGGCGCTGGTCGAACTCAACAAGAATCTCGCGAAAAACAACAAGCCGGCAGTTAGCCCGGTCGACCAGCTCTCCAAGATTCACGACTACTGCGTTGACCCATCAACGCATATCCCAGATGGACCGTCGGTCGGATTCATGGAAAGATTCTTGCGCAAGCAGGGGCTGATTCCCTGACGGGGCCAAAGGCTTACAGGTTTGCGCTGGGTAATCGCCACTTCCATTGAGAGGTGGAGCCATAATAACCTCTCTTTCGGAACATTGACCTTGGGCAGGTGGACAGGCACCTGGCGGAGCCTGTCCCAGTTAAATACGTTTCTCCATTGGGTATTTAATTCACCTGGCGTCAGGACTGCGCTGCTGGCCGCAGTCACCATCCGGCAATCTTCAGCCGCATATCAGCCGACGAAAAGCGGCATAATCCTGAAAACCGACCAAGGCGCGGTCTTGGTAATGATGGGTCGGCACTGAGCTGACACCGAGATTGCGGGATCGTTGCCAGTCGGAATCAACTGCGCTGGCAAAGGTCTGGTCTTCCAGCACCTTTTGAGCCTCTTCCACCGAGAGCCCAAGTGCGGCAACAATGGCGGTCAACTCCGTCGGCTTGGCGATGTTACGCCCGTCGACGAAATAGGCCCGGTAGACCGCCGAACGAAACTCATCTCCCCGGCCCTGCTGCTCAGCCCATTTCCCCAACTCTTGAGCCCGGCGGCTGTTGTAGGTATGGCTGCGGGCACCGAACGGAAGTTCCAACGAGTCGGCGACCTGTTCCAGTCGGGCCAACACGCTTGGAACATCGATCCGCCCGGCGAACAGCTGCTCGAGGGTCTGGCCCTGTTCGGGCGTTTCCGGATGCAGCGGGAAAACGGTCCAACGCAGCTCCAGGTCGAATTCCTGCCGCAATTGTTCGGTGCGCACGGCGCCGAAATAACACCAGGGTCAGATATAATCGTAAAAGATTTCCAGAGTTGCCATGGTTACCTCCTGAAGCCCCCACCATGCTCGACTGTCCGGGCCAGTTCTTCCCGAACATCTTGGACACTGCGCTGGTAGATGATTTCGCGGCCCATGATGCTGCCGGCATAGGCCAGGCCGTTTCACGTCGGCTCCAGTTTGCATTTGCTGCTGAGTGGCCCTTCACCCAACAGCACCCAGATCGCATCAGCCTTAAAGCTGGTGACCAGCACTTCGATCTGTTGGCAGGACTCAGTAACGACGTTGATTTTTTTGGTTTTTGGCATTTGTGCTCTCGCTGAGCAGGTGTGATTTCTCTGCAATGAGGCAAACTTTGTCTATTGTAACAGATTTACCAGATCTGAAATCTGGGCGAACTCGCCTTGCCGGCAACTCCGGAGGCTTCCCCGCAGCAGATTGACGCGCCTGCCAACAAACCAAATGCCTTAACGGTGGGAAGCAGAGAGGGTCGACAGCGCTCGCTTCGCTTCGATTCTCACTGACCCAGTATGCAACAGGGCCTGCCCCCTGGTGGGAGCAGACCCTGTTGAAATTGGCGGCGGTAGATGAGATACCTTCGCCATTATTTCACACATTTTAAGTCGCTGAATTTACACGAATCAGGCCCAGTGCAATGAATCTGCTGTGATACAAATTGTGATACAGCAACCTGGAACTGTCAACTTACCCAACCGTCCACAGTTATTCTGACCAGCACATCCATTAGACCTGATTGGCAAGCACCATTTCCAGATTGTGCGGTTTGTGTGCGCATGATCACCCTATGCGGTCACCAAATAATGATTTGAAATAAGCCAACTTATTAAAAGGGTACCGGGTTACGGCGGGTGTCAAGGTAGTTGTCGCTTCAACTTCGTCATGCTGCTTCTGATTTTTGGCTCTCTTCGGAGGGCCGTTTTCGTTCAGGGTTAAGTCGAACGATTTCGATTCGACTCCAGTTGCGGGTTTGTCGTGCCCAACTCTCGGGCTTGTTCTTCCGAGCCTGCTCATAAACATCCTTGCGCTTGCTCAGTTTGACAATGTCCTGCCCATAATGCCGATCATCCGTGCCAACAGGGGGACATAATACCTATTTTTTCTTTCGCGGTCTCCCAGCAAGGCGTGCCGCCCCGATAGCGCTTCCAACTGCGAAACAAAGTCATCACCGCCGACAGGGCGTCCCGTCCGCGTCGCCTTCATGATCCGCTCTTGCGCTTCGCCATCTCTCCGCTGAAGAAAACTCGCCCAGCCGTCCACCATTTCAGGCAAGGCTGCCTTTGCCACCAGCCGATCAGTCTCGACGGACGCCTCGTTGTGTGACGTGGTGGGGATAGCCGGGAATGACAAGTCGGGATAAGCGGGCCATGACGATAGATTAGCGTTTCGGATATTACGAAACAAGGATAAATCAATATTATGTCCCCGGATTTTGCTCTGCGGCGGGGCATTCCACCAGTTGAGAAGGTGCTGAACTTCACCATCAAGCTGACCGGCAGGCGGTGCCTCAAAATGCAACTTTCCACGGCCGGCAGGCCCAGAGACGACCTGCATCATCCCCTGTCGCCAATCGCCAACAATGATTTGATGAATTCCTGAATAGCCGGTCGGGAACAGGGCCGCTTGCCAGCCCTTTAAACGCTCGGCAGTCAACGGGGCAGCATAACTTTGCGTTGCATCAAGCAGAATTTGCACCAGACTTTCCACATTCCGCTCCGGCTGTCGCAGGCCTGCATCCGGCAATCCCAAGCGACGCGCTACCGAAGAGCGCACCTGCTGGCGATCCAGGTTCACCCCCTCAATCTCCGAAGTCTTCATCGCTTCTTCAACCAGCACCTCGGCCTGAGCCTCTAAGCGCTCCTCCAGCCCGAGTGCCTCAAGCTGTGCCCGCAGCAGTCCCTGTTCGTAGCGACACTGGCCATGAACCTCCAACAAAGCAGAACTCTCATATTGGAAGTCTGTCCATCCCGGTTGTTGCCAGAGATATGTTCTCGTATTGCCACCCATCAATCGCTCCATTTGCAACCGAGAAGAAACCATCTAGAGCCAACAGCCACCATCATGCCAGTGGTTCCAGCAGCCAAATAACAACAGGGCCTGCTCCCTTGTGGGGAGCAGGCCCTGTTGAACCGTGGAGGCAGGATAAATGATATTATGTCCCCGGATTTGCTCCGGTCATGACAGGCGAACAGAAAAGGTTCGCTCTAAATGCTTTTCCACTAGGGTTTGCCAGAAATAATAGCTTGAAAAAATCATCAATATATTCATTCAGGTTCGAGATGCAGTATCACTTGCTATAATTGGCTACGGATAGGGTAAGTGATATTTTTTTAGGAGAAGAGGAATGAGAATTTTCTTAAATTGGATCTTTTGTTGCCCTCTGTGCTTGTTTATTTTTTCCTGTGCTGGCTCAGTAACCGAGCAGCAGGGAGATTCTAAAATAGAAGAAAACAATAATATTTCAGAAAAGACCGTCTGTTTTGAAGCAAAACCAGGTTTCTTACATGAAGATGAAAAAAAGCTCTACCGTGATGTTCTTAAAGTTCCGTATGGGGAAATTGAAAGGAATATGTCGAGCTATTATAAATTATCAAAGATAAATCCTTCAAATAAGAGGTATAAAGATAAATATTTCCACTATGCTAAGATTTTTTACGGAAAAAATGAAAAATACAAGATAAGTCATTATCTTAAGATTGAAAGTCCAAATAGAAAACCTTCAGTACCGTTATTGCGTCGACCAAATACTGGAGAGTTCAATAAGGTTTCCGATGTTCCTGATAAAACCATAGTGAAGATATTAGATTATAGTGTTGTCAGATATACGGAAAACTATGAAGGGATTTGGTATTTAGTCGAATATTGCGGACAGCAGGGATATGTCAGCGAGGGATGGACAGACAGCATTATGAACCAGGAGACTGTCAAATTACTCAGGCCCTGAGGTTGGGAGAGGCAGTTGTCGGTAACTGATTTATTCGACCAGCGAGTAACAAACAAAGAAAGCGTCTGGACAACAGGGGGACATAATACCTATTTTTTCTTTCGCGGTCTCCCAGCAAGGCGTGGACGCAGAATCCGCCCCGATAGCACTTCCAACTGCGAAACAAAGTCATCACCGCCGACAGGGCGTCCCGTCCGCGTCGCCTTCATGATCCGCTCTTGCGCTTCGCCATCACTCCGCTGAAGAA